>NZ_JASNVZ010000002.1:0-429141 GCF_049311085.1 Sphingomonas sp. 3-13AW | reverse complement strand
GAAGCTCGTGCACACAAAACCCATTCACAATGCAACACTCCCAGCGTCGCGGGGTGGAGCAGCCCGGTAGCTCGTCAGGCTCATAACCTGAAGGTCACAGGTTCAAATCCTGTCCCCGCAACCAACACAACAAAATAGCCCCCAGCGCCATCGCGCCGGGGGCTATTTTTGCGTCCAGGACACCGGCGGGCGCGCAAACTTGCCTTCTTCCGGGGCAGCACGACCGCCTCGATCAGCGCGAATGCGCTCGAATGCCTGCGCCTGCGGCTGTGGTGCCGTGCGAATGCATCGAACCTTTCAAGGCCGGTTCGGAAGACGCTGCTGGCGATTTTACGTCATCTTCTGCGCAAGCTGGCAAATCCTTTGCGCCATTTACTTCAATGTAACTTGATTTCGTGGTTGCACACGTGCGTGATGCTGATGCAATGCTCGGCGCAAGGGGCGGAAACATGACGCGATGGTCGTTCCTCGTCCTTGGCATGGCGCTCAGCCTGCCGGTGCACGCGCAGATTGGCGCGCCGGTGAAGAATGGCGAGACGCAGGTCATCGTCACCGGCACCAGGATGCCCGCGACCACCAAGGTGGAGATGAGCGACTGGCGCATGGCGGAAACGCCGCATGTCATCGTGTTCAGCCAGGGCGGCGAAGCGGATCTTCGCAAGACAGCGCATGATCTGGAGAAGCTTCACTTCGTGCTCTCCGCGCTCTTCGACCGGGTCGGCAAGCCCGACGAAACGATCAAGATCGCAGTGACCATGACCGGAAGTGTCGCGGCGTTCGAGCAGCTTCAGTTGACCGACCTTCGCTGGCAATATGGACCGTTTTCCAGGGCGTTCGCCAAGACGATCTATTATGATCCGCGCGATGAAGGACCGGTTCTCGCGACGACCGAGGACGGCGTCAATCTGATCGTTAAACCATCGGAAGGCGCGCCGACGCCGCGCAATTGCGACGGCCGCAATGACCTCTCTTTGATGGACTTCATATCCGGTGGGGACCTCTCCGACTTCCTCATGAGGGTTCGCAGGAACGAGATCGCCTTCTGCCAATCTGCCGAATCTCGTCTCTATGCCGGCTTTGTCCAAAATTACCTCATGACCTATTTCCCGGCGGCTTACCCGCGCTGGTTCCTGCAGGGTTTCGGTGAAATGTTCGCGACCATGGTCACGGGCGATGATTATGTGGAATATGGTCAGGTTCCGGCCGGCTTTTTCCAGGTGATCGACTGGTATGGCGAATACCCGATCAAGCAGATCCTGGACGACAGCTATCTGTCGGGGAAAGGGCGGCCATGGACCCCCTTTCATGCCTGGAGGTTGAGCCACCTTTTCTATTTCTCGGAGGAGTGGAAGCCGCGGCTGGAAGCGTATCTGAAGGCCAGAGCGAGCGGCAGGGACGCGAAGAGCGCCGCGCGTGTTCTTGGCAGTCCGGCCGAACTCCAGCGGACGGTGACCAGCTATCGCGGCAAGAAGGTACAGGGCGAGCGGATGACCTTTCCGTCCGATCGCGCACCGGCCCCGACCATCCGGCGGCTGACCCGCGCAGAGGCCGGCCTGATCCGCGGCCGGCTTGAGCTTGGCGCACGAGTGGAGGTGCCTGAGGAGGGCCGCGAGCGCGCGACGGCGCTCGCCCGACGTGCAGCCTGGCTCAAGCGGCTGCGCGACAATGCGCGGCAACATCCCCAGCAGATGGAACATCATCTGCTCCTCGCCGAAGCCGAATGCCGGAGCGGCAATGGTGCCGAATGCCTCAGCGCCGCCGACCGTGTGCTCGCCGAGACGCCGACGGATACGCGGGCGTTGGTATGGAAGGGGGATGCGCTCACGGAGCTAGCCGTGCGCGGGCCCGATGCCCAACGTTCGAAGCGGCTTGCGGAGGCGCGGCGTTTCATCGTCAGGGCCAATCGCTTCGATCCGGAGAGCAGCCTTGCTCTTCTTGTCTATCATGACAGCTTCACCGCTGCCGGGGAGCGCGCGCCGGACGCGGCCGTGGACGGGCTGTTCCAGGTCGTCAACGCCGCGCCCGCCGCACCCGGCCCAAGGCTGAAGCTCGGCAGGGAGTTGATCCGTCATAATCTGGAGGAAGAGGCGCTAAAGATGCTGCTGCCCGTTCCCAGGGGGCCGTTCCATACCTCCGAACAGCCCGCCGCGGTCGCCTTGCTCCGTGAAGGCGGGCAGGAGTGAGAGAGTTGGGCTTGCGCCGTCGAGGGGGCGGGGGAGGGCTCATCGCTCGGATCGACGCTGGCGGGCACCGGTGAAGGTGGTTCAGGGCCAGACAATCACCGATCGGTGTCCGACTACGACGGCGCCCAAGGCTGCTGACGTTCCACGGCGGGCCGCACCCGCTTCGCGCTCGGTCGATCGTCACCACCGCGCCGCCTCGGCCGCGCTGACCCCGCCTACTGCCGCGCTGAAAGGCGCACGCCTCCGTCCGACCGCTTCCCAAAATCTCTCGTCCCAGGAGTCCCGTTCGATGAATTGTTTCACCAAGGCTCTGATCGTCGCCACCGCACTGACCGCCGTCCCCGCCGCCGCGCAGCCGGCGGGTCCGACGATCCGCACCGATACCGGGGCCGTGCGGGGACAGGCTGACGATGGGGTCGAAAGCTGGAAAGGCATCCCCTTTGCCGCGCCGCCGGTCGGCCCGCTGCGCTGGCGTGCGCCGCAACCGGCGGCGAAATGGACCGGCGTCCGCGACGCCACCCAATATAGTTCGGATTGCATGCAAAAGCCGTTCCCGAGCGACGCGGCTCCGCTCGGCACCACCCCTGCCGAAGACTGTCTCTACGCCAATGTCTGGCGACCGGCGGGGGCGAAGGGCAAGCTGCCGGTGCTGATATGGATCTATGGCGGGGGCTTCGTGAACGGCGGGGCCTCTCCGCCGACCTATGCCGGCGCGAACATGGCGAAAAAGGGCGTGGTGTTCGTCAGCTTCAACTACCGCCTGGGTCGCTTCGGCACCTTCGCGCTGCCGCAGCTGACCGCGCAGAATGCCGATGGCGGCCGGCTGGGCAATTATGGGATCATGGACCAGGTCGCGGCCCTGCAATGGGTGAAGCGTAACATCGCGGCATTTGGTGGCGATCCGGCGAACGTGACCATCTCTGGCGAAAGTGCCGGCGGCATTTCGGTTCACGCGCTCGTGACGTCTCCCGAAGCCAAGGGGCTGTTCGAAAAGGCAGTGGTGATGTCGGGCGGCGACGCCAAGGCGTTCACCGGCAACACGCTGGCGGACGTTGAAAAGATCGGCGGCAATTTCGCGCGTTCGAAGGGCATCGACCCCACCGCGCCCGACGCCCTGCAGCGGTTGCGTGCGTTGTCGGCGGAGGACGTGCTCGACGGGTTGAACATGGCGCAGATGTCCGGGCGGGCGGGCGCTCCGCCGACCAACTCGGGACCGTTCGTCGACGGGAAGGTCGTGGTCGACGTGCGCAAGGCTTATGAGCAGGATCGCTTCGCCCGCATGCCGATGATGATCGGGGCGACCAGCGCCGATATCGGCGGGAAAAGCGGCTTCATGATCGCCGGTGGGCGCGAGGCATCGGCGATGATCGCCGACAAGGGCGTGCCCGTGTGGGGCTATCGCTTCTCCTATGTCGCGGATTCGATCGGGCAGGGCGGGGCCGGGCATGCGACCGACATCCCCTATTTCTTCGACAACGTGCGCATCAAATATGGCACCCAGACAACGCTGAAGGATGAGGACGTCGGTGAGGCGATGAGCAGCTACCTCGCCAATTTCGTCAAGCGGGGCGATCCGAACGGCGGCGCGCTGCCGCAGTGGCCGCGCTATACCCGTGCGAACGATACGCTCGCCGACTTCGCGGCGAACGGCAAGACCGTGGTTGCGCGCGATCCCTGGGGTGCGGAGATCGATCGCCTGTCACAGGCGTTGGCGGCCGCCAAGGCATCGGGACGCTACACGACGCTGACCACGCCGATCGGTGAACTGCTCGACAACCCGGCCGCCCGCGCGGTGCTGGAACGGCATGTGCCCGCCTTTCTCAAGAACCCGCAGCTGGACATGGCGCGCGGCACGACGCTGTACGGGCTCCAGGCGTACCTGCCCGACCAGTTCAACGATCCGTTGCTGGCGACGATCGACCGCGACCTCGCGACGGTGCCGGTCAAGAAGTAGGCTGCCGGACGGGCATTCGTGCTGGCGGGCGGGGGCGGTCGGCGCCGTCCCCGCTGGCCCCTCCGCATTGGAGCGCGACCGGGCGTCTTGCGCGCCCGGTTGACTTCCTGTTTGCTATTTAACAACTATGTTTGATGGCTAACGAATCCGACGGAGCGGATCATCTCGCCGTGGGCGCCTGGGCCAAGCGGTGCTATTTTGCTGGGCGCGCGCTGATGGAAGAGGCGCTGCGGCCGCACGGCCTTGGTACGACGCAATGGTATGTTCTGCACCAGCTCGCGCAGGCTGGTCCAACGATGCAGCGCGAGCTCATCTCATTGCTGCAGATCGAGCGGGCGACCGTGAGCATCATCGTCTCGG
Source organism: Sphingomonas sp. 3-13AW (assembly GCF_049311085.1). Lineage (NCBI taxonomy): Bacteria > Pseudomonadati > Pseudomonadota > Alphaproteobacteria > Sphingomonadales > Sphingomonadaceae > Sphingomonas > Sphingomonas sp. 3-13AW. The sequence goes on along the minus strand of NZ_JASNVZ010000002.1, from coordinate 424,644 downwards.
CGCTGGTGCGCAAGGGGCTGGTCGAGCAAGTTCCTGACGCCACCGATCAACGCCAGAAGCTGCTCCGCCTGACCACCGCCGGAACGGCGCTGTGGCGCGAGCTGCCTGACCTGAGCTTCATCCGCGAAGAGGCGTTTCACGGTTTTTCCGACGCGGAGATCGATACGGCTACGCGGGTCCTGAAACTTGCGACGGAGCGCCTGGCCCAGCGACTGAAAGGAGCGAAGGCATGACGATCCTGATGACGGGTGCCACCGGACTGGTCGGAGAGCGCCTCCTGCCGAGGCTCGTTGATAGTGGCGAGGACTGTCGCATTCTCGTCCGTCCGGGCAAAAAGGGACTTGCCGGCGTGCAGGTGGTGGAAGGCGACCTCCTGGAGCCGTCCTCGCTCGCCGAGGCGGTCGCGGGGGTTTCGGCGATCCTTCACTTGGCAGCGGTGTTCCGCACGCAGGATACCGACCTGATCTGGCGGAGTAATCTGGAGGGGACGCGCAGCCTGATCGCAGCGGCGCAGGCCCACGCACCGGGCGCGCGCTTCATCATGGCCAGTACTTCCAACGTCTATAGCCGGAACAATCCGCAGCCCGGACGGGAAACGGATGCCGTTGACCCGCAGGACGCGTATCCGGCCAGCAAAGTCATGGCGGAAAGGGCGCTGCGGGAGAGCGGCCTGAACTGGACGATCCTCCGCTTCCCGTTCGTCTATGGCGATGGCGACGGCCATCTGGAAATGTTGCCGAAGCATCTCGATGCATTCGGCTTTCACCCAGCGCACCGGATGAGCACAATCCATCACCGCGACATGGCGACGGCGATGAACATGGCCCTGGCGGGCGCGTTCGACGGTCGCGTGGTCAACATATCCGACGAGGCGCCCACGACGATCTACGAGCTCGTGCGCCTGGCCGGAGGGGATATGGCCCCTTCGTCCGAGCCGCTCCAGGACCCGTGGTACCTTCATATCGACGGGTCGCTTGCCCGCACGTTCGGTTTTCAGCCGGCCGTACGGACGGTCCACCAAGCGGTGCAGGAGGGAATAGTCTAACGTCGGGTGCGGAAGCGAACGCCGCGCACGTTCGGCACGCAAGGTCAGCGCGGTGGCACTTTCGGCGTCGTCTCGCGGGTTCGCTTCCGGCCTGAAGTCATGAGATCTGGCTTGGACGGCGGCTTCCATCCCGGTGGGGGGACCGGGCGCTGTCGGCTCGTGCCGAGACCCATGGCACCCGGCTGCTGCCGTACCAGGCCCGACGTATCCGCCTGCTCCACCTCTGCAACGCTCGCCCCGCCGCGCATCAGGTTGATGCGGTCACGGATCCGCCGCGCCTCTTCAAAGTCGAGCGCGCTCGCCGCGGCGTCCATCTGGCGTTGAAGATCGTCGATCGTATCGGTCATCAACCGCCAACGCATGACTGCGACTTTAAGCAGCATTGCGCGCAAGCTCGGCCGTTGATCCGCCTGCGATCCCATCGCGGTTCAGAGCCGGTCATCCGGCGGCACCGCGCCATCATTTCAAGTCTTTCGAATGTTTCCCTCCATTTTATCAGGCTGAACACGTATGTCCTGAGTGCCTATCTTCGTCTCATCGGAACGACGGAGGGCGGAATGCGGATCGAGGCGAACACGGGTCTGACGCTCAGCCAGGTTGAATGGCAGGCGGTGTCGGCCGCGCTTCGGAGTGCGTCTGATTGTGGACGCGTACCGGCGACGAGAGCCGGGCCGGTCCGCCGCATCTATCGGGCGGTAACGGGCAGGACGGGGGCGACCCCGTCCGCCGATCCAAAGCTCGAGGCGGTGCGCGCCTTTGTCTGTGAGACGAGCCGGCAGCGTCGGGTCGCGGAGCGCTACGTTCCCGCACTGCTCGACCATGGCTTCACGAGCCCACAGGTTGCCGCGCTCGCGCTTCTTTCCGCCTGACGTTCCTCCCCAAGGAGATACACCATGATCGAACTGCGTCCCTTTGCCAGCCTGGGCGGTGCCAACCACGGTTGGCTCGATGCCAAGCACCATTTCTCCTTCGCGAACTATTATGATCCCAAGCGCGAGAGCTGGGGCAATCTGCGGGTGTGGAACGACGACACCATCGCGGCGCAGTCCGGTTTTCCGCCGCACGCGCACCGCGACATGGAGATCATCACCTATGTCCGCGAGGGCGCGATCACCCATCAGGACAGCCTCGGCAATTTGGGCCGGACGGAAGCGGGCGACGTGCAGGTGATGTCGGCCGGGACCGGCATCACCCATGCCGAGTACAACAAGGAAGACGTCACCACGAAGATCTTCCAGATCTGGATCCTGCCGACACGCACTGGTGAAAAGCCGAGCTGGGGTGCGCGTCCGTTCCCCAAGGGGGAGCGGTCCGGCCGTTTCGTGACGCTCGCCTCCGGCTTTGCCAATGACGACGATGCGCTGCCGATCCGCACCGACGCGCGGGTGCTGGGCGCTTCCTTGCGGGCGGGGGAGACCATATCCTATCCGCTTGGCAAGGATCGTCGGGCGTATCTCGTGCCCGCAACCGGGGCGGTCGAGATCGACGGGACCCGCGCGAACGCGCGCGACGGGGTGGCGATCCGCGACGTAGAAACGCTGACCGTGACTGCGATCGACGATAGTGAGATCGTCCTGGTCGACGCCGCTTGAGCCTTTGCCGCCGGGCCTCGGCCCGGCGGCCCATTCTGACGGGAGAGCCCCCATGTCCATTCGGTCCAGTGACGTCGAAGGTGTCGAGCAGGTGATCCTGCCTCCCGTACGCGACCTTGGCGATGGCTTCAGCGTCCGCCGCGCCCTGCCGTCGGCACACCGGCGGATGGTCGGCCCGTTCATCTTTTTCGACCAGATGGGACCGGCGGCATTCCGGGGCGGCGAGGGGCTCGACGTCCGACCGCACCCGCATATCGGCCTCGCGACCGTGACCTATTTGCTGGAGGGCGAAATCCTCCACCGCGACAGCGTCGGATCGGTGCAGCCGATCCGCCCCGGGGAGGTCAACTGGATGACGGCGGGCTCGGGCATCGTCCATTCGGAGCGAACGGGTCCGGACGTGCGGGCTGCCGATAGCGCGCTGTTCGGCCTCCAGACCTGGCTGGCGTTACCCGCTGCGATGGAAGAGGCTGCGCCCGACTTCGCGCACTACAAGGCACAGGAGATACCGGTGATCGAAGCCGAGGGCACTCGGCTGACGTTGATCGCCGGGACATCGGATGGCCTGATCTCGCCGGTGAAGAGTTTCTCCGATCTGGTCTATGCCGACATCGAACTCGCACCCGGCGCGCGGTATCAGCTGAAGGCCGAGCATGTCGAACGCGCGATCTACGTGGTGGGCGGCGCCATCGAGGTCATCGGCCAGACCGAAGGCTTTGCGACTGGCGAGCTGGTGGTGTTCAAGCCGGGGGCCGAGATTGTCGTGCACGCACCCCAGGGGGCGCGGCTGATGCTGATCGGCGGCGAACCCTTTCCCGAGAAGCGGCACATCTTCTGGAACTTCGTCTCGTCACGCGAAGAGCGGATCGAGCAGGCGAAGGCGGACTGGCGCGCCGACCGCTTTGCGCATGTCCCGGGAGAGGATGAGTTCATCCCGCTGCCAGAGGACCCCAAGCCCGTGCGCTATCCCTGAACGAGGCGGGCGCACGGGCGGGGTCTGTCATCGCCGCTATTCGAGCAGCCGTGCGATCGCGGAGGCTGTGACCGGGTGGTAGCCGGTCCGCGCCTGCGCAAAGATGCGGCGCGCGATCGGCATGCCCCAGTCACCTTGTGCCTTCAGCGCGCGATAGACGGGGGTGATAAGCAAATTGCGCCCGACACTGGGCAGGAACTGCTCGGCTGAGGCGACCGCGGGTTGGTAGCGGTTGCCAATCGCCAGTACGAGCCAGGCAGAGCGGATATAGGCGTTGGTCGACTTCGAAAGACCGAACGCGCTGTCGAGCTCCGCCAGCCGCTGCGGCGTCTGCTGGCGGGGCAGGCCGTTCAGGAAGCGCAGCCACTCCTGCGTCGACCAGCGGCTGGTGTCGATGGCGGCAAGGGGGGCGCCAGCGTTCACCTGATCCAGGATCTCATCGATCCTGGCGAGGGTCGCCGATTTGACGTGCACCGCATTCGCAGGGAGCCCGGGTTCGTACACCCACGCGTCCAGCTGCAGCTTTTCCTCAAGCGCCTTATCGCCCTTGATCAGGTTGGCGCGCAGGTCCTTCAGGAAATTGGCGCTGGTCTGCGGCTGGAAGGCGTGGCGGTCGAAATAGGAGCGCAGATACGCGTCCCAGCGCTCGCGTCCGACCGTGTACTCGATCGTCCGCAGGAAGGTCGAACCCTTGTTATAGTCGAGCTGCCCGTAGGTGCCTTCGGGATCGCCGTGGAGGCGGGTCTGTTCGGGCTTCGCCTCCTTCAGGTCGCGCTGGAGGTCATCCCACGAAAGATCGGCAAGCGTTGCCGCCCGCTCCTTACCATAGAGCGCCTCGTCGATGCGGTTCTCGAAATAGGTGGTGAAGCCCTCGTTCAGCCAACTGTCGGACCAGGTCGCGTTGGTGACGAGGTTGCCCGACCAGCTGTGCGCCAGTTCGTGCGCGATCACGTCGATGTTGGACTTGTCGCCAGTGATGATCGTCGGCGTGGCGAAGGTGAGGGTGGGGTTCTCCATCCCGCCAAACGGGAAGGAGGGTGGCAGTACGAGGACATCGAAGCGGCCCCAGCGATAGGCACCGTACAAGGCCTCGGCAGCGTTCACCATCTTGCCGGTGTCGGAGAGTTCCGCCGCGGTCCGGTCGAGCTCGGCGGGTTCGGTGAACACACCCGTGCGTGCGTCCACCGGGCGGAAGCCGATATCGCCGACCGCGAGTGCGATCAGATAGGGCGGGACGTTGCGGTCCATGCGGAACCGGTAGCGGCGCAGGCCTTCGCCAGCAGGCTCGCCCTGTGGCGTCAGTCGCTCCCCGCTCATGACGGCGACGAGATCGTCCGGCACCGTGATCGACGCGGTCCAGCTCTGGCGAATGCCGGGGCTGTCCTGGGTCGGGATCCAGCTGCGGTTGTTGATCGCCTGGCCCTGGCTGAACAGATAGGGCTTGCGCTTGCCGGCGGTCAGCTCGGGCGGCAGCCAGCCGAGCGCGCGCGCGTCCGGTTGCGTGCTGTAGGTGATGACGACGCGGCGCGCCTTGCCGATCTGGATGGTGAGCGGGGCGCCCTTGTACGGATCATCTGCGCCGACGCTCCACTTGAGCGGCTTTCCGGCTCCATCCGTGATGCTGGAGATCACCAGCCCCTTGTCATCCAGGATGATCTCCCGCGCGTCCGGACGCGCTAGGATGTCCAGCGTCGCGGTGCCGCGCATCGTCTTTGTCGCGAAGTCGGCGGTCAGATCCAGGTCGACATGGGTGACGCGCGCCACTTCCGGGCGGGCATAGGTGAGCACGTCGCGCGCATCGGGCGTGGTCAGGATGGGCGAGGGCGCGTCCGGTCCGGCGATGGCGGGCGCGGCCAGGACGGGAAGGGCGATCAGGGCGGAGGCGAGAAGCAGGCGGCGCATGGCGATCCAATGTGCTGGTGAAGGCGGACACTTCGTCCTTGCCACCCCCGCGCGCAAGCGCCGCCGTCAAATTCGCTCGTGCTCGCGCAGCATCAGGGCCGGCAACACCGGCCGGAGCGGCTCCAGGAATCGCAATCCCTGAAGCCGCGCCGGCGCGTTCAGCTAGCGAGGAAGCTGATCGTCGTGATCCGGTGCAGGACTGCCACCGGACCTGCCGGGGTCGAGTGCGCACCTTCGTCCTTCAGCGCGGCGGTCAGCAGATAGCGGCCCTTGCCGGTCACCGGCACGGCGATCTCGCCCTTTGCGTCGGTGGTCAGCTTCTGGGTCGCCTTGTCGGGGGCGATCACGGTCACTTCGGTGGCTGCCACGGGCTTGCCGTCGCGGATCAGGCGGAAGCGGTCGCTGCCGGCCTTTGCGGGCACGAACTCGAACGGCAGCGCGGCGCGGGTCTCGGTGCGGCCGGCGCGGGCGTAGTAAACCACGGACTCCTGCTTGCCGGGCTCACCCCAGGGCGCGAACACGTTGTCGTCCCACGCGCGGACGTCACCGGCGGGGAGCGCGGCCTCCAGATAGCCGGCCTTGCGCTCGAGCCGCGCGCCGGGCGCGGACAGCAGCTTGGGTGCCTTGAGCTTGGCGAACTCGGGATCGCCGCCCTGCGGCATCGCCTCGGCAGGTTCGCCCAGATAGATGCGGGCCGGACCGGCACCGTCTCGCTCGATCCAGACCTCGTGCGCCTGTGCGGTCGTCGACAGGCCCAGCAGGAGCGTGGCAAGCAGCATCTTCTTCATGGATAGCCCTTTCGTGGAGGGGAAGTGGAGGGGGAGAAGGGTCACGGATAGCTCACGCGCAACGTTGCAAACACGGTGCGGGGGCTGCCGTAGTAATTGCCGCGCCCCGTGGACGAGATGCGCGAGTAATAGACCTTGTCGAACACGTTGTTAACATTGACCGACAAGCCGATGCGATCGTTGAGCTTATAGCCCGCGCGCACGTCCACCACCGCATAGTCGCCCTGGCGGACGATGGTGGAGCGCGTGAGCACGCTCCCGTCCGGGCGATAGATCGCGGGATTGCCGCCATAGGTGCTGGCAAACCACGTCAGCGCACCGCCGATGCTGGCACCCGCCAGCGGACCATCGACCGGCGCATAGTTGGTGAAGACCTTCACCATGTGCTTGGGAATGATCGGGGTCAGCGGGATGCCGTTGAACTGCGGCTGCGCGTCCTCGAGATACTTGGTCTTGGTATAGGTGTAGCCGCCGTTCACGCGCCAGCCGGGCAGGATCTGGCCGCTCGCTTCCGCCTCGACGCCGCGTGCGCGTACCCGACCCGCCTGGACGAACAGGGTCGCATCATCGAGGTCGTTGATGATCCGGTTCTTCTGGACGATCTGATATCCTGCCAGCGAGAGCAGCAGCCGTTCGTCGAACAGCGCCAGCTTCGTGCCCGCTTCATACTGGTCGCCGATCAGCGGCTCGGTCCTGGCGCCATCGGCACGCGTGCGGCCGCCGGGGCCGACCTGCGGGGTGAAGCTGTCGGAATAGCTGGCGTAGACGTTCAGGTTGTCCGTGATGTCCCACAGGGCGGCGACATAGGGGGTGAAGCGGCCGTCGACGCCGTACCCGCTGACGGGGCTCGGCTGAGGCCGCGTGGTCTGGGTGTTCGTGTCCCAAAAGGTCAGGCGACCGCCGCCGACCAGCGTCAGTCCCGCGACAGGGCTGATGCGCGTCTGCCCGTAAAGGCCGTATTGCTCGACCTGGGTGATCGTCCCGCCATAGACCTGCGTGACGCAGCGGCCCGCGATAGCGCAGTTTCCGTCGGTGCCCTGCACCGGATAAGGCGGCAACGCGCCATAAGGATCGAGCGGCGGCTCCAGCGGCGAGACCGGGTTGAACACGTCGATGCGTGCGTAGTTGGAAAGGCGGGTGAAGTCGCTGGTATAGTCCTGCGCCTGATAGTCGACACCCAGGATCAACGTCTGGTCGCGACCGAACAGCGGGAAGCTGCCGATGCCGTTCACGTCGAACGCACGCGTCTTCTGGTGGTTGTCGCCGCGATAGGCGATGTGGTTCGTGACGCCGTTGTTGGTGGGCGTGGTGCCAACCGGCTGGGTCGTGACCGCCTGATTGCCGATATAGCTGTACACGTCGATGCGATCGACGTTCGCGATCGAACCGGTCGCGCGCAGGGTCCAGCGGTCGCTTACCTTATGGGCGATTTCGACGAACGCGGACGTGGTCTCCGCATCGAAGCGGTTCCAGTCCGCGCCCAGATAGGTGGAACGCCGAACGTCGAGCAGACGACCGTCACTGCCGTCCGCACCGCCGGCATAGCCGGGCAGGCCGGACTGGATGGCCGGCTTGAACCGGTCGTAATAGACGCCGGCGGTGAGGGTCGTGCGGTTGCCGATTTCCAGCTCGCCGACCGCGAAGCCGCCCCAGCGCTTGCGATGTGCAATGTCGAAGAACTGGTCCTGGTCCTGCAGCATGGCGCCCACGCGGACGCCGGCGCGGCCACCGATACGTGCGGATGCATCCGCCTCCAGCCGCAGATTGTCGTAGCTGCCGTATCCCGCGGACGCGGTGATGCGATCCTCGTCCAGCGGACGCTTGCGCACAAGGTTGATGCTGCCCGCGGGACTGCCCGAACCGCTGAAGAGGCCCGCGGGACCGCGCAACACTTCCAGCCGGTCATAGCCGAACAGGTCGGGGACGACGCCCGGGAAGCCGAAGGAGAGCGTCGGTACGCCGTCGACGAGATAGTTGGTTATCGCAAAGCCGCGCGAAACGTAGGACGGGTCTTCGCTGCCGATGCCGGTGACGGTAACGCCGTTTGTCGCGGTCATCGCGTCCTCCAGCGTGAACAGGTTCTGCGCTTCGATCTGCTCACGGTCGATCAGCGTGACGGTATTCGGAACGTCCTTCAGCGGCGTGATCGTCTTGCCGACTTCCCGGCCATAGCTCTTGCCGATGACGATGACTTCATCGCCAGAGCGGCCCTGGGCATCGACGGTGTCCGCTTCCGGCGGGGAGGCGGGGGATGCCTGCGCAGGGGCAGCGCACAGGCATGCAACAGCAACACTCGAAAGCAGGCAGTCCGAAAAACGCATTGGGTCCCCCTCGTTGGTGGGGAGCCTCTAGCTCAATGCTTCTTGCGAGTCACTAGCAATATCAACGACGCGACATTTCTCTGTAGGGGCTGATGGTGACTTAGGTCCGGGGTTGGGCTGCCGACCCGGCTACGGGCGCTTCCGGTGCCCCGGTGTAGCTGATGCGCCAGACGGTGTTCCCGACATCGTCCGCGACGATCAGGGCGCCGGTGCGGTCGACCGCGACGCCGACGGGCCGACCGTGTGCCTTCCCATCCTTCAGAAAGCCGGTGACGAAGTCCTGCGGATTTCCGACCGGTCGCCCGCCGCGGAAGCTGATGAAGGCGACCTTGTAGCCGTGCGGATCGCTGCGGTTCCAGCTGCCGTGCTCGCCAACGAAGGCGCCGCCGCGATAGTTCGCGGGGAAAGTCGTGCCGGCATAGAAGGCAAGGCCGAGCGGTGCGACATGGGAGCCCAGGGAATAGTCGGGCGACACTGCGCGCGCGACGAGATCGGGGCGTTGCGGCCGCACGCGCGGGTCCAGATGCTGGCCGTAGTAGCTGTAGGGCCAGCCGTAGAAGGCGCCCGGCTGGACGGACGTCAGATAGTCGGGAACGAGGTCTGGACCCAGCTCGTCGCGCTCGTTGATGACCGCCCACAAGGTGTTCGTGCCAGGATAGAAGGTGAGGCCGTTGGGGTTGCGCAGCCCGCTGGCGAACACCTTGAACAGCCCGGTGCTGGGGTCGACCTCCAGGATCGCCGCACGATCCTTTTCCGCCTCGATGCCGCGTTCCAGCGCGTTACTGTTTGACCCGATGCCGACGTACAGGCGGGAGCCGTCCGGGCTTGCCGTCAGGCTTTTCGTCCAGTGGTGATTGATCGGCCCGGCAGGCAGGTCCGCCACTTTGACGCCGGGCGCGGTGATGCGCGTCTGGCCCGGCGCAAACGGATAGCGCACGATCGCGTCGGTGTTGGCGACGTACAGGTCGCTCCCGACGGCCGCGACGCCGAAGGGCGCATACAGCTTATCGAGCAGCACCGAACGTCCGTCCGGGCGGCCGTCGCCGTTGGTGTCCCGAACCAGGGTGATACGATTGCTGGGCGGCGGGGCTTTCCCGCTCTTTTTTGACGAGCCATGTGCCATCGACATGATCCAGTCGCGGATCGGATCCTTTGGCCGCTGGACCGGCTCGCCGCCCTCCTTCCTGGACTCGACGATCAGCATGTCACCGTTCGGAAGCGCGAGGACGTTGCGCGGATTGGAGAGCCCGGTCGCGATCGCCTCGATCTGGAACCCGGCGGGAACGGTAGGCGTGTCGCCGTCCTGCCAGCCCACCACCTCATAGACCCCGACGTCCGAGATCAGCCCCTCTCTCGGCGCGGGCAGGACCGGGTTCTGGCCGTATTGCGAGTTCGGATCGACCTTCTTTCCGCCGCCGCAGGCGGCAAGCGCCGTGAAGGTAAGCATCACGGCAAGGCTGCGCTTCATCGAAGGTCTCCGGTGTGGATCCGGCTGGCAGACTGCCAGAACCAGCCAGCAAGAAGGCTGAATACGACCGCCAGCGCCGAAAGGACGAGGCCGGCCGGCACAACAGCCGTCCAGCCATCGCGCGCGTGGATGAAGGAGTTAAAGACCTCCGTCACCCAGGCGGCGAGGAAGAACAGGGCATGTGCCTGGAAACCCTGGTTGCCCCGGGCTCGTCCGCGAAGAAGTTCTACGATCAGGACCACGCCTGCGACGCCGCCGACGATCAATCCCGCCAGCAGCAACCAGCTGGAGAAATTGAGCCACATCATGTCTGGCGCGCGGGAATAGACGATGTCGGTAATCAGGGCGCCGACGAAGCAGGTGATCGAGACGGGGAGAAGCGCCGAATAGATCGGATGACCGCCGATGCCCAACGCGGGTCGAGCGGTGCGTGAAATGCCCTCAGCCATGGACCTGTCCTTGCGGTGTATCCGCAGCGACTACGACTGGCCGGGGCGCGAGTTCCGTTGCGCCCCGGCCAGCGGTAATTTGTCCGGTAAAGTCTTGTGCTGTCGCCCTAAATCGGGCGGCGTCAGTTGCAGTTGCTCGCCGGGCGGCAGCTTTGGGTGAACAGGTTGAGCGGGATCGCTTCGCCCATCTTGCGATAGCCCGCTTCCGATGGATGGAGGTGGTCCCCGGAATCGAGCGCAGGCGCCAGCCGGTCGGGATGGGCGGGGTCGCGCATCAGCTGGTCGAAGTCGATGACGGCGTCGAACGTGCCGGACGTGCGGATGAAGCTGTTGATCGCCTGCCGCGCCGCCTCCAGCTCCGGCGCGGGATGATAATAGCTGTTGCCGCCGAACGGCATCACCGTGCCGCCGATCAGCTTGATGCCATGGGCGTGGGCTCGCGCGGCGAGTTCGCGGAAGGCGGCGGTAACCTGCTGCACCAGCGCCTGGTGCTGCTCGGGCGTGGCGGGCGCATCGCGGGTGAGGGTGCCGAGGTCGTTGATCCCCTCCAGCACGATGGCCCAGCGCACGCCGCTGCGGGCGATCACGTCCCGGTCGAACCGCGCCATGAGGTTCGGGCCAAGCCCGTCGAGGAGGACGCGGTTGCCGCCGATCCCTGCGTTGACCACGCCGATGTTGCGGGTTGCCGGCTGGCTGCGCAGCCGCTGCGCGAACACGTCGGTCCAGCGGGTGTTGCGTTCGGGCATGACGCCATAGCCGTCGGTGATGGAATCGCCGATCGCCACCACGGTCCCGGCGTTTGCGGGGGCCGCGACCTCCACATCGGCGATCACATACCAGCGGGTAGTGGTACGCGCGCCCGGCAGGTCGGGTTCGGCGACATGGTTGCCGGAGAGAAGGAAACTGGTGGCGCGGGCGCCGGGATGCCCGGTTTGCGGTTTCGGCGTCTCCGGCAGGTAGAGGCTGATCGCGAGATCTGCGCCCGGAGCGAAGGACAAGGCGACCGGGTCCGAATAGAGCTCCGCACCTGCCGGGATCACCGCATCGCGGCGCCCGGCGAAGGTCAGCGGCGCGCCGGCGCCGATGGCTGGCGTGCCAGGCTTTGCGGCGGCGGCGAGGTGCGCGGCGCCGATCGGCAGCGGTCGCGTCCCGAACCGGTTGGAAAGCCGCACGCGAAATTGCGTGCCGCCGGCCGAGATCCGGACGACCTGACGCAAGGTGATCGCGCTCGCGGCATCGGCGGGGAGGGCGTTCTCCCCCTCCGGCACCATTTGCGCGGAGCCCCAACTTGCGATCCAGCGGGGTTCGTTCGAGCGGGCCTCCGCCGCCCCGCTCGCGAAAAGCAGGGCGGCGGTCGCGATGGCCGCCTTCCAGGGTGCTGCCATCGGGTGTGTCCTTGATGTCATGACGCCCGCCGCCTCAGTCCGTGTGCCCGGGAGCGTGGGGGAAGCTCTGCGCCTTGTACCAGGCGAGGTCATGCTCGGGCGCAGCAGCGCCGGCGGGCAAGGGCAGGCCGTTCACCGATTGCCAATAGGCCAGGCTCGCGTCGCGCCACCAACGCGCCTCCCGCTCCTGAATGGCGAGGAAGGTTGCGGTCTTTTCCCAGCGTTCCGCGTCCACCAGGGGACGCAGGCCGTCCCACTCGCGGCGCATCTCCGCGACCGTTGCGACGCCGCGGTCATAGCGGCGAACCATGCCCTCCCACAGCGTCTCTCCGCTCTTGAGGCGATAGTCCCAGGGAAGGTGGTGGAACCACAACAGCTCGCTTTCCGGCGTCGTGCGCGGGTCGGCATAGCGTTTCGCGATTGCCGGGGCATATTGGGCGACGGCGTTGCTGCCCGTCTTCGTCCGGTCGAAGCCGATGCCCTGACGGTCGGCGCGGTGATAATAGACCGGGTTCCACTCGGGGCGCTGCAACTCGCTGACCCAGGGACCGGGGCCATAATGGTGGCCAGTCGCCATCAGATGGGCGAGGCCGAAGGGGCCGGTATAGTCGACCACTGCCTCACGCGAGCGCATCATCATGTCGACCACGGGGGTCACGACGCGCGGGTCGGTGCCGAACGTCTGCTGCGCCCATTCACGCGCGAGCGCATCGGCCTGCAGCGACGGATCCCAGGCAAGCCGCCCGAACGCGTACCAATTGGCCTGGTTGAACGTGCCGCCGGTCCAGTCGCGATCGTTGCCGATGTTGGCCACGCCGGCCATTCCGGTCAGCCGGTGGTTCTCGCTCTCGCCGTCGACGACACTCGCAACGGTTTCCTTGCCGCGGCCGGTCTTTGCTTCCAGCACTTCGGTGAAGAGGGGCCCCAGATAGGCGAGGTGGGTCGCCTGTCCGAGATATTCCTTGGTAATCTGGAATTCCATCATCAGCGGCGTCTTGGGCATTGCCCCGAACAGCGGATGGAAAGGCTCGCGCGGCTGGAAGTCGATGGCGCCGTTCTTCACCTGCACCAGAACATTGTCCGCGAAGGTGCCGTCGAGCGGCTTGAACTCGGTATAGGCCTGCTTCGCCCGGTCCTCCGGATCGGTATCGGCGTAGACGAACGCGCGCCACATCACGATGCCGCCGTGCGGCTTCACCGCTGCGGCAAGCATGTTGGCGCCGTCGCCGTGGCTTGCGCCATAGTCGCGCGGGCCAGGCTGCCCTTCGCTGTTCGCCTTCACCAGGAAGCCGCCGAAGTCCGGAATGGCCCGGTAGATCTCGTCCGCCTTGGCCTTCCACCAGGCAGCGACCGCAGGGTCGCGCGGATCGGCAGTCTTGAGGCCGCCGATCTCGATCGGGGCCGAGAAGCGCGCCGACAGATAAACGCGAATACCCCAGGGGCGGAACACGTCGGCAAGTGCCGCTGCCTTGGCGATATACGGCGCGGTCAGGCTGTCGGCCTTGGCATTGACGTTGTTCAGCACCGTCCCGTTGATGCCAAGCGACGCATTCGCTCGCGCGTAATCGGTGTAGCGGGGATCCCGGAAGTCCGGGAGCTTCCACCAGTCCCATAGGGACTGGCCGGCATAGCCGCGCTCGACCGTGCCATCGAGGTTGTCCCAATGGTTGAGGACACGCAGCTTCACCTTGGGTGCGGAGCGGAGGTTCGCGTCCTCGACCCGGCCACCGGTGCTGGCGTGGCGGATCAGCGCGAAGGCGCCGTACAGTGCGCCGCGATCGGTATTGCCGGTGACGAGCACCACCTGGCGCCCGCCAAGCGACACCCGGCGGACCAGATAGCCTTCGTCACCCAAGTCGGTGAGCGGGAGCCGCAGCGTGGCCACGCTGGGATCGTTCGCAAGCGCGACCACCACCGGCAGCGCCGACGCTGTGGCCAGGGCGCGGCCAATCTCTGCCTCCGCCAGACGAAGCGCGGGCGCTTCGCCGATCCGCGAGACTTGGGTTTGCGCGGAGGCCGGCGCACGGGTGCGCAGCCACAGGTCATATCCATCTTCAGCAACGGCCGGAGCCGCGAGCAAGCTAGTCGCAAGTGCCATGGCGCTGGCTCGCACCAGCGTTCTCATTGCCTTCATCAATCTCTCCCGGCGCGCCGTCGATTGACAAGGCAGCGCGCTCCTCTTCATGGTAACGGTATCACTTGAACAGGCAAGCCGCGAGAGACGGTCGCCCGTTGCGGAGAGCAAGTTTGAAGCGGCCCACCTGGAGTATTGCCCGACGCGGTCGCCTGCGTCTGAATCTGTACGGGTCGCTGAAGGCGAACGCCGCGGAACTCGGCGCTGGTCTGCGAAGACCCTCCCTGTTCCGTCAGCACTTCATCCGCTCCGCTGTCGCACCCGGCTGCCGCATAATGGTGAGCGGCGACAACAGCCCCGCCCTTCCATCCTTCATGCTCGAAATCGCCTGAGGAACTCCATGCCCAAGATCGTCAACGCGCGCGTCATTATCACCAGCCCGGGGCGCAACTTCGTCACGCTCAAGATCGAGTGCGATGACGGCACGACCGGTGTCGGCGATGCTACGCTCAACGGCCGTGAACTCGCCGTCGCGAGCTATCTCGCCGATCACGTCGTACCCTGCCTGATCGGGCGCGAGGCGCATCAGATCGAGGACGTCTGGCAGTATCTCTACAAGGGCGCCTATTGGCGTCGCGGCCCCGTGACGATGACCGCGATCGCCGCGGTCGACATGGCGCTGTGGGACATCAAGGGGAAGATCGCGGGCCTTCCGGTCTATCAGTTGCTGGGGGGCGCCGCGCGTGAGGGGTGCATGGTCTATGCCCATGCGAACGGCGCCTCAATCGACGACACCATCGCGGCAGCCAAGGCGGCGATGGACGAGGGATATCTGGCCGTCCGCCTGCAATGCGGCGTGCCCGGGCTGCCCTCCACCTACGGCGTCGCCAAGCATGGCGAGCGCTATGAGCCAGCCGACGCGGACCTGCCGAGCGAAAGCATCTGGTCGACGTCCAAGTATCTGCGCGTGGTCCCCGAACTGTTCCGCGCAGCTCGCGAAGAGCTCGGCTGGGACGTCCACCTGCTGCACGACATCCACCACCGGCTGACACCGATCGAGGCAGGGCGGCTGGGCCGCGACCTCGAGCCGTATCGGCCCTTCTGGCTGGAGGATGCGACCCCGGCGGAAAACCAGGATGCATTCCGCCTGATCCGTCAGCACACCACGGCGCCGCTCGCGGTGGGGGAAATCTTCAACTCGATCTGGGACTGCAAGTCGCTGATCGAGAACCAGCTGATCGACTATATCCGCGCGACGGTGGTCCATGCCGGCGGCATTACCCACATGCGTCGTATCGCCGCGCTCGCCGATCTTTATCAGGTCCGCACCGGCAGCCACGGCGCAACCGACCTCAGCCCCATCTGCATGGCGGCGGCGCTCCACTTCGGCCTGTCGATCCCGAACTTCGGTATCCAGGAGCATATGCCGCATACCGAGGAAACCGATCGGGTGTTCCCGCACGCCTATTCCTTTGCCGATGGCCTCATGCACCCCGGCGACAAGCCTGGCCTGGGCGTCGACATCGACGAGGCGCTGGCGGAAACCCACAGCTACAAGCGCGCCTTCCTGCCGGTGAACCGCCTCGAGGACGGGACGCTGTGGAGCTGGTGAAGTGAGCGCCTTCACCGAGGGCGCGGCAGAAGCGCCGGAGACGGTGGCGCTGCTTGCGGACCGCGCAATGAGCGCAAACCGTCGATCTTCAACCAGGGGTACTGCCGTGAAGAACATTGCCGCGATGATGGGCGCAACGTTGATGTTGGCGGCGCCCGCCCTTGCAGAACCACCCCGGCTGGAGCGCAGGGGGGAGGCGACGCAGCTGGTGGTTGACGGCAAACCGATGCTGTTGATCGCGGGCGAGCTCAGCAACTCGGCTGCGTCGAGCGCAACCTATATGGCGCCGCACTGGGCAAAGCTGCGCGCAATGAACCTCAACGCCGTGCTGGCGCCGGTGTCGTGGGAGCTGATCGAGCCGGTCGAAGGCCGCTATGACTGGTCGAGCCTCGACGTGATGCTTCGCGAAGCGCGGGCGAACGACCTGAAGCTCGTGCTGCTGTGGTTCGGCGCCTACAAGAACTCGATGTCGACCTATGTTCCCGGCTGGGTGAAGCGGGACCAGGTGCGCTTCCCGCGGGCGGGTCTGCCCAATGGGCAGTCGGTTGAGATCCTCTCGACATTCGGTCCCGAGATGATCCGGGCGGACGCCGGCGCATATTCCGCCATGCTCGCACATCTGAAGGCAGTGGATGGTGACCGGAACACCGTCGTCATGGTCCAGGTCGAGAACGAGATGGGTATGCTACCGGTTGCCCGTGACTATTCGGCTGCCGCCAATGCGGCCTTCGCTCAGCCGGTCCCGAATGAACTGACGGCGTATCTCGCGCAGCACCGCGACAATCTCGTTCCCGAAATGAAGGCGATGTGGGTCGAACGCGGCGCCCGCACGCAGGGAAGTTGGGCGGAGTTGTTCGGTGACGGCGATGCCGCAGCCGAAGTGTTCACGGCCTGGCACTATGCCCGGTTCGCCGATGCGCTCGCCCGTGCCGGAAAGGCTGCCTATGCGCTGCCGATGTACGTCAACGTCGCGCTCAACCGCCCAGGGCGCGCGCCTGGCGAATATCCGAGCGGCGGGCCGCTGCCCCATCTGATCGATGTCTGGAAAGCGGGTGCGCCCGCGATCGACCTGCTGGCGCCGGACATCTATTTCTCGAACTTCACCCAGATCGTCGACCGCTATCATCGGCCCGACAACCCGCTGTTCGTGCCGGAGGCGCACAACGCCGACAATCCGATTGTGCCAGCCAACGCCTTCTATGCCTTTGGCGAGCGAGACGCGATCGGCTTCGGACCGTTCTCGATCGACTCCGTAGATGATGAGCCGGGGCAGCTTGGCGCCGCGTACAGCGTGCTGCGCCAGCTCCAGCCCCACATCCTGGCAGCGCAGGGTTCGGATCGCATTGCCGGGTTCAAGCCGCGGCAACGCTATGACGACTCCTTGGATTACGAGCCGCAGGTGCGTCGGATCGGTGACTATCGCTTCACGGTCGCCTTTGCCGACATCGAACGCCCCGCAATGACGCCGGAAACGGCAGGTTATGGCGGCATGATCGTCCATACCGGTGCAGACGAGTATCTCATCGCGGGTCAGGGGATTACCGTCACGTTTAGCGGCGCGGGGGAAGGGCCCTCGCTCGCCGGTATCGATCGCGCGGAAGAGGGGCGTTTCGATTCCGCGGGACGATGGGTTGGCGGGCGCATCCTGAACGGTGACCAGACGCATCAGGGGCGTCATGTCCGGCTCCCGGCCGGGCAATGGGGCATTCAGAAGGTGCGCTTGTACCGGTACCGGTGACTGTTGATCTCACGCCTAAACGGCTCGACGGGCAGTTATCCCAGTGTGGCCGCCGAGTGACACTAGCGGACATTACTTACACAAGGGCTTGCGCTGGTTAGCGCTACCAGTAAACGAACTTGAAATCGGAACACGAGGGCGAACACGCCCCGGTTACAGGGAGAGGACATATGAAACCCATTTCAGAGATTCGTCGCACGGGCGGCTTTGCCGCCCTTCTGCTCACCACGGTAGCGTGGCCGGCACTGGCGCAGGTCCAGGGCGAGCCGACCGCTTCGTCGTCCAGCAGCGCCACCACTGAGGCAGGCGCGCAGACGCAGGATGGCGCTGGCCAGACCCAGCCGACCGCGATCGACGACACTGCACAGGCTCCCGCCGATCCCTCTGCCACCGGCAACGAGGACATTGTTGTTACCGGTTACCGCGCGTCGCTGCAGAGCCAGACCAACGCGAAGCGGAACTCGATCGGCTTTACCGACACGATCTTTGCCGAAGACATCGGCAAGTTCCCGGACACCAACATCGCGGAATCGGTGAACCGTATTCCGGGCGTCACCATCAGCCGCGAAGTGACCGGCGAAGGCGCCAACGTCGCGATCCGCGGCCTCGGCACGAACTTCACCCGCGTCCTGCTGAACGGGGCGCCGGTCGCGATCGCGTCGGTGCGCTTCGACGCGCAGAGCACCAACCGTGAAGTCGACCTCGACCTCATCCCGACCGAGTTGTTCACGCAGCTGACCGTCAGCAAGTCGCCGACCGCGAGCCAGATCGAGGGGGGCGCCGCCGGTACCGTAAACCTGCGTTCGGCACGGCCGTTCGACAACCCCAAGCCCTATGTCAGCTATGGCCTGCAGGGTTCGAAGGTGAGCGCGGCGGACAAGTGGGGCTATCGCGGTCACGTCCTGGCGAGCGCCACCTTCGGCGACTTCGGCATCCTGGTCGGCGGCGCAGCGGTCAAGAACCGTTTCCGCGTGGACGGTTTCGAGACGATCGGCTGGACCAACCCCAACCTGACCGCCGCCCAGAGCAGCAGTCCCACCCGCAACAACACCGGCGGCGGCAACTGGACGATCCCGGGCACCGTGCCGATCAACGCCGGCAACGGGCTGACCGCGGGTACGGTCATCGACCAGGCCTTCCTGCTTCGCAACAATCCGGGCGCGACGATCGAGCAGATCGACAACGGCCTCCTGCCGCGCCTCGGCCGTCCGCGTACCGAGATCGGCGAGCGCACCCGCTATAACGGCCTTGCCTCGCTGGAATGGCGCCCGAGCGACGCGCTGCACTTCTATGTCGACGGCATGTACGCAAAGCGGAACACCGATTTCCAGCGTACGGCGATGAACTGGGCCGTGCGGAATGGCGCCGTCATCCCGCTGAACACCACCTACGACAAGACCGACTGCGCGAGCGGCTGCACCGTCACGGGCGGCACCTATGCCAACTCCCAGTTCTTCCTCGAATATCGTCCGTATCGCGATCGCCAGGACTATTGGGGTGTCAACCCGGGCATGGAGTTCGTCGTCAACGACTTCATCAAGGGTGACCTGCAGGCGAACTACACCCGCAGCAACTTCCGTCGCGAAAGCCCGACGGTGCTGGTCATCACGCCGCCGAGCAGCGGCGTGACGGTGAACTACACCAACAACGGCGGCATCCCTGACATCGCCACAAACATCGACCTGAACGACCCGGCAAACTTCGGCTGGGCCGGCGGCGGTCGCCTGAACCTGAACGGCGAAGAGCGCAGGACCGAGACGAAGGGTGTTCGCGGCAGCTTGCTGTTCGGTGATGAGGCGCGGTTCAGCGTTCGTGTCGGCGGTGCGTATGACGACACCAGCCGCCGGATCACCCCGTTCGACAACACCAATCCGTGGCAGAATGCGGTTTGCGGCAACAATCCCAACGTCGTCCTGCCGGGTCCGAACCGTCAGCCGGTCTGTGACGGCGCCAATCTGCCGGGCACGGTCGCCCCTCCGGGCTATCCGACCTATCCTGGCTATGGCACCGGCTTCTCGACTGGGCTGCCGCCGCTCAGCTATGGCGGTTCGTTGGTCCCGACCGCTGCCGTGCCGGGCTTCCTGCGTCCGACGCCCGAGGGTTTCGTCACCGTCGACTGGAACAAGTTCCGCGATGCGACCGGCTATAACGAGCTGCTCGCCGGCGCAACCGAGACCGGTTCAGGCAGCAGCGGCGCCAACGGCGGCCTGATCCGCGAGAAGGTGACCGGCACCTTCGTCGAGATGAACGGCGTGTTCGACGTGCGGGACGGCGATACGCTGCGCCTGAACGGTGGCCTGCGCTACGTCCGCACCGACCAGCGCGTCGGTGGCCGGACGACGCTGCCGAACCCGTTGAACGTTCGCGACGGCGTCACCTGCCCGGGCAACAGCCCGACCTTCGCGCTCGACGGTTCGTGCTATCCCACGATCGTCAACTTCGCGCAGACGCAGCGGGTCTATTCGAACTTCCTGCCGTCGGCGAGCGCCGCCTACAGCTTTGGCAACAAGGCGGTGGCCCGTGCGTCGATCTCTCGCACGATGACCCGTCCGGATCCGAACCAGCTGCTGCCGGGTGCAAGCTTCACCTCGCCTTCGGCGGACGTGGGTACGCTCGGCAACAATGCGCTGGCGCCGTACATCTCGGACAACATCGATCTCGGCTTCGAGTACTACACGGGCGGCGAAGGCGTCATCGCCTTTGCAGCATTCCGCAAGTCAATCACCGGCTTCACGATCAACGGCATCAACACCGTTCCGTTCTCGACGCTGGCGCCGTTCGGCATCACCTTTGCTTCGCTCACCGCGGCGCAGCAGCAGGCGCTGCTCGACCGTGCCGGCCCGGCAGGCATTGCGCCTGAGCAGGTTCCGGTCCAGCTGCAGCAGCAGGTCAACGCGGACGGGAAGCTCAAGGTCAACGGTCTCGAGTTCCAGATCACCCAGCCGCTCGACTTCGCGACCCGTCTGATCGGCGTCGAAGGCTTTGGCGTGCAGGGCAACCTGACCCTGATCGATCAGCGCGGCGAGGGCCAGGTTCCGGCCGTCGCACTGGGCGTGTCGCCGACCACCTACACGCTGACCGGCTATTACGAAGGCAACGGCCTGTCGGCGCGCCTGACCTATACGTACAACGAAGGTTCGGTGAACTCGGGCCTGAACCAGAACGGCATCCCGGCTGCAGCGATCGTCGGCCGCAACTACGGCCAGCTCGATTTCTCGGGCAACATCGATCTCGGCAAGATCCTGGGCAACGACTATCTGCCGACCGTCGTCGTGAACGTGATCAACATCAACAAGGAAGCACAGAGCTCGTACTTCCAGTTCCCCAACGCCACGTTCAACGAATATAACCCGGGCCGCACGGTCCTGGTGGGTGTGCGCGGCCGCTTCTAAGCGACAGCGTCCTTCTGAAACGCGCAACGCCGCCCTCCGGGGCGGCGTTGTCGTTTGTGCGGACGGTCTACAAGGGTGCGGCGGCTGGTTCCGGTCCGCGCCGCATCAACAGCGCGGACCGGTGGCGGTGCTCAGGCGCGGCCGTCGAGCCGGATGGTCCGACCTTCACGTGCCGAACGGTAGATCGCCTCGACGATCCGCATGTCGCGCAGGCCCTCTTCGCCCGAGACGACCGGTTCCTGCCCGGTGCGGACGCACTGGACGATGTGATCGAGCTGGCCCGCAAACTGGGTCTTCGCGGGCCCGGCGGGCGGCGTGACTTCGCGCTCGCGCCCGTCCTTGCCCAACCACATGCGATTGCCATCGTATCGGGTGGCCGGCTCCAGTTCGATGCGCCCCTTGTCGCCCATCAGCAGGATGCGGTTCTGGTTGGCGCTGTACATCGACTGGCAGCCAGCGAGCGCGCCGGAGGGAAACTCCAGCGTCCACTCGATCATGTCCTCGACCTCGGTAAAGCGCGGGTCGCGGCGGTCGGTGGACTCCCGCGCCGTCACTGCGACCGGTTCCTCCCCGGTCATGTAGCGGGCCGCCTGCAGGCTGTAGACGCCCATGTCCATCAACGATCCGCCACCCGCAAGCGCACGCTTGAGCCGCCAGGCCGACGGATCGCCCTGCACGAAGCCGTGTTCGGAACGGACGTAGCGGATCTTGCCGGCTTCCCCGGCGCGCGCCAGGCGCATGGCTTCCAGGTTGGTTGGCTCAAAGTGGCAGCGATAGCCGATCATCAGCTTGCGATCGGCGGCCTTGCAGGCGGCGATCATCGCCTCGCACTCCGCGGCGGAGACGGCCATCGGTTTCTCGCACAGGACGTGCTTGCCGGCCTTGGCGGCCCGGATGGTGTATTCGGCGTGCATCGAATTGGGCAGGCAGACGTAGACGATGTCGACGTCCGGATTGTCGCGGATGCTGTCGAAATTGGCGTAGGAATAGATCGCGCGGTCCGAAAGCCCGTGTTCGGCGGCGACCCTCCTTGCCTTGGCCGGATCTCCGCTCACGACCGCGGCCAGGCGGCTGTGCTTACAATTCGCAAACTCTGGAATGATGATCCGAAGTCCGTAATAGCCCAGGCCGACGATCGCATAGCCCAGCGGCCGGTTCGGGCGCTGCGCCGCGAGTGCTCGCGGAGTGAGGGCCAGCGCGGCCGCGGAGAGAATGAGGTCGCGTCGTCCGATTTCCATAGCAAGCTCCCTGTCGTACATCTTGACCGGCCAGGAAGACGTGCCCGCTGACGCAGGTTCATCCGCCCATGCGGAATCTACAAGCTCGTGAACGCCTGACAGCGCCCAGTATCTTGAAGTGTATCAGGGTAATAGGGGAGCGAAAGGGCCGAGTTGGCGCAGCTTTGATACTGCGGAGGCTACGGACTTTATGGATCCGACTCTGTGGAGCGGATGCCGATTTCTTGGACGATATGTCGCGAGTCTGCCGCCGGCTCCGCCGATGGCGCAAGTCCGGCTCGTTTTCCCGCGCGGGTCGCGTCCCGCCGGACGATCGGTGCGGACCGGGCGGATGCCCGGCCCGCACGGACGATGTTAGATGAAGCGGTTGATCAGGTTCTCGATCCGCTCCTGGCGGCCCGAACGCGGCTTCGGATCGATCGACTGCTCGACTGCCAGATCGGCGATGCCGGCGAGGTCGAGGTCAGAGATGCGGTTGCCGAACGGCCCCGTCCAACCCGCGTAACGCTCGGCCTTGATCGAATCCAGGCGACCGTCCTCGATCAGCGCGGCTGCGTTCAGCAGGCCCCTGGCGACGACGTCCATGCCGCCGATGTGCCCGTAGAACAGATCGACTGCGTCCATCGACTGGCGGCGAACCTTCGCGTCGAAATTGAACCCGCCGGTGGTGAAGCCACCCGCGCGGACGATCTCGAGCATGGCCAGCGTCATCTCCTCGACGGAGTTGGGGAACTGGTCGGTATCCCAGCCATTCTGCGGATCGCCGCGGTTCGCGTCGATCGAACCGAAGATGCCGAGCGCCGCTGCGGTGGCGATCTCGTGCTCGAAGGTGTGGCCCGACAGCGTGGCGTGGTTCGCCTCGATGTTGACGCACACTTCCTTCTCAAGGCCATAGCGCTTGAGGAAGCCGTACACCGTGGCGGTGTCGAAATCATACTGATGCTTGGTCGGCTCGTGCGGCTTCGGCTCGATCAGGATCGTGCCCTTGAAACCGATCTTGTGCTTGTGCTCGACGACCAGCGTCAGGAAGCGACCGAGGTTGTCGAGCTCGCGCTTCAGGTCGGTGTTGAGCAGGGTCTCATAGCCCTCGCGGCCGCCCCACAGCACATAGTTGCTACCGCCCAGGCGGTGCGTTGCTTCCAGCGCGTCGCGAACCTGCATGGCGCCGAATGCGAACACTTCCGGATCCGGGTTCGTCGCGCCGCCAGCGGCATAGCGCGGGTGGCTGAACAGGTTGGCAGTGCCCCACAGCAGCTTGCGGCCCGAGGAAGCCTGAAGCTTCTCGAGATGGTCCACGGCCTCGGCGAAATAGCGGCGATGCTCGGAGACGTTGGCGGCGTCGGCCATCACGTCGACATCGTGGAAGCAGTAGAAGGGCACGTCGAGCTTCTGGAAGAAGTCGAACGCGACCTCGCGCTTCTGTGCGGCAGCGGCGCTGTCGTTCGCACCCTGGTGCCACGGACGGTTGAAGGTGCCGCCGCCGAACACGTCGCTGCCCGGCCAGCAGAAGGTGTGCCAGAAGCACGCGGCAAAGCGCAGATGCTCCTCCATCGTCTTGCCCAGGACGACGCGGTTCTTGTCGTAGAAGCGATAGGCGAGCTCGTTCTCGCTATCGGGGCCTTCATAGCGAATTTGCGGGATGTCGGCGAAGAACTCGGCCATCACAGGTTCCTTATGCGGGGATAGGCGTCGCGGAATTTGGCGCCTTTGGGGGCCAGGCGCTCGACGAGCGCCGGATCGGGTTCAATGACGTGGGAAACGGGCGGCGACTGGCAGACATCTGCGCCGGTGCCTCCGTCGACGGCAAGCTGCGCGAGACGGGCTGCACCCAATGCGGGGCCAACCTCGCCGCCCTGCAGGTAGACGAGCGTCACGTCCATCGTCGCGGCCAGGGTTTCGCCCCAATAGCGCGAGCGCGCGCCGCCGCCGATTACGGACAGGCGATCGATGGTCGTACCCGCTTCGCGCAGCACGCGGACGCCGTCGGCCAGCGCGAAGCCGACGCCTTCCAGCACCGCCTGCGCCAGCCGTTCCGGGTTGGTGTCGTTGTCCAGCTGCAGGAAGGCGCCACGCACCTGTGCGTCGTTGTGCGGGGTCCGCTCACCGGAAAGATAGGGGAGGAAGATCTCCGGCCCGGCCGCAGGGCCGGCACGCTCCGCACGTTCGAACAGGTCGGCGGCGCCCGCCGCGCCCGTCAGCCGTGCGACCCAGTCGATGCACGCGGCGGCCGACAGATGCACGGCCATCTGGTGCCACATGTCGGGCAGGCAGTGGCAAAAGGCGTGGACCGCTCCGGCGACATTCGGGCGGAACGCGTCGGTGGCGACGAAGATCACGCCCGAGGTGCCGAGCGACAGCAGCGCATCGCCGTCGCGCACCGCGCCGACGCCAGCGGCACCCGCGGCATTGTCACCGCCGCCGCCGGCAACCGGTACTTCGGCCATGCCCCAAAGCGATGCGATGGCGGGCAGCAGGCGCCCGGTAACTTCGGTGCCCTCCACCAGCCGCGGCATCTGTGCCTCGGTCAGGCCGGTCGCGGCCAGCAGGGTGTCGCTCCAGCGGCGCCCGGCGACGTCCAGCCACAGCGTGCCGGCAGAATCCGACATGTCGGACGCCTTGTCGCCCGTCATCTTCAGTCGGACATAGTCCTTCGGCAGCAGCACCGTCGCGATCCGGGCGAAGAGCTCCGGCTCGTGATGGCGCAGCCACTGCAGCTTGGGCGCGGTGAAGCCCGGCATCGCGAGATTGCCGGCGATCGCATGGAGGTCAGGCACGGCCGCCTCCATTTCCGCGCATTCAGCAAAGGAGCGGCCGTCGTTCCACAGGATCGCGGGCCGCAGCGGCACATCGTCTGCCCCCAGCACCGTCGCGCCATGCATCTGCCCGGCAAGGCCGATGCCGCGCACCGCACGACGCACCGCCGGGTCGATTGCCTGAACGGCGGCCGTGGTCGCGTGCCACCACGCGTCCGGGTCCTGTTCGGACCACAGCGGCTGGGGCCGCTGCACGCTGAGGGCGGCGGTGCCCTGTCCGACGACCGCGCCATGGTCGTCCAGCACAACCGCCTTCACGCCAGACGTGCCGATATCGATGCCTAGGAACATCCGCTGATCAATCCTTGAACGGGTCGATGGTCTGGATCGTGCCGTCCGGATTGAAGGTCATCTCGGTCACCTTGGCGGAGCGGAGGTGGTTCTGATCCGACAGCTGGGTGTCATGATAGAACAGATACCAGCGGCCCTTGAACTCGACGATCGAGTGGTGCGAGGTCCAGCCCTGCACCGGCTTCAGGATGTGGCCGGTGAAGCGGAACGGACCGTACGGCGAATCGCCGATCGCGTAGTTCACGAAGTGCGTGTCGCCGGTCGAGTAGGTGAAGTAGTATTTGCCGTTGCGCTTGAAGGTCCAGGCTGCCTCGAAGAAGCGGCGGTCGTGATCGCCGCCCAGGATCGGCTGACCGTTCTCGTCGGTGATGATGACGTCTCGCGGGGTCTCGGCGAACTGCTTCATGTCGGCGGACATGCGGGCGATCTTTGGAGCGATCGCGGGCTTGTCGTCCTGCTTCAGGTCGGTGTCGCCGCCGTTCGGATCATAGCGTCCGTTCTTCCAGCGCTGAAGCTGGCCGCCCCAGATGCCGCCGAAGTACATATAGCTTTCGCCGTCCGTGTCGGTGAACACGGCCGGATCCATCGAATAGCTGCCGCGGATCGGCTTCGGCTCTGCCTTGAACGGGCCGGTGGGCGACTTGGACGTCGCGACGCCGATGCGGAACAGGCCCTGTTTGTCGCGGGCCGGGAAGTAGAGATAATAGGTGCCGTTCTTGTACGCGGCATCCGGTGCCCAGGTCTGCTTGGAGGCCCAGGGAATGTCCTTCACGTCCAGCGCAACCGGATGAACGGTCACGGGACCACCGATCTCGTCCATGCTGAGCACGTGATAGTCGCGCATCGCATATTGGTTGCCGAGATCGTCGTTCGGGATGCCCGCGTCGATGTCGTGGCTGGGATAGACGTAGATCTTGCCGTTGAAGACATGTGCCGACGGGTCGGCGAAGAACTTGTCGAGCACCAGCGGCTGCGCGAGGTAGCGGCGCCCATCGGGGCTGCGCGGCTCATCCTGGGCCGCGGCCGGCTGTGCGGCAGGCGCATTGCTCCGCGCGGTGGCCAGAGTGGCAGTGGCGGCAACGGCTGCCGTAGCCAGCCAGAGGTGTAGACGCAGACGCATTCAAAGCTCTCCTTCGGTGGTTTCGGCCTTCTCGCGAGGCCGTTTCCGTCAATCGGGTTAGATAGCGCTACCATATTGCGGGACGCTGAACCCTGCAAGAACATTGCACAGCATCCGCACTCTTGCCCAGCCCGCAGCTTGGGTTCATGCCTGCACCTCATCCAACACGGGACCGCAGCGAACGCCTATGGATTCCACTACCGTCGCCCCGACACGTTCCTCCCGCCGCTCGGGGTCGGCGCCGACGATCAGCGATGTTGCGCGACAGGCGGGCGTATCGCCGATGACGGTCTCGCGCGTGATCAACGGCGAGGCCAATGTGCGCCCCGCGACGCGGGAGGCGGTCAACGCCGCCATTTCCGCGCTGAATTATGCGCCCAACCGCGCCGCCCGCAGCCTGGCTGGGGCAGGGCAGGTGCGCATCGGGCTTCTGTACAGCAATCCCAGCGCAGGTTTCTTGAGCGAGTTCCTGCTCGGCAGCCTCGACCAGGCCAGCCGCAGCGACGTGCAGATCGTCGTCGAAAAGTGCGAACTGGGTGAGCATGAGCTGGAGGTGGCGCAGCACCTGATCCGCGGCGGCATCGACGGTATCATCCTGCCGCCGCCCCTGTGCGAGGCACCGGCGCTGCTGGCGCTGCTCCGAGATGCGCGGGTCCCGACGGTCGCGGTCGCCACCGCGCTACCGGCCGAAGACCAGCTCGCCATCCGCATCGACGATCGCGAGGCGGCTGCTGTCATGACGCAGCATGTCATGGACCTCGGCCACCGCCGGATCGGCTTCATCGCCGGCAACCCCAACCTCTCTGCCAGCGCGCTCCGGCTGGAGGGCTATCGCCGGGCGCTCGCCGACGCGGGGATGGCGGAGGATCCCGACCTGATCGTGGATGGCCTCTATACCTACCGCTCCGGTCTGGACGCGGCCGAACAACTGCTCGACTTGCCCGACCCGCCGACCGCGATCGTGTCGTCCAACGATGACATGGCGGCCGCGACCGTCGCGGTCGCGCATCGTCGCGGTCTCGACGTGCCGGGGGACCTGACCGTCTGCGGCTTTGACGATACGACGCTTGCGACCGCGATCTGGCCGGAACTGACGACGATCCATCAGCCGATTGCCCAGATGGCGCGGGCGGCAGTCGAACTTCTTGTCGGTACTTTGCGCCAGCAAAAGGACCGGGACGGCGCCGCCGAACAGCACGTACTCGACTACACCCTCATCCGCCGCCAGTCGGACGCACCACCGCGGCGGCGCCCGCGCGTGGTCGGCGCTTGACGGCGGCCGGCAAGTTGATAGCGATAACAACTTAAGCGGACAGGCGCGTGCGCCGTTCTGCGGCAGGTGCCGCGGAACATGCAGAAGCCGCACCACGATCAACGGCCCGTGGGACCGGGCGAGGAGAGACGATGACCGACAGCACAAGGGGTACGGGCCAGGGGGGTGCGGGCATCGCGACCAACCACGGCTTCATCACCGCGATCGTTGCAGTGGCGACGATCGGCGGTTTCATGTTCGGCTATGATTCGGGCGTGATCAACGGCACGCAAAAGGGCCTGGAGTCCGCATTCGACCTCGGCAAGCTCGGCATCGGCGTGAACGTCGGCGCGATCCTGGTCGGCTCCGCGATTGGCGCCTTCGGGGCGGGCCGTCTGGCGGACGCGATCGGGCGTCGCAACGTCATGATGATCTCGGCCCTGTTGTTCCTGTTCAGCGCGGTGCTTGCAGGTGCAGCCAACGGCTCGGTGATCTTCATCATCGCGCGCATCATCGGCGGTCTGGGTGTCGGCGCGGCGAGCGTGATCTCCCCGGTCTATATCTCGGAAGTTACGCCTGCCTCGATCCGCGGACGCCTTTCCAGCGTGCAGCAGGTGATGATCATCACCGGCCTCACCGGTGCGTTCGTCGCGAACTTCGCACTGGCGCGCTACGCTGGCAGTTCGACGTCGGAATTCTGGCTCGGCTTCCCGGCCTGGCGCTGGATGTTCTGGCTACAGGCCATTCCGGCAGCGATCTACCTTTTCGCGCTCCTCATCATCCCGGAGAGCCCGCGCTTCCTGGTTGCGAAGGGTCGTGACGCAGAGGCGCATACCGTGCTGACGCGGCTGTTCGGTTCGGCCGAGGCGGACCGCAAGGTCGTCGAGATCCGCAACTCGCTTGCCGCCGATCATCACAAGCCCAAGCTTTCGGATCTTCGCGACAAGACCACGGGCAAGATCCGCCCGATCCTGTGGGCGGGCATCGGCCTTGCGATCTTCCAGCAGCTCGTCGGCATCAACGTCGTCTTCTACTATGGCGCAGTGCTGTGGGAAGCGGTCGGCTTTACCGAGGACAACGCGCTCCAGATCAACATCCTGTCTGGCGTGCTCTCGATCGCGGCCTGCCTGTTCACGATCGCAACCGTCGATCGCATCGGCCGCAAGCCGCTGCTCCTCGTCGGCTCGGCCGGCATGGCTGTCACGCTCGCGGTGGTCGCCTATGCATTCTCGACTGCGGTTACCGACGCTTCCGGCGCCGTGTCGCTGCCGGGTCACAACGGCATGATCGCGCTGGTCGCGGCCAACCTCTATGTGATCTTCTTCAACGCCAGCTGGGGCCCGGTCATGTGGGTGATGCTGGGCGAGATGTTCCCGAACCAGATCCGCGGCTCCGGCCTCGCGGTTGCGGGCTTCGCGCAGTGGATTGCGAACGCCGCGATCTCGGTCAGCTTCCCGGCGCTCGCCGTGTCGCCTGGCCTGGCGGTGACCTATTTCGGCTATGCGTTCTTCGCGGCCGTGTCGTTCTTCTTCGTGAGGGCGATGGTCAACGAGACCCGCGGTCGTGAGCTGGAGGACATGAAGGGCTAATCAAGCCCTTCGCACCACCAGACGCAAAAAGGGCGGGAGTACCAACCGGTACTCCCGCCCTTTCTTTATCCGGAGACCGCCGGAGCTATTTCGTCCAGGCGTACGGACCGATCAGCGTGCCGACGAAGCCGGTCGCGACCTTGGTGCTGAGGAAGCGGGCGTCGAGGTCGCTCGCCAGCGTCTTCTTTCCGCCCGCGGCTTCATAGTCGAACGCCATCTTGCCGCCGTCGGCGCGGATCGTGAGCGTCAGGGGATCCTTGGCGGAAACCGGTGCCGAGGCGACCAGCCGCTCCTGGCCCTTGTCCGAGGTGTAGAGCGCCACCACGGGCTTTCCCTGCAGCTGGGTCAGGCCGAAGAACAGATAATTCTCGTCGCTCTGCATCGCTGCCAGCCCGGCGCGCTCGCCATCGGCGCCCGGCGTGAAGCGCATGGTCGTGGAAGCCGTGGCGACATGATGCTGCTGGCGACGGCCGACGAATGCCGGGACGCCGGACAGGTCACCCATCGGGGTGCCACGCTCGAGCACCAGCTCACCTCCCTCAACGCGGTAGAAGGGCTGCTTGGGCGTGCGCACGCCGACCCACTGCATCGCGAGCTTGTTGCCGTCGAACTCGTCGACATAGCCGAAGTCACCGCTCGTCGGCACGGGGCCGGGGGCCTGGGCCGGCAGCTTCGGCTTCGTGCTGGCAAATGGGATCGTCTGGCCCTTGGGCAGGATGATCGGCCAGCCGTCCTTCCAGGTGACCGGCAGAAGGAAGGTTTCGCGACCGATGTTGTAAAAGTCGCCCTCGTACGGACGTACCGCGAGGAAGGTGGCGAACCATTCGCCGTTCTGGGTCTGCACCAGCTTGGCGTGACCCGCCGAGGTGATCGGGTTGGGACGCGCCGGATCCAGGTCGCGCTGGGTCAGGATCGGATTACCGGCATAGGGAACGAAGGGGCCACGCAGGTTCTTCGATCGCAGCACGACCTGCGAGTGGTTGACGCTGGTGCCGCCCTCGGCAGCGGTCATGTAGTACCAGCCGTCCTTGCGGAAGATGTGCGGACCTTCGATCCACACGGGCTTCTTCGAGATGTCGACGCCGCCGTTCACCAGCTGCGTGCTCTCGCCCACCATCTTGCCGTTGCGCCAGTCGTACTCCTGAATCCAGATCGCACGATGGCCGTTGTAGCGCGGCTCTTCGTTCGGGGCGCGGTTGTTGACGATGTAGGCGCGATCACCCTCCCAATAGATCGAGGGATCGATGCCCTCGAACGGCAGCCAGATCGGCTTCGACCAGGGGCCTGCCGGGTCCTTTGCCGTGATGACGAAGTTGCCGCCGCACTCCACGCAGGTGTTGACGATGTAGAAGGTGCCATTGTGGTAGGAGATGTCCGGTGCGAACACCGCCTGTGACGTCCGCATGCCGGTGAAGTCGAGCTGCTCCGGCCGGTCGATCGCGTTGCCGATCTGGGTCCAGTTCACCAGGTCCTTCGACCGGAAGATCGGGAGCCCCGGGAAATGCGCGAAAGAGGAGAGGACGAGATAATAATCGTCCCCGACGCGGGTGATCGAGGGATCGGGGTAATAGCCCGAAAGGATCGGGTTCCTGTGCTGGTTGGGGCCGACGGTCACGCGCTCCTGGCTGCGGCCCTCATAGGTAAAGCGGCTGAACCGCGCAGGTTCTGTTGCGAAGGCGGCGGACCCGGCGGCGATGCCGGCCAGCGCCAGGGCAAGGGTACGGAGATGCATCTCGATCCTCTCGATGATTAGGGAAGCTGAATACCGGCCTATTGACCGGTAGTGCCCGCCGTTGCGGGCTTTGCCGGATTCGCTCCGCTTGCAAGCTCATGTGCCGCATGGGCGAGCTCGATCCACATTGCGCCTTCCGGAATGACATATTCGTTCTGTCCCCAGAAGAAGGGCCAGTCCTCAAGATTTTCGGGGAAGTCAGGCTTTATGACCAGGACGCCCGGTACGACCCCGCCCGCGATGAAGGAGAAGTCGGCGCGGTTGTTGCCGTACGCCACTTCCTTGGAGACGGTGCCGACCCCGGACACGAACGAGATGTCCGACCCGGGATGATGGCCGAGCAGGAACTCGATGCCGCGGAACACGCCATCGGCCGGCATGATCTCGGGGAATGCCTTGTGCAGGACATAGGCGTTGAGCGCGGTGCCGAGGACGGTTCCGCTGCCGGCCCAGCCGCCGGTCGTGATCGGCACGCCGAACGGATTGGCCGTCGCCATCTTGGCCGCCATGTCCGCATAGGACCGGACGGCCGGGACCATGGCTTCGCGGTAGCTTGCGGGCATGAAGGGGATTGCGGCGACCGCGTCCCGCAGGTTGAACATGAACTTCTTCTCGACCGCCGGCCACGCCGCCTGCACGGCGGCGACATAGCGCGGATCCCTGGTCGCCCGCAGAAGCTCTACCGCGGCGGAGAATTGCTCGGCCTCAAGCGGGCCGCCCGTGGTGTTGCCGAACTTGTAGAGATTGGGCGCATGCGACTGTTCCTCGGCCCAGGTGCGGGTCGCGATCGCCAGCGCCTTCCTGGAAAGCTCCGGATCGACCTCGGCGAGCGCGCGCGCTGCCGCGGCAAGCCCGGCGATCGACCCATAGTTCAGCGCAGAGGCCTTGGTCGTGAACGCCCAGCGATCGTCCGGCGTCCCGCTGCGTCCGTTGCGTTCCTCACCGATCTTTAGTTTCGGGTCGTAGATCAGCCCGTCCGTTTTGGTCGAAGCATCGCCCAGGTGGGTATATTGCGCGACATCGGGCTCGACGATGCCGTGGATGGCGTGGCCCACCGCGTCGAACTGCGCGACCAGTTGCAGCGTACCGTGGCGGATCTGCTGGAGAAGGTCGGGGGTGCCGTCGGGCACATGCATCTCGGTCCGGCGGCGGTTCCAGTCGACGGCCGTCGTGTCGCGGTCCGGCCGCCACCGTTCCCAGCTATCCACCAGCGAGCGGATCACCTGATATTGTGACTGGGTGCGGATGTCGAAGTCGCCCGCATCGAACCAGCCGCCGACTGCCAGGCCCGGGATATGCTCGCCGGGCTTGAAGCGGGTGTCGGTGGTCGGCCCCTGTGCGTAGAGATCGATGTGCTCGTGGTTCACCGGCGCCTGCCGCGCATCGTCGCGGTGCGCGTCGCCATGCCACACGCGATAGCCCTCGTTGACGAACATATGGTCCATCTGGACGGGGAAATAGACGTCCATCGTCGGGTGCCACGCACCGGCATAGGCGTCGGCGGCGATGCGGAACGGTGCGGTCCGGGTGTCCCCATATTCCAGCACATAGAGGCCCGGCTGGCGGACGTTGCTGAAGTCGAGCTGGAGATAGCTGTAGCGCAGATAATCGCCCCAGCGCTTGGCCGGCGTGATCGGGACCGGCGTCATGCTGCCGTCCTCGCCGACGCGCAAAAGCTTTGCCTGCACCTGGCGGCGGTCGTTGCGGTCGAGCTCGATCGTCGCGACCTTGCGGCCGCCCGGCGCGTAGCCGAGCTGCGAGTGCGCGATCACCGGCTTGCGCAGCCAGCCCGGAACACTGTTCGGCTGGATCGTCCACTCCAGCACCGTGCCGGTACGGCCGGTCGGAAGGAGCGAGCGGAACACGAACCAGCCATTTTGCGCCTGATTGCGCCCGTCGAACATCTGCACTTCGACATTCGACTGGATGGTGACGCGCCGCGCGGGATCCTCCGGCGCGAGCACGAAGCGGTTGCCGCGCGCCATCGCAATCGGCTCGGCACCCGGGCCTTCGTTCCGGCCGCTGGCAGCGTTGCGCTCCGGCGTGAGCGTCATGGCGTCGGCGGGGTAGAGCGGGAAGCCACCGGTCTGGCCGTCGACCATGTAGCTGTGGCGGAAATAGGCGGAGGGCAGGAATTCCAGGTTGAACCCGGCCTTGCCCGCGAGGGCGGCGGGCACCGGCTGGTCGAGGATCACCGACACCGCGACGGCGCCGCGCTTCTGCTCCGAGCGGATCTGATAGCGCCATTGATGCTCGGGATATTCGAGCGTGACGGTGATTGCCCCTGTGGCAGCATCGACCTTGCGGTCGACCAGGCGCCCGGTCGGGTCCCATTGGCCCGGCGTGGAGGAAAGGCGCACGTCGCCGTTGGTCGCGATGCGCTTGCCCTGCTGGATGATCTCGACGCCGCTGATCTTGGCGTCGGCGAATAGCCCGTCGTACCAGTTCGAGAAGACCAGCACATTGGCGCCAGGTGCTTCATAATATCCGGCGTCGCTCAGCTTGAACTCTGGTGCAGTCGAAGGCTTCGCCGTCTGTGCGGATACGGGGGCGGTGCTCGCAAGCAGTGCCGCGACGAAACAGAATACGGGTTTTCCCGCCATGAAACCTCTCCCTGTGGGCCGTGCGACGCTTTGCGCGCCTGCATGCTCAAGCGACTATAGCGCTAACATTGGCATGCACCAGACAAGTGTTGCGGTTTTCGCGCGCTCTGGGCGGATAGCGTTAACAACTGTCGCCACGAACGCTATGCACTGATCTGAGAGAGTCGGGACATCGCCGGCCGGGCGCTGCGGAACACGGCGCCGACCATGGAAGAGGAGAGGGCATGATCATTTCATCCACCGGCCGCCGCCGACGCGCTCGCGGGCGCATGCTTTTCGCAACGGCGCTTGCGCTCGGCGCTGTCACGGCCAGCATCGGCACGGCCCAGGCACAGGTCACGACACCGGCTCCGGCCGTCGTCCCGGGCGCGAAGCCGGTGACGATCGAGCGGATCACCGTCCATTCGAAGGCGGTCGAGGGCAATCTGGAAGGCAATAGCGCCGACCGCGCGGTGCTGGTCGTCCTGCCGCCGAGCTATCGCGCAGATACGAAGCGCCGTTACCCGGTGGTCTATGCACTGCACGGCTATTCGATCGGCGCGGAGCAGTGGGTGGGGGAAATCCATGTTCCGCAGACCATCGAGGGCGCCTTTGCAAAAGGCGCGCGCGAGATGATCGTCGTGTTGCCGGACAGCAAGACTGCGCATAACGGCTCTTTCTACTCCAGCTCCGTAACCGTCGGCGATTTCGAGAATTTCATCGCGCGCGACCTCGTCGACTATATCGACGGCCACTACCGCACCCTTCCGGATCGCCGCAGCCGTGGGCTCGGGGGGCATTCGATGGGCGGCTATGGCACCACCCGCATCGGCATGAAGCACCCGGACGTGTTCGGGGCGCTGTACATGATGAGCCCGTGCTGCCTGTCCACGCGCGCCCTGGGTACTCCCGATGCGGAAGCCGAAAAGAAGTTGCGCGCCCTTCGCTCCCCTGCCGACAGTGCCAGCCTGCCTTGGGGCCTGCGCGCGCAGCTTGCGACCGGGGCCGCATGGTCTCCCAATCCAAAGGCCCCGCCATTGTTCATGGACCTGCCGGTGAAGGACGGTCAGCCGCAGCCGGACGTCATGGCGCGCTGGTCCGCCAACGCGCCACTGGCGATGCTGGACCAATATGTCGGCAATCTGCGCCGCTATGCCGCCATCGGCATCGACGTGGGCGACCGCGACGGGCTGAAGGACGATGCCGCCAAGCTGCATGAGGGGCTGGACCGCTATGGGATCGCCAACAGCTTCGAAGTCTATCCCGGAGACCACACCAGTGGTGTCGCCACCCGTATTCAGGACAAGATGATGCCGTTCTTCTCCCAGAACCTGGTGTTCGCACGATGAGAGCGGTGTTTGCTATCGCGTCCGCTGCATTGCTGGCGACCGCCGGCGTTGCCTCGGCCCAGGTGTGGCGGTCGGACCAGGGGGACGGCACGTTCCGCAACCCGGTGCTGTTCGCGGACTATCCCGATCCTGACGTGATCCGGGTCGGCGACACCTATTATTTCGTGACCACCACCTTCGCCAATGTGCCTGGGATCACGATCCTTGAGAGCAAGGATCTGATCAACTGGACGCTTGCGTCGCACCTGGCGGAGCGGCTGGAGGGTCGGCTGCAATATGATCTTCAGGGCGGCAACGCCTATCGCAAGGGCCTCTACGCATCGAGCCTGCGCTACCACAACGGCACCTATTACCTCGCCACCACGCCGGTCGGGCAGAATACGCGCATCTATTATGCAAAGGATGTGCGGGGACCGTGGCGTCACCATGAACTGGATCGCGAAGCGTTCGACCCGGGCCTGTTCATCGAGCCGGACGGGCGCGCCTATCTTGCGACCGCGTCGACCGCCGACGGCACGATCACCCTGCTGACGCTCGACCGCGACCTTGCCCGCGTCACCGACGCGCGCAAGATCCACTATATCAAGGGTGCCGAAGGATCGAAGATCCTGCGGAAGGGGGAGTATTACTACCTCTTCAACGCGTTGCCGCCGCGGCTGGCGCTGACGGTCTCGCGCTCGCGCAGCCTGTTCGGTCCGTGGGAGACGCGCGACCAGATCGACGACAAGACCGGCGGCCACCAGGGCGCGCTGGTCGATCTGCCCGACGGCCGCTGGTTCGGCTTCGTGATGGAAGACAGTGGTGCCGTCGGCCGGATGACAAACTTCAGCCCGGTGTTCTGGAAGGACGACTGGCCCGTCTGGGGCACGCCCGAGGCACCGGGCCGGGTGCCGCGCCGCGCGGAAAAGCCGATCAAGGGCTTCCCGTTCGCGGAGCCGGCGACCTCTGACGACTTTTCTGGCAAGCGGCTGGGGCTGCAGTGGCAGTGGAACCACAATCCCGATCCCGCGCGCTGGTCGCTCACCGAGCGGCCGGGCTGGCTGCGGCTGCGGCCGACGGTCGCCGATCGTTTCTGGTCGGCCCGCAATACCCTGACCCAAAAGACGCAGGGCCCCGCAAGCCGTGCCGAGGTAAAGCTCGACATACGCCGCCTGGCCGCGGGTGAACGCTGCGGCTTCGGTACGCTCGGGCAGTTCAGCGCTAACCTGACGGCACTCCGCCAGACCGATGGCACCGCCGCTCTAGAGATGGAAGTCACGGAAGACACCGTGAACGGCGCCCGGACGCGCAGCGGTGGCACCGCCAGCCTCGGCCGGGCAAAGACGCTGTGGCTGCGCACGGACGTGGATTTCTCGACCGACCGCGGGCGGCTATCCTACAGCGTTGACGGGCAGCGCTGGTCTGGGCTGGGCGAGGATTTCCCGCTCGCCTTCGCCTGGCGGACCGGCACCTTCCAGGGCCCGCAGTTCGCGATCTTCTGCTATGCGCCGACCGCAAGCAATGGCGGCATCGACGTGGACCGGTTCACGCTATCGGGGCTCACGCCCGCGAAGGCGGTGCCCCGGCCCTAGGCGAGATCGACGCGGCCGTCGCCTTCACGCGGCGGCATCGCGATGCGGGTGTCGGTCAGCGCGAGCTCGACCAGCAGCCGCATCGCCGCCGTCGCACCGGCGACGTCGCGCGCGACGATGGCGTCGTACACGCGGGCATGGTCGGGGATCGGGTCGCGCAGCAGGGCGTGGGTGCGCTGCTTGAACTGCGTGGTCCAGGCGACGGCAGCCCCGATCGAGGAGCCCAGCACCACCATCGCGTCATTCCCGGTGGCGCGCAGCAGCGCGCTGTGGAAGTCGCGATCGGCGGCGACCCCGGTTGGCGTCGCCAGCGAGTGCCGGCGCATGCCCTTGAGCGCGTCTCCCATCCGCTTCACATCCTCGCGCGTTCGCCGCTCGGCCGCAAAGCCCGCCGCCGCAGGCTCGATCACCAGGCGGAGCTCGAACAGGCTGCGGACCAGCCGCTCGTCCGGTTCGCCGGTGAAGGCCCATGCAAGCACGTCCGGATCGAGCAGGTTCCAGCGCTCGCGCGGAAGCACCTGGGTGCCGGTCTTGGCGCGGCTTTCGACGAGGCCCTTGGCGGTCAGGACCTGTACCGCTTCGCGATAGGCGCCGCGCGAGACGTCGAGCGCCTCTGCCGCAGCGATCTCGCCTGTCAGGATGTCGCCCGGCTTGTACTCGCCGGACAGGATCGCGACCCCCAGCTTGTGGGCGACAGCGCCCCGCAGGCGCCGCCCGGGCCGGCGTGCACGCTGCTCCGGCTGACCCTCAGACTTCTCGTCCACCACGCCCTCGGAGCGCAAGCTCCACATCGCTGGAAGAACCGTCGCGTCGTCCATGCTGTCCCCGCTGCCCCTCTCGAGATCCGCATCTGATATCATTGTGCAGCCGATACCGGCACCTCGAATGTGCCGACCGGCAGGCGCGCGTCGTCGGTAAGGTTGATTTGTGGCGCATCCGCCCAGGCATAGCGCACGCGCGTGACCGGGCGTCCGTCGCCCGGCAGCGTCACTTGCGTTCCGGCGACCTGGCCGGAGGCATAGCGGCAAGTGCCCGGCGCGGCGTCGCAAAGCTCAAAGCCGATCACTTGGCTGGACCCACGGGCGTGGAGCGCGCCGCTCACACCCTGGAACTGGAGCACGATGCTGCCATCCGCCGCGCGGCGGGCACCGGCGATCGCCGGGCCGGCGGGCGCGACGGGCTCCCGATACAAGGCCGCACGCATCGCCTGCGCCAGTCGCTGCCCGACCTCGCGCTTCTCGCCGGGATGGATGTCGAGTGCGTCGCCGATGTCGAGGGTGACGGCAAGCCCGGCATAGGGGTCGGCGGCCGCGACCTGACGCTGTGCATCGCGCAGATAGCCCCAGCCACTGTCGGAGGGCGCACTGGCTGGCGCGCCATAAGAGGAGAGCTGGACGACGCCGAACGCGGTCTGGGGCGTGCCGAAGCGCTGGCGCCAGTCCGCGATCATCGCGCTTAGGCGATCGGCATAGCCGGGAATGCCGGTGTCGGACTCGCCCTGGTACCAGGCAATGCCCGCCAGACGCGTGGTCCCGAGCGGCGCGATCATCGCGTTGAACAGCGTGCCCGCGCCGTTGATGTCGTCCCAGGGCACGCGCGGCGCGGCCCCCGCCAGACGCTTGGCCACGGCGTACTGCCACCCGGTGCCCAGCGGGATGCTGCTGCCGTCGGCGAAGCTCAGCCGCATCGACTCTGCCGGGCCCGTCATGCCGCCATAGGCATAGACGTCGTCGTCGTTGACGGTGATGACATTGTGCCCCGGCTTCAGCGTGCCGGCGGGCAGGGCATAGACGCGCGGCTGCCCGGCGAGGCTGCTGCCGCCGACGCCCTGGCCGTTGACCCAGGTCCGGTCGGCATCGTCGATGGCACCCAGCGCCAGCGTCGCCGGTCCGCGCGCCTGTTCAGGCGTCACCCCCACCTCGCGCTGGTACCACAGCATGCCGTTGTAGTTGGCGAGCTCCGGCACGCCCCAGGTCTCGAAGTTGGTCATCGCCGGCACCGGGCGCCAGTCGAGCGTCGCGCCGGGCTGCCAGGGCTCCGCGCCGACGGCGTCGCCGGAGCCGGACCGCCACCAGCCCTCCCAGATCGTGGACGCGCGACGGTTCGCTGCTGCCGGATCACGCGCGTAGAGCGCGAGGAGGTCGGCCTGATCGCCGAAGCCGGCCTTTCGCAACGCCGGGTCGCTCATCCAGGCGCTGATCCGCGAACCACCCCAGCTGGAGTGGATGGCGCCGATCGGAACCCCGGCGGTGCGGCGCAGTGCCTGCACCATGTAGAAGCAGGCGGCTGAAAAGGACGGCGCGGTGTCCGGCCCGGCGATCACCCAGTTGGGCTGCTGCGCGAAGCGAGCCTGCGGCGCGGCTGCCGAAGCCTTCGGGACGGTCAGCAGGCGAAGCTGCTCGTCAGCCGGGGCGTGGGCGTCGGGGAACAGGTCCTGCGCGTCGCGAACCGCCAGTT
Source organism: Sphingomonas sp. 3-13AW (assembly GCF_049311085.1). Taxonomy (NCBI): domain Bacteria; kingdom Pseudomonadati; phylum Pseudomonadota; class Alphaproteobacteria; order Sphingomonadales; family Sphingomonadaceae; genus Sphingomonas; species Sphingomonas sp. 3-13AW. The sequence continues at coordinate 385,911 of NZ_JASNVZ010000002.1, read as the reverse complement.
CCATGTTGCTCTGGCCGGAGCAGAGAAAAACATCGCCGACCAGGATGTCCCGCAACACCGCAGCGCCGCTCGCGGCAGCGACCGTCAGGTCGTACGGACCGCCGGCGGGCAGGGCGGGAAGCCTTGCTTCAAAGCGGCCATCACGACCGGCCTTCGCCGTGACGCTCTGTCCGGCAAGCGTGATCATCACCGTTTCGCCCGGTGCGGCATCTCCGGCCAGCACGATGGGCTGGCCGCGCTGGATGACCGCGTGATCGCCGAGAACTCCGTCGAGCCGGGGCGCGGCAAAAGCCGGCGCCGCCGCGCTCGTGGCCAGGAGGGCGGCCAGGATCAGGCGCGCTGTAACGGTCCGCATGTGTAGGCTGCTCCCAAAAAATATCTCAGATCGGCTGGAGGCCGTGCCGCACGATGCGCTCGATAAGGTCACGGTGCGCGGGCAGGCTGGCTGTCATGCGCTGCGTCAGGAGCTGGTTCTCGCGACGCGCACGCCGCGCGAGTTCGGCGTCTTCCTCGATTGTCCCCGGCAGCACCGTCGTGCGCGCGCCCATTCCGTACAGGACATATTGATAGCTGGCCGACGGGAAGACTTCTTCCGCGCGATCGAACTCATCATGCAGCCAGGGTGACTGGTGCCGCCACAACTCCATCAGTCCAAGCAGCCTGTCCGGAATGGTTTCGGCGCGCAGATTGTCCCGCCAGAACTCAGTGTCGGTGCGCTTGGTCAGTGAATAGTGGAGCTTCAGGAAGTCGATGATACGGCCCCAGCGGTAGCTGGTGGTCTCGTTGAAGCGGCGGGCGACGACGTCCATCACCTCCCGGCAGGGCGGCAGTTGCTCCGCGATCATCTTGGCCGACAGCTCGATCAGTACGATCGCGGACGCCTCCAGCGGCTCCAGGAAACCGGCCGCCAGGCCGACGGCGACGCAGTTGCGTACCCAGAACTGCTCGCGATGGCCGGAGCGAATGGAGATCTTCCGCACCGGAAGGTCGCGTCCTGCCGGCCCCAGATAGGCGCGCAGTTCCTGCTCTGCGGCGTCGGCGCTGATGTGGCTGCTGGAGAAGACATGGCCGACGCCCCGCCGGGTCGGAAGCCCGATGTCCCAGATCCAGCCTGCGGATTGCGCCGTGGAAATCGTGTGCGTGGCAACCGGATCGTCCGGCTGCGCATAGGGGACCTGGATCGCGAGCGCGGTGTCGCAGAACAAGGTGTCGCTGCAACTGCGGAAGGGGACGCCAAGCGCCTTCCCGATCAGCAGCGCCGAAAAGCCGGTGCAGTCGATAAATAGGTCGCCGGAGATCGTCTCTCCCTGGGCGGTGTCGAGCGACTGGATGTCGCCGTTCTCCGCGAGGCGGACCTCGGTGACGTCTGCCAGGACGTGGCGCACGCCGAGCGTGTCGCAGCAATGGCGCTGGAGGAAGTGCGAGAACTTCCCCGCATCGAGGTGATAGGCATAGTTCGCCACCGCCTCGTACTCTGGCGTGCCGATGGTTTTCGGCGCCAGACCTTCGTCGCAGAGCCTGCCCTGCGGCGTAACGGTGTCACAGAAGCTTTCGCTGCTATCTTCGGCAAGCCAATGGGGGGCGAGGTTCACCTTCCCGAATTGCTGCGGCAGCATCAGCGGATGATAATAGCCGTCGTCGACGGCGCCCGTGGTCCAGCGATTGAAGCGCGCGCCTTGTTTGAAGGCGGCATCGCATTGCCGGAAGAACTCGGTTTCGGAGACGCCCATGCGCCGCAGCGTGGTGCGAAGCGTGGGCCAGGTGCCTTCCCCGACGCCGATCGTCGGAACGTTGGGCGATTCCACCAGCGTGACGGTGAAGCCGTAGGGCCGCTGTCCCTGGTGTTTAGCCGCAATCACTCCCGCAGTCAGCCACCCCGCGGTGCCCCCGCCGACCACGACAATGTTCTTGATCTGCTGCATAAAAGAAGCGTGTTCGAAAAACCGGCGGAGCACAACCATGTCGTGCTCCGCCGAGTGGGGAGAAATCAGAAGCGGTAGCGAGCACCCAAGGTGTAGCGCCGCCCGTAATCGAACACGTCGAGCAGCTGGTTGCTGAAGCGACCATGCGTGCTCTGCTGGTTGTTGTTGACGTTCAGTGCTTCGCCGAAGACGCTGAAGTGACGGTTGAAGTCGTAGCTCGCCGTCAGATCGACCTGCAGACTTTCATTGACGAAGGTCGGCTCGGCACCGAACGAACCAGTATTCTGGTTCTGGCCGAACTGCAGCAGGTACTTGTCGCGCCAGTTGACTGCGGCACGGAACTGCAGACCGTTCTTGTCATAGAAGCCGACGAAGTTCGCGGAATTGGCGAGGCCGGTAACGGCGAAGCCCGTCTGCGAGATGTCGGTCTTGTCGTACGGCCGGTTCGTGTCGACGAAGGTGGCGTTCGCCTGGAAGCCGAAGCCGGTGTCGCCGAACACCTGCTGCCAGGCGAGTTCGACACCGCGAACCGTCGCGTCCGGTCCATTGACCTGCTGCGTCACCGCGAAGCTGGCGAGCGAACCGGTGGTTGGATCGATCAGGCCATTGATCGGCTGGCGGGTCACGCCGCCCACGATGAAGTTGCTGACGTTCTTGATGAAGAAGTCGACCGACAGATACGAGTTCCGGCGGTAATACCATTCAGCCGCGAAATCGAAGTTGTCGGCGAGATACGGCTTCAGGTTCGGGTTGCCGCCGCTCGCCGTCAGTGCGCCGACACGCTGGCCGTTGCCGACGTTCAGCACCGGGTTCAGCAGGCTCAGCGTCGGACGGGTCAATGTCCGCGACGCATCGAAGCGCAGGATCAGGTTATCCGTAAGCTCCAGCTTCGCGTCGATGCTGGGGAGCAGGTACGAATAGGAGCTCTTGCTGGTGGTCGGCTGGATGTCCGTATAGGTCGGGATGCTCAGCAGCGTCGGATCGGCATCGCTGGTGACAATTGACGTGGGCAGGCGTCCCTGGCCGGTCGCACTGAGGTTTGTCGTCTCGTTGCGCACGCCGGCCGTGAACGAGAAGGGCAGGCTGCCCAGCTCGGTCTGGAAGCTTGCGCTCAGGTACAGAGACCAGGTCTTTTCCTTCACCCGCAGCACGCTGCCCGGGTCGACCGCTTCGTCGAACGTCCCGGTGAAGCCGCTCACGCCTTCATAGTTGAACCCAGGGATGTTCTGCGTCTGCGGATTGCCCAAACCGGTCAGGAAATTCTGATAAGCGGTCGGGCTGAAGATATAGACCGAAGGCGGCAAGCTGCCGTTGAAGCCCGGGATGAACTTGTTGAGGCTGATCTGGCCCTGGTACAGGCTGGCCGGAAGTGGCGCGATGCCGGTCGTACGGCCCGAAGGTGCGCCATAGCCGGCATAGGCCTGCCAGAAGTTGTTCGTGAAGGTGCTCTGGTTGCGGAAGTTGAACGTGTCTTCGTAATATTGACCGCCCGCCTTCAGCGTCAGGTTCTCCTGCTTCCAGATCGCGTTTCCGCGGAACTGCAGCAGTTCATCCTTGTTCTTCTGCGTCTGATTAACGGTGACGTGCGAACCGATCAGCGCCTGGTCAGCCCAGCCCGCGGCATTACCCGCCGGACCGAAGTTGCTGATCGACGGGAACGCGTCCTTGCTGTCGCCGTCGATCGTGAACCGCAGGTTGTTGGACAGGGTGCCACCATAACCGATGTCACCGTTCTTGCTGCCGATCACGTTGCCCGGGTTCAGCCAGCTCTTGGCATAGGCGACGTCACCTTCCAGCGTCAGGTTCTCGGTCGCGTCATACTTGACGTTGAGGCCGGTCTGGTTGGTACGCAGGATCTGCTTGTTGAGCGCCGCCGTGAAGTCCGTCGGCGTACCCGCCTGGGTGAAGTCGACGGCAGTGCCGTTCTCGTCCAACGTGACGTTGCGCAGGTCGCCCTGGTTGAACCAGACGCCGAACGCATAATTGTTCTGGGTCACTTCCTGGCGCGAGTAGTTGTTGTCCAGGGTCACCATCAGGTCGTCGGTCGGGTGATACTGCAGCGAGATGCGTGCATCGACGCGCTCGTCTTCGACGCGCTGCTGCTCGGCGCCGTATTGCTGCGGGAACCAACCCGCTATCGTCTGGCGATTGGACGGAGTGGCATACGCCGGCGAGTCAGGATTGCTGGTCGGCGAACAGGGCACCGCACCGCCAGTGAGCTGGCACGGTGCATAGCGGCCGCCCGGCCAACCCGACACGAAGACACGGTTGGTATCGGTATCACGGCGCGTGTAGATCACGTCCGCCAACACGCCGAAAGTGTCGTCGGCGAACGTGTTGCTGACGAGCAAGCCGGCCGTGGGAACGACCTTGTCAGCGCGATCCTGGATCGACCCGGAAGCGGTTGCAGCGAGACGGAAGCCCGGCCGATCGAACGGGTTCGGAAACTGGATGTCCACCGTGGCGCCGATCGAACTCGACGCGAGCGACACGTCCGGGGTCTTCATGACGGCAAGCTGGCCGATGAAGTCGACGCCGACGGTGCTGAAGTCGATCTGGCGACCGCCCGAAGCGGTGGAGATGCGGCGGCCGTCATACAGCGTCGTGTTGAAGTCACCGCCAAAACCGCGGACGGCGATGCCGGTCGGCTCACCGCGCGAGCCCGAGCGCACGATCGTGACGCCGGGAAGGCGCTGCAGCGATGCCGCAACGTTCGAGTCGGGGAACTTGCCGATGTCTTCGGCCGAGATCACGTCGACTACGCCGGACGAGGTCCGCTTGATGTCCAGGTTGCGCTGGAGCGAGCCGCGCAGGCCGGTCACGATGACTTCAGCGCCCTCGACTTCGTTGCCCTGCGCCGCCACCGGATCTGCAGAGACGTCCTGCGGCTGGCCAGCCTCCTGAGCGGATGTTGCGTTCGCGCGCGACGGCGTGGCGGGCTGCGCCGCGGCCGGTGCGCCGGTGGTGCTGTTTTGCAGGTTCCCCTGCTCTTGCGCGACGGCGGGCAATGCCCAGCTTAGCGCGGCAACGCTGGTAGCGCAGGCGAGCGCATACACGCGACGCGAGCGTTCACTTCCAACAGGACGAGATTTCGTGCCCATTCAACATCCCCTCTAAAGAAATCGCGTCGCCCCTTATCCGCGGGGTGTGCGCGACCAGAACATTCCGCCGCGATTTGCCAGACAAATAGTCGACACCGCTGCCACGAAAGTTAGCGCTCACAATACGCGACTTAACTTGGTTTGCAAGAGGGCTGTTGGCCGCTCGTCTTCCGCTTTGCAGCGACCGCTACCTGTGCGATCCCAGCGCTAACAGTAAGAGAGAGGAAGGAGAGGGCACGATGCCTGCTTGGGAGATGCTGAACCAGGAGCATCATGCGGGATTACGGGTGTCACGCGCCTGCGACTCGCAGCGTCACTTTGCGCAGATCGTCGCTGACGAGTTCCTTAGTGCGACGCCCCATTTCCCGATCCTGTTCACGAAGCATCCGGAAACGGGCGCGTTCTACGCCGGAGTCGTGATGGGGGTGGAACCGGGCGAGAACCTGCTCACCGTCGATGGGGCGCTGCCGGACTATCGGCCGGCCGATCTCGAACGCCAGGGCTTTTTCATCACGGATGGCGTGGTTATCATCGACCGTGAGCATCCCGCCTTCGATGCTCCGGCAGGGCAAGCCCTGTTCGAAATGGACGGATCCGCTGCCCCGGCGTTGAAGCGGGTGCAGCAGGCGCTGTACACGCTGGAAAAGGGCATCCCTGCGACGGATGCCGTGATCCAGCGGTTCCTGGCGCACCGCTTGCTGGAGCCGATCGACGTCACGCTGAACTTCGACGACGGTAAGAACGTGCGGCTTGAAGGGCTCTACACGGTCAGCCTGGACGCATTGCACGCGCTGCCCGATGCGGCGGTGCTGGAACTGTTCCGGCACGGCGATCTGCAACTCGCCTACGCGCAGGCGGGGTCGATCCGCCACCTGCGGACGCTCGGACGGATCCGCAACCGTCGCCTGCTGGAAGCTGCCCTATGATCCACACCCCGCCTGCCGAGGCACTGAAGGATCCTGAGAGCTTTCGTGCGCTGGTGACGGAGCGGTGCGAGCCCGCCGTCCTGCGCGGGGCAGCGAAGCAATGGCCGATGCTGGCGGGTGGGGACGTGGGTGGGGTGGCCGACCATCTTCGCCGCTTCGACGCGGGCCGCGCGGCCGAAGTCTTCGTGGGCGAACCGGCGATCCAGGCCCGGTACCATTATGACGAGACGCTCGCGGGGTTTAACTTCACCCGGAGCACGATGCCTTTTACACAGGCGCTGGCGCAGATCCTCGCGACCGCGCGAGAGCCGGGCCGGCCCAGCATGTACATGGGATCGCTGACGGCCGAGACCTGCTTTCCCGGCATCGAAGAAACCACACGCCTGCCGTTCGTACCGGCGGCAGTGCGGCCCCGCTTCTGGATCGGCCATCCCTCGACCGTCGCCTGTCATTACGACACGATGGACAATGTCGCCTGCGTCGCGGCCGGGCGACGCCGCTTCACCCTGTTCCCGCCCGACGCGATCTCCGATCTGTATGTCGGGCCGATCGACCACACACTGGCCGGCCAGCCGATCAGTCTGGCGGTCGGCAGCGAAGCCGGCGATCCGCGGTTCCCCCGCTTCGAACGGGCGCGTGAGCGTGCGCTGGTGGTGGAACTGGAACCCGGCGACGCGCTTTATCTGCCAAAGCTCTGGTGGCACCAGGTCGAGGCGACCGGCGAGGTGAATGTCCTCGTCAACTTCTGGTGGGATGGATTCCCCACCGGCCCGGACCAGCCCTACACCGCCATGATGCTGGCGCTGGTCGCCATCGCGGAGCGCCCGCCCGCCGAACGCGCGGCGTGGCGTGCCTGGTTCGACCATTATGTGTTCCGCCCCGACGGCCACCCGCTCGGTTTTCTTCCGCCTGAGCATCATGGCGTGCTTGGCTCTCCCAAGGAAAATCAAGGACGTATCCGCGCGATGGTCATGCGGCTGCTTCGCGGCGGCTGAAGCGCGTAACGATCACGGTGGACGAGAAGCCAGACTTCCGCTTGGATGCGACCACCTGTCCCATCACGTGCCGCCACAGGTCGGCGACGACGAAGGCAATATGACCCGCAGAGCGCTTGGTGACCGGCCGCACGCCTTGATCGACCCGGCAAGAGGTTCTGACCGCCTTCTCGTGACCAACGGCGCGGGATTGCCCCCGCGCTTCTCCAAGGAAGCTCGATGCTCAACAAGACCAGCCTGATTGCCCTTGCCGCTGCCGCAGTGGTGGCGGCTCCCGCACATGCGGGGCCGCTCGCTCAGCCAGAAACTTCCGAAATCCTTGCCACGGTTGAGGGCGATGCAAAGCCGATTTCCGACACGGCGCTCCAGATCTGGAAGTTCGCTGAGCTGGGCTATCTTGAGACGCAGAGTTCCGCGCTGCTCCAGCAGCGGTTGAAGGGGGCCGGGTTCGCCATCACTCCCGGCATTGCCGGTCAGCCGACCGCCTTTGTCGCGAGCTTCAAGAACGGCAGCGGGCCGGTAATCGCTTTGCTGGCCGAGTATGACGCCTTGCCCGGGCTCTCGCAGGCGGCAGTTCCGGTGAAGCAGTCGCTGGGTGCGGCCGGCGGGCATGGCTGCGGGCATAACCTGTTCGGCACTGCCTCCACCTATGCCGCGATCGCGGTGAAGGAGTGGATGGTCAAGCACAAGATCCAGGGCGAGCTGCGCGTCTACGGCACGCCGGCCGAGGAAGGCGGGTCGGGCAAGGCCTATATGGTTCGCGACGGCCTGTTCCGGGACGTCGACACCGCCGTGCATTGGCATCCAGGCAACGCCAACTCCGCAGCACAGTCACCGTCGATGGCCAACATCTCGGGCAAGTTCCGTTTCCACGGCATCTCGTCCCACGCCTCTGGCGCGCCCGACAAGGGCCGGTCCGCGCTCGACGCGGTCGAGGCGATGAACGCGATGGTCAACCTGATGCGCGAGCATATCCCGGACCGCACGCGCATCCATTATGCCATCACGAACGGCGGCAAGGCGCCGAACGTCGTGCCGGCCGAGGCGGAGGTCTATTACTACGTCCGCCACCAGGATCCGGAGGTCGTCCGCTCGGTCATGGAGCGGGTCAAGAAGGCGGCCAACGGTGCGGCGATGGGCACGGAAACGACCGTCGACTTTGAGCAGACCGGCGGCGTCTACAGCATGCTGCCCAACGAAGCGTTGATGAAGGTGATGGACCGCAACCTCCAGACCGTCGGCGGCATCCAGTGGAATTCCGAAGAACTGGCCTTCGCGGAGAAGATCCGGCAGACGTTGCCCGCAGGTGGGCCGCCGCTTAGCTCGGTCGGCGAGATCGAGCCGGCGAAGATCGGCGCGGATGCGCTGGGCGGCTCGACCGACGTGTCGGACGTGAGCTGGGTGACGCCCACCGTCGGGCTCACCACGGCGACCTTTGTCCCTGGCTCGGCAGGTCATAGCTGGCAGAATGCCGCTGCCGCCGGAACGACGATCGGCGTGAAAGGCGCGATGGTCGCCACCAAGGCGCTGGCGCTGACGACGGCCGAACTGTTCCGGAGCCCCGACGTCATCGCGGCTGCCAAGCAGGAGCTCACGCAGCGACAGGGACCCAACTTCGCCTACAAGGCGATGATCGGGGATCGGAAACCGCCGCTCGATTACCGCAAGAACCCCGGCGCGGAATGACAGGTTGCCGCCGCCTCCCGTTATGGGGAGGCGGCGGTGCTACCGGATCTCGCCGCCGCCGCCGGGGCAAGGCGTCCGGCGGCTCAGGACTGCTAATCCTTCGTCGCGTGGGGAACCAGGATGAGGGTGCGGCCCTCCACCCGCCAGGAGGCGAGGGCGGACAGGAAGTTCATGCCCAGGACGTCCATGTCACCGAGGGCGGGTGAGATCGCGACCTTCAGGTCTCGTGCGGTAATCGAACCCAGTTCAAGCCGCTTCACGGAGCCGGTCCGGGCCTGCGCAAGCCCGTTTGCGGTCTGGAGAACCACCGGCATCAGCGTCCCGCCCGATCCCACGGACGCCGCCTCCGCGGTCTGCTCAGAGATCGCGGTAATGGTCGCGCCGCTGTCGACCAGCATCCGCCGCTCGACGCCGTTGATCTTGGCTCGCGCCCAGAAATGTCCGTCGGGCGACATGCGGATGCGCACTTCACCCCCTGAGACTTCCTGGCTGTTGACGCCCAGTCGGCTGGCGATCCGCGCAAGCGACGGCTCAAACGGCGCGTGCTGGAAAAGGAGGAACAGACAGAATGCCAGCAGTCCTACCGAGAAGGTAAAGCGAACGACGCGCCCGATGAAGGGGATGCGCTGGATCAGGGTGAGCGCAAGCGCCGCGATCACCGCATAGATCGCGATCTGCTGCCACTCGGTACTGATGGTCATGCCGCGCCGCCCTTTCTCCCTCGTACGAATGCAAAGCCGCCGGTTTCGATCCGCAGCGGCATCCAGCCGTCCGGATCAGAGCGGCGCGTCGATCGAGGCAGGCGGCTTGCTGAACCACTTGGGCCCGCTCGCGGTCATGTGGAAGCAATCCTCCAGCCGGACGCCGAACTTGCCCGGAAGGTAGAGGCCCGGCTCGTTGGAAAAGCACATGCCCGCAGCGAGTGGCGTGGTCTCACCATGGACGAGGTTGACCGGCTCATGGCCGTCCATACCGATGCCGTGGCCGGTCCGGTGGGAGAGCCCCGGAAGCCGATAGCGCGGCCCATAGCCCTGCGCCTCGTAATAGACCCGCACCGCATCATCGATGGTGCCGGCAGGTGCGCCGATGCGGGCGGCGTCCAGTGCGATCTGCTGCCCCTTTGCAACGGTTTCCCATACGCGGCGAACCTCGGGCCTGACGGCGCGGTAAGAGAAGGTGCGGGATACGTCGGATTCATAGCCGTGCACCGAGCAGCCGCAATCCATCAGCACCACCTCGCCCGGGGCGACCTGGTGCACCTTGCGGCTGCCGTGCGGATAGGCGGATGCCTCGCCGACCAGCGCCATCGAGAATTGCGGGTCGCCGCCGAGCTTGCGGGTGGCGGCGCTCATCAGGGCGGACACATCGCGCCCGACCATGCCGGCCTCGACGCGCGGCCAGGTCCAGCGATAGGCTGCGAGGGTGACGTCCGTCGCCGTCTGCATCAGCGCGATCTCCGCGGGCGACTTGATCATGCGCAGCCCGCGCACGATCGGGTCGGCGGACACCAGCCGCATAGCGGGCAAGCGCGCGCCCAGGCCGTCGGCCACCAAGAAGCGCGCGGTCTCCTCGATCCCCAGTCGCCCCTTGGCAAGGCCGCGTTCCTTAAGCCATCCGGCGATCAGCGCGAGCGGACTTTCATCCTCCTGCCAGACGCGCACTTCTGCGGCGACGTCGAGCGTCTCGCGAATGGAGGGCTCCTCGAAGAAGGGCGTGACGACGAGCGCCTCGCCCTCGCGAGGGATCACTGCGGCAGTGACCCGCTCGCTGCGCCCCCATTGCACGCCGGTGAAGTAGGTCAGCGATGCTCCCGGTTCGACGACGATCGCCGCGATATCGCGGCGGCGCATCAGCGCCTGCGCGCGCCCGATCCGCGCCAGACGTTCGGCAGCATCGATCGGCTTCGCACCCTTTGTAATGTCGCGAAGATCGGACAGGTCCGGCTCGGCTGCCCGCAGGATTGCGGAGGAGCCAAGCATGGGAAGGGTGAGGGTGGCGCCGACGAAGCCGCGGCGGGAGAGGGGGAATCGCATGCGCCGTGGATAGGGCGCTTTGGCACGGTCCCGCAACGACTCCGTCAGTCGGTGCTGTCCCGCCGCCGCCAGAGCCACACGCCCACTGCCGCCAGCCCGAGCGCGGCGGCGGCACCGGCCACGGCTGCAGCCTGGCGTTGTTCTGGATTGCGGCGGCCACCCTCGACGCCGCTTGGCGTCGCGGGCGGGTCATAAAGGGCGCCGCTGCCGTTCTCGCCCGGCTCCGCATTCTGCGACCAATATTCCATGAAGCCGTTCATCATGGCTGCGCTGAGGTTCGGCACCGCGAACTGGCCGGCCTTGAGGGCGAGCGCGGGCGCGCCCAGCACCGTCGTATTGCGCGGCTTGCGGGCAAGCCGCACCACCGCCTTTGCGACCCTCTCCGGCGCCAGCGACCCCGGCGGAATCGACAGGCGGGCGCCTGTATAATTGCCCGCATGGTCGATGCCCGGCGTGTCGACGAAGGTGGGATAGACGTCGCAGATATGGATGCGCGGCTTTTTCGAAAGCTCGCCCCGCAAGGCTTCACTAAAGCCGCGGAGGCCGAACTTGCTTGCCGAATAGGCCGCCCCAAAGGGCGTCGCGAAGAAGCCGCCGACCGAGATCATGTTGACCCAGGTGCCGTGGTCTTGGGCGAGGAAGATGGGCAGAACCGCATGCGCCTCGTTCATGTGGCTGAGCAGGTTCGCCTCGATCACGCGGCGGTGATCGGCGAGCGGCACGTCTGCGTATTTGCCGACCACGCCGACGCCCACGCAACTGAACCAGAGGTCGATGCCGCCCAGAAGCGTGTTCGCCTCCGCCGCGAAGGCCGCAACCGCGGCGGCGTCGGTCACGTCGATCTGGCGGTACTCGGCCGTGCCGCCAGCGCCCCGGCAACGCTGTGCGATGTCATCCAGGCCGGCCACGCCGCGCGCGCCCAGCACCAGCCGGGCGCCCTCCCTGGCGAACGCCAGAGCGGTTGCCGCACCGATGCCGCTTGAGGCACCGGTGATGACGACGCGGAGCGGCCGTTGGCTCATCGTCCAACCGCCTCCTTCACCTTCTCCGCAGCCTTGGCGAGGATGCCCTTCTCGGCTTCCTCAGCCTCTTCCTTGGTCTTGAAGGCAGCACCTTCCGGTTCGGCCGGCGGCGCATAGACCGAGAACAGCTTCAGATCGCCGGTGCCCTTGTTGACGATGTTGTGCTCGGATCCTTTGGGGATGACGACCATGTGGTTCTTCCCGGCTTTGGTGGAATGGCCGTCGACCGTCACCTGTGCGTCGCCGGTGACGATGAAGGTCGTCTGGTCGGCCGGATGCGTCTCCATGCCGATCTCTTCACCCGCAGGAATGCTCATCAGCACGACCTGGACCTTGCGGTCGCGATAGACTTCCTTCTGCCAGAAGCTGTTCTTGTTCGCGAGTTCGACCATGTCCTTGTTGAAGATCGCCACCGGCTTGCTCCTGTTGTTCGGTTCGGGGAACGGACGAACGAGGGGCGATAGCGTTCCCCTTGATCCGCGGACGCGGGAGTGCCGGGATCGAAAAATTCCAGAGCCTCTGGAACAGGCGCGCGCCCTCGACGCTTGTTCGGGGACCTTCTGCCCAAAGCCGGGCCGCACCTCGAACCAGAGGATCAGATCGTCATGACCCAGGAAGTGCAGAGCGCGGGCGCGCTTACCCGATCGAACAAGGACGCCAGGGGGCGCCTGAGCCCCGCCCTGGTGCTGGCGGGTGCCCTTGCCGCGCTGGTCGGCGTGGCCTGGTTCCAGAACCGCCAGGGCGAGGCCGCACTTAGGGAGCGGACCGCCAAGCGTCTTCGCCCTTCAACAAAGGCAGATTGATCCATGCGCATCCATCACCTGAATTGCGGAACCTGCTGCCCGGTCGGCGGTCGCCTGTTCGACGGCAAGAGCGACGGCCCGCTCGGCCACCTCGTCTGCCACTGCCTGCTGATCGAGACCGACGCCGGGTTGGTGCTGGTCGACACCGGCTTCGGCACTCGCGACGTTGCCCACCCGCTGCGCCGGTTGTCGCCGTTCTTCCTCACGCTGAACAACATCCAGTTGCGTCGCGAGGAAACCGCGGTGGCGCAGGTGCGGGCACTCGGGTTCGATCCGGCGGATGTGCGGCATATCGTCGTCACGCATCTCGATTTCGATCACGCCGGTGGGCTGGAAGACTTCCCGAACGCAGCCGTGCACGTCACCGCGCGCGAGAAGGAAGTCGCGGATGAACGCGCTGGCGGCGCTTTTGTCGGGACCCGCCGCTACCGGCCGCAGCAGTGGGACGATATGCAGGACTGGCGCCTCTATCCGCTGGGCGGGGGTGAGCGCTGGTTCGGGTTCGACGCCGTTCGCGACCTCGACGGGCTGCCGCCCGAGATCCTGCTAGTACCGCTCGCGGGACACACTTGGGGCCATGCCGGGGTTGCGGTACGCGAAGACAGTGGCCGCTGGCTGCTCCATGCGTCGGACGCCTATTTCTATCGCGGCGAGATCGGGTCGGAGACATACTCCTGCCCGCCGGCGCTGCGCGGCTATCAGCGGATGATGGAGGTGGACCGCGCAGCGCGCCTCCAGAACCAGGCGCGGCTTCGCCGGCTCTCGCTCGACCATGCCGACGATGTCCGCATCTTCTGTGCACACGACCCGGTCGAGTTCGAACTGCTGGCGCCGGAACGTCCCTGAGCGGCCGGCGCCGCCGCAAGCCGGCGGCGCCGCCCCCTCGCTACGCTTCGGATGGCACCGGCGCGTCGGCGGGGATCAGCCCTTCGTGGCGCAGATCGTCCCAAACTGCCGCCGGAACCGTTGCTGCCATCAGTCGCGCGTTTTCAGCGACCTTCTCGGGCCGCTTGGCACCCGGGATGATCGCCGCAACGACGGGGTGGGCAGCGCAGAACTGCAGCGCGGCCGATCGGATGTCGGCACCGTGCAGCTCGCACACGGCAGCGATCCGATCGCGCTTCTCGATCATCTCGGGCGGCGCTTCCTGATATTCGAAGTTGCGGCCACCCGCGAGCAAGCCGCTGTTGTACGGGCCGCCCACAACGACGTGCACGCCGCGTTCGGCGCACATCGGAAACAGCCGTTCGAGCGCCGGCTGGTTGAGCAGGCTGTAGCGGCCGGCGAGCAGGAACACGTCCGGATCTGCTTCTTCGAGCGCACGGACACAGGGTTCCGTGCGGTTCACGCCTAGACCCCAGCCCTTGATCACGCCCTGCGCGCGCAAGTCGTCGAGCGCACGGAACGCGCCTTTGCGGGCAACCTCGAACTGCTCGGTCCAGGCGTCGCCCAGATGGTCGGGTGCGAGATCGTGGACATAGGCGATGTCGATCTGGGCGAGGCCGAGCCGCTGGCAGCTATCCTCGATCGAGCGGACGGTTGCGTCACAGGAGTAATCGACCTCCACCCGGAACGGCAGTCCCTCCTTGAACGGCGGGTTCTCGGGCCGGCTGGCATCCGGACGGAGCAGGCGGCCGACCTTGGTGGAGAGCACGAATGCCGCGCGCGGATAGTGCCGCAGGACGGTGCCGAAGCGATGCTCCGACAGGCCGCTGCCGTAATGGGGTGCGGTGTCGAAATAGCGGACGCCGCTGTCCCAGGCAGCGACCAGCGCCGCCTCCGCAGTCGCCTCATCCACGACGTCGAACATGTTGCCAAGCGGAGCACCGCCGAAGCCGAGCGGTCCGGGGGGAGCGAAATGGGCCATGAGATCCTCCTGGAAGTGGGTCGCTGACAAAGCGCCACCGCCGCCGCATCGTTCCCACTCCGAAGGCCGTCGAAGGCCGTCCATTTTGTTGAACGGTGCCAGAGCCTAGTGGAAAAGTTTTGCCGGCCGTCCGGTAAGTGGATTGGCGGTGTTGTCCTGCGATTGAGTTTGGCAATCTACTCAAGTGCAAAATAAAAGCTGACTGATAGAACCGAGTATATTCTGCGATAGACGGCTGGTGCATCTGGCACTTTGCGCCTTTCGGGTGTTTCAGGAGATTCGATGATCCGTCCGCTTCTGCTTGTCTCTGCGTTGTTCGCTGCGCAGCCCGTGCTGGCCAAGGACGCGCCGATCCCCCGTATCGAGAGCCGGAATGGCCGGCATGCACTGATCGTGGATGGTGCGCCGTTCACCATCCTGGGCGGGCAGGTGAACAACTCGTCCAATTATCCGGAAGCGCTCAAGACCGCGTGGCCGGTATTGGACCGGATCGGCGCCAATACGGTGGAGGTCCCGATCGCCTGGCAGCAGGTGGAGCCGGTAGAAGGAAAGTTCGACCTTTCCTTCCTGCAGGCACTCCTCGATCAGGCGCGCGCGCATGACAAGCGGGTCGTGCTGCTGTGGTTCGGCACCTGGAAGAACACCGGCTTCAGCTACACGCCCGATTGGGTGAAGCTCGACAAGCGTCGGTTCCCGCGCATGACCAGGAGGGACGGCAGCGATCACGACGTCCTCAGCGCGCATGGCCAGGCGACGCTGGACGCGGACCGGCGCGCGTTTGTGAAGGTGATGGAGTATCTGCGCGATCACGATCGCCAGAATACGGTGATCCTGGTCCAGCCGGAGAACGAGACAGGCAGCTACCGGAACCCACGCGATTATTCTCCGGCGGCAAACCGGCTCTTCGCACAGCCCGTCCCCCAGGCGCTGGCAAAGGCAACCGGCAAACGCGGCACCTGGACGCAGGCGTTCGGCGCCCAGGCCGACCGCGCGTTCAACACCTGGTATGTCGCCTCGTTCGTCGATGCGATCGCGGCGGCTGGCAAGGCGGTGAAGCCGCTGCCGATGTACGTCAACGCATCGCTGGCCGGGCCGTCCAACGTGCCGGACCCCGACGGCGTGGCGAGCGGCGGGCCGCAGCAGGACGTGCTGGACATCTGGAAGGCGGCCGCCCCGCACATCGATTTCCAGGCACCGGATATCTACGACCGCACCTCTGCCAACGTCGCCCAGTACCTCGACAAATATGCGCGGCCGGACAACGCGTTGATGGTGCCCGAGATCGGCAACGCGCGTGACTTTCACCGGTTCGTCTATCCGGCGCTCGGGCGCGGCGGCATCGGCTATGCGCCGTTTGGAACCGACGACAGCGGCTATTTCAACTATCCGCTAGGCGCGCGCGACATCAGTGACGAAACGCTGGCAGCGCTCGCACTCGCCTATCGCCAGTTCGGCTCGATCATGCGCGACTGGGCACGCATCGCCTTTGAACGGCCGACCTGGGGTGTCGCCAAGCCCGACGATGGCGCCGAACAATCAACCCGGATGGGCGACTGGACGATCAAGGCTTCCTGGGGCGAGTGGCAGTTCGGCTTCAAGCATTGGGAGTGGCTGAAGTCCAATCCCGCGCCATGGGCGAAGGAGCCCATCGGCGGCGTCGCCATCGCCCAGCTTTCGCCCGACGAGTTTCTGGTGGTCGGCAGCCACGTCCGCCTGCAGTTCGAGGGGGAGGGCGGCATGGTCTTGCGGGTGGAGGAGGGGGCATTCCGCGAAGGTCGCTGGGCGATGTCCCGCATCTGGAACGGCGACCAGACGGACTATGGCATCAACCTGATCGATCGCCCGCAGGTGCTGAAGGTCACCATGGGCCGCCCCCGCTAGGCGCAGCCCGTACGCGAGGAGGCGGCATCGCGCTCCTCGTTGCGCTCCTATCGCTCCACGCCGAAGCGCCACACGGTGGTCGACCGGAACAGCTTGCCGGGGCGCAGGACCGTGGTCGGAAACTCCGGGTGGTTGGGACTGTCTGACAGGTGCTGCGTCTCCAGCGCCACGCCGTCATAGGCCTGCAGGAATTTGCCGCTGGGTCCGCGGTCGCGGCCGTCGATGTATCCGCCGGTGTAGACCTGGATGGAAGGCTCGGTGGTCTCCACTACCAGCGTACGGCCGGACTTCGGGTCGTCCAGCCGCGCCACGGGACGCAGGGCGCCCGGTGGCTTGGCAAAGATCCAGGCATGGTTGTAGCCGCGGTCGCCCATCGGCGGAGTCCGGCTGTCGATGCCGTCGCCCAGTGGCCGCGGGACCCGCAGGTCTAGCGGGGTGCCCGCAACCTCCGGGAAAGCGCCGGTCGGGATGCCGCCCGCGTCGGTGGCGACATAGCGCTCCGCCATCACCTGCAGCCGTTGCGCGCGGATCGACCCGCTGCCTTCGCCGGCCAGGTTGAAATAGGCGTGGTTCGTAAGGTTCAGCGCGGTCGGCTTGTCGGTCCGCGCTTCATAGTCGATCCGCATCGCGCCGCGACCGATCAGGCGATAGGTGACCGCCACTCGAAGCCTGCCGGGAAAGCCCTGGAAGCCGTCCGGGCTTTCGAGCTCGAAGGTCACCGCCTTCGGGCTGCGGCTGGCCACGCGCCATTCCTGCGTGTCGAACTTGGCCCTGCCGCCGCCGTGCAGCGCGTTCGGCCCGTCGTTCGGGACCAGTTGCACCGGTTTGCCGTCGATCGTGAAGCGGGCCCCCGCGATCCGGCCGGCATAGCGCCCGATGGTCGATCCGAACGATACCTTGCCGTTCTTCGCGCGGAACTCCGCCGGGGTCGCAAATCCCAGCAGGATGTTCTCCATCTTGCCGTCCCGGTCCGGGACCTCGATCTGCGTGACCGTGGCGCCGAACGGGAGGAGACGGACGATCATGGTCTCGTCGCGCAGCTCGACAGTGTCGTCCTGCGCCTGGGCCGCGCCCGACAGGGTTAGGAATGCTGCACCAAGCCATCCGAGCTTCATGTCCCGTCTCCCCGCCTTGAACCACGGCCCTCCGGCGTCAGCGTCCGACGACGCGGACCAGCGGCTCCAGCGCCTGTCCGGTCGGCAGCTTCCCTGCCGCCGTCAGCCTTCCGGCGCGATCGTCCCAGCGTAGAGCAACCCCGCCGGCCGCCTTCTTATAGGCTTCGGTCCGACCATCGTCGTCGTAGAGCATCGCCGTCCCATCCCGGCCCGGGAAGACGCGCAGTTCCTTCAGCATCTGGCGCGTGGCGGTGCTGGGAACCTGCTCGCCGAGGGGTACGATGGAGCCGGCGCGTACGAACAACGGCATCTTGTCGATGGGGGCGGCGGTCTCGATCCAGGTGCCGCCGGGGTGCCTGGCGTTGGTCCACCAATCGTACCACTCGGTGCCCGCGGGCAGGTAGACGCGGCGCGTCGTCGCGCCCTGCTCCGTCACCGGCGCCACCAGGAAGGCGGGGCCGAACATATATTCGTCGCCGATCCCCGCCGTGTTCGGATCTCCCGCGAAGTCCATCCACAGCGGCCGCATATAGGGCGCGCCGGTCTCGTACGTCTGCCGCGCGAGCGGGTAGATGTAGGGGATCAGTGCGTAGCGCAGCCGCAACCAGTCCGCGAGCACGGGCTCGGCGGCACGGCCGAAGTCCCATAGCGAGGAGCCCGGCCGCTGGCCGTGGAGACGCAGCGTCGGCGTGAAGACGTTGTACTGGAACCAGCGGACGAACAGTTCCGGATAGTCGACATAGCCCGGGTTCATCGCGGTCGCGCCGGCTGGGTCGAGCAGGGGCGGGTGCACGGCCTTGGGCCCCTGCGGATACTGCCATCCGCCCGTGTCGCTGGACCAATTCGCGATCCCCGAGGCGGTCATGTTGAGCCCCGTCGGCACCTGTCGCCGCAACGCCTCCCACGTGGATTCCACGTCCGAGGACCAGAAGAGCGATCCGCTCGCCTGGGCTCCCAGATAGGCAGCCCGAGCGAGGATCAGGTTGCGCTTGTTCGGGAAATCGCGCGCCGCCCCTTCCGCGACGCCCATCGTGTGCACCAGCGGATAGAGGTTGTGATAGCGGTCGCCGGAGCCGATCGAATAGAAGTTGCCGGTCGGCACCAGGTCCGGCTCGGTCTCGTCCAGCCACAGATAGTCGAAGCCTTGGCTGAGGATGTTGTCGCGAACTGTGTTCCAGAACCAACCACGCGCCTCTGGATTGGTGGAATCGATGAGCGCGCCGGCGCGGTCGGAGCGGAACGGCAGCCCGTCGACCGCCTTGCCCTGCTTGTCCTTGAGCAGCCAGCCCTTGGCCGCAAGCATGTTGAAGTAGCGGCTTTCCTGCTCGAACCGCGGCCAAACCGAAATGATCGACTCCATGCCCGCGGCGTGGAGGCGATCGTTCATGCCCTTTGGATCGGGGAAGAAGTTCCGATCAATGTCGATCTGCCCCATGCGGGTCCAGTAGAACCAGTCGAGCACGATGATGTCGAGCGGCAGGTTACGGGCGCGATAGCCGTTCGCCACGTCCTCGAGCTCCTGCTGGCTCTCGTATCGCGCCTTGGACTGGATCAACCCGAATGCGGCCTTCGGCGGCAGCGGGGTCTTGCCGGTCAGCTTCGCATAGCCGGCGTAGAGGTCGTCCGTCTTGTCGGCGACGACCACGAAGAACGACACGCGCTCACCCACCTGGCTATGGAAGCGGGTCTTCCCGTGCAGCCCGGGCGACACCGTCAGCGCCGACGGATTGTCCCACATGATGCCATAGCGCTTGCTGCTGACTAGATAGGGGACACAGACCTGTTCGCCTGCGGGCGCGTCATACCAGTGCTTGCAGTCGATCGTGCGGCCCTTCAGGTCCAGGATTCCTTCCTGGTTCTGGCCGAGGCCGTAGAAATGCTCGTCCTCGTCGGCCGCAAAGGTCGCGCCCGCGCGGAACGTCGCCTCGCCATTGACGGTATGGGGCGCCATCTCCCAGCCCCGCATCGCGATCTCCCGCCCGTCCGGGGTCCGGACGCTGACGGAGACCGGCGGCAGGGAAGAGGCAAAGTAGCGCTGCATCTGGCTCGGCGCGCCGGGCCACGGCTGGGCCTTCACCGTCAGCGTCATCGCGCCCGAGGTGAAGATGTCGCCCGTCGCGTCGGTGCTGTGGCGCCAGCCGGCAAGGTCGGGCTGCGCGATGATCCCGGGGCCAGCGCCTCCGGCCGACGTGCCGGTGTCGAGCGCGATCGTGACGCGCACGATGTTCGGGGCATAGGGCTCGATCGAGACCTTGCTACCGTGGCGATCGACGGTGGCCATCGGCTGAGCAACCGCTGGGACCGTTGTCATCGCAAAAACCGCCGCCGGTAGTGCCGCCTGTACCAGACCCCTCACGCTAATCTCCCCGCTTCTTCGCCGCTGTGTCTCGGGCGCTTGCTGCAACTATACCCGCATCATGTGCTGGCGATAGGACTCAAAGGTCGAATACCGAAGTAGAGCAAGGACCGCGAAGGTGTGCGGGCGACCGCGCCGAAATACAGCGAGCGTCGGCAGGCAATCGAGCTGCGGATCATCTGGCAGGGCGGGAGCGGAGGCATAATTGGAAAAGTCCCCGCGGCTTGTTCTGCCGCTGATTCCACAAAACGCTTCTTCTATTTTGACACCGGCGTCTCGCTCGTCGAGAGTAGTCGTCGAACAAGCTCATCCGACGAATGGGCACAATCAAGAATGGGGTGGATATGAAGGCCAACATGATGTTTGGAATCGTGGCGCTTGGGGTTGCGGGGGGCGCATCCGCCGCCTCTGCTGCGCCCAAGGCTTCGAACTCCGTCTACCTCACGGCTCCGGAAGAACCGAACGCGATCGTCGTGAAGGGTGTTGGCGATGGCCGTGCCGATGATACCCAGGCGATTCAGCAGGCGATCGATGCCGCGATCGCTACGGGCGGGACCAAGGGTGGCATCGTTTACCTGCCCTCCGGCCGCTACCGGGTAAGCCGTACCGTCCTTCTCCGCTCTGCCGTGCGCGTGTTCGGAGTGGGCAAGACCCGTCCGGTGATCGTGCTGGCCGACAATACGCCGGGATATGCGGACGGGATCGCCGCCGTCGTCAGCTTCACGGGCGATGACCAGTATCGCGCGGGCAAGCCGCCGATCCCGCCGCCCACGACCCGGCCCTTCGACCCGACCGTCTTTGATGCCACCCAGACGACCTTCTATTCGGCTCTGTCCAACGTCGACTTCGAGATCGGACAGGGTAACGCTGGCGCGGTCGCCGTCCGCTTCCGCGTCGCGCAGCACGCCTTTGTCCGTAACGCAGACTTCCACCTCGGGTCTGGCTTTGCCGGTCTCTACCAGGTTGGAAACGCCAGCGAGAACCTGCGCTTTTTCGGGGGCCGATATGGTATCGTTACCGAGAAGACGTCGCCGGCCTGGCAGTTCACGCTGCTCGACTCCGAATTCGAGGGTCAGCGAGAGGCGGCGATCCGCGAGCACGAGGTTGGCCTGACGCTTGTCAACGTCGCGATCCGGAACACGCCTATCGGTATCAAGATCGACCGCGGCTATTCGGACTCGCTGTGGGGCAAGAACGTTCGGTTCGAGAATGTGTCGAACGCGGGTGTCGAGATCGCGACCGAGGACAGCGTGTTCACTCAGGTCGGGTTCGACAACGCGGTCGGCATCAACACGCCGACCTTTGCGCGCTTCAGCGAGAGCGGGAAGACCATCGCCGGGCAGGGGGCGGTGTGGCGCGTGCAGGACTTCTCCTACGGCCTGAAGCTGCCGGCGCTCGGCACGGTCGGGAGCTACGCCACCGACATTACCATGGTGCCGCTGAAGTCAAAGCCGGCCCGCCCGGCGCCCGCATTGCGGCAGCTGCCGCCGGTCAGCACCTGGGTGAACGCGCGATCCCTGGGCGCCAAGGGTGACGAGACCACCGACGATACGGCGGCCCTGCAGCGTGCGATCGACAACAATCGGGTCGTCTATCTTCCCACCGGCCGGTATCGGGTCTCCAACACGCTGAAGCTGCGGCCGGACAGCGTCCTGGTCGCGCTCCATCCCAACCTGACGCAGATCACGATCGCCAACGACACGCCGGCCTATGCCGGCACCGGCACTGCCAAGGCGATGATCGAGAGCGCCAAGGGCGGCAATGCGATCCTGGCCGGCGTCGGGCTGTGGACCGGTTCGGTCAACCCGCGTGCCACGGCATTGCTGTGGAAGGCCGGTGAGGCCTCGATGGTCAACGATGTTCGGATCCATGGGCCAGCGGTCCAGTTCGCCGGCAAGATGACCGGCGTGAACGATCCCGGCGCGCGCTGGGACGGCCAATATGCCAGCATCTGGGTGACGGACGGTGGCGGCGGGACCTTCTCCGGCATCTGGTCGCCCAATGGCCTGGCGTCGACCGGCTTCCTGGTGACCGACACCAAGACGCCCGGGCATGTCTATGAACTGTCGGCGGAACACCATTTCCGCAACGAGATCGTCCTGCGCAATGTGGAAAATTGGGAGTTCCTCGCGCCCCAGACGGAGCAGGAAGTCCGGGACGGCGTCAACGCGGTATCGACCGAGTTCCACAACACGCGCAACATCCTGTTCGCGAACTACCACAGCTACCGCGTCACGCGCTCGGCCAAGCCGATGGATACGGCCATTCGCCTGTTCGGATCGAACGACATCCGCTTCCGCAACGTCCATGTGAATGCCGACAACAGCTTCGCGCACTGCGATGCCAAGGGCTGCGGCACGTTCACGCGTGCGAGCAAGTTCCCGTTCGAAAACGCGATCAAGGACATGAAGGGCGGCCAGGAAGTCCGGGAGCGGGAGTTCGCACGGCTTGATGTGTCAACGTCGGCCAGCCAGCCCGCGACGGCGTCCGGGGCGGCAATCCCGGTCACACGCGGTGTCACGAAGCTTGCCGATGGTTTCTACTCGATCGGTGGCGGCGCGACGGACTCCAAGGGCAAGCTGTACTTCATCGACCGGTTCTTCAACCGCATCCACGGCTGGTCCAAGTCCGAAGGGCTCACCATCCTGACCGATGCGCCACTCGATCCGGTAAACCTCGCCGTCGACAAGTCGGATAACCTGCTAGTCCAATCTTCCGCCGGCCGCGATAGCACCGTCTACAGCATCGCGCCGGACCGGCCGCAGCAGGTGCGCATCATTGCGGCGACGCCCACCCGTGCGCGTCCGGGCGCCCGCACCTTGCTGCCGGTCAATGTCTGGGCGAACGGCGAGTTTGCCGATCGCATCGATCCGAAGACCTATGAATATCCGCCGCTCGCCGAATTCTTCCTGCAGAAGATGCGCGAGACAAAGGCGGAGGAGTATGTCTCACCGGACGGTTCGCTGGTGCTGCCGGCGTTCCGGACCTGGAACCAGGGACCGGAGGATCACCAGGGCTGGCGCTGGTCCGACACGCTCGACGCCTATGGCTGGGTCAGCGCAAAGCCGGGCGAACCGCTATTCCTGACGAACGCGTCCGAGAACCGCACCTACAGCGGTGTGGTCGGCGAGGGCGGGGCGCTTCGCGACCTGCGCGTCGTCGCGGATCGTGGCGGCGAAAGCGTGACGCGGGATACGGCGGGCAATCTGTACGTCGCGAACGGCCAGGTCTTTGTCTACGGGCAGGACGGGAAGCTGATCCGCCGTATCGATGTGCCGGAGCGGCCGCTGCAACTGATCGTGGGCGGAGAGGACCAGAACCAGCTGTTCATCCTGACGCACCACTCCCTCTACACGATCGGGATTTGAGAGATGGCGTTGTCCCCTCGCGGCGGAAGTCCCGTCGCGTGGGGCGCACTACCGCCCTCAGGGCGAAGATCAGTTAATCGAGAGAATCATGTCCGTGCCTGGGTCTTGCGGCGAGCAAAGAGGCAGGAGCTTTCGCTTTGGTTGCGACGACTAACTCGGAACGTAAGGACTGGATGTAACGGGTCGCGGCGAAGATCTGTTCAGCCGCAACACCCTTGCCGCGATACGAGGCGGGGCAAGACCAAAGTAGCGAGGAGGGCCTTCCGGCGCACCTCTGTCACCCAAATCGACAAGCGCAGAATTCCTGAGAACTCTGGCCTGGCGATGGTGACCCCTACGGGAATCGAACCCGTGTTTCAGCCGTGAAAGGGCCGCGTCCTAACCGCTAGACGAAGGGGCCGTTGCCGGTCGCGGCGAACTAGGCGGAAGCCGGCGATCGGTCAAGCGGGTGTTTGCGATTTTTGTTTCGGTGGCCGTTCAATCGACCCAGGCGGCGTCCTCGATATGGAGTTCGGCGGCAGGGCGGCTGCCCCAATCATCGATCTTTGCGCGGCCGGCCAGCCACAGGCGGCGGTGGGGCGGAGCGCCCAGTAGGGCCATGCCGAGGGGGGTGTCGGCCTGGCGGAACGCCACGGCCTTCAGGCTGCGGCCATCGTCACCGGCCACCGTCAGGCGGACATGGCCGTTGCCGACCGTATCGGCGCGGATGACGCGAACCGGCCCGGCCGCGACGCGCGGGGCGGGCCAACCGACGCCATAGGGCCCGCCGACCTCCAGCGCCTCGACCAGCGTCGGGCTCACCCCGCCTGGGGCGAGGATCGCGTCGAACAGCAGCGCACGCTCACCACGGGCGCGCTCGACCGCGTCCGCAAGACTTTCGTGGAGATAATCGGCGAGGGCCGGGATGTTCTCTTCCGCGACGGTAATGCCCGCCGCCATCGCGTGACCGCCGCCCGCGTGCAGCAGCCCGCTGTCCTTGGCCGAGAGTACCGCCGCACCCAGATCGACACCGCTGATCGACCGGCCCGACCCCTTGCCGATGCCATTCTCGTCCACCGCGATCACCAACACCGGACGGCCGAGCTTTTCCTTGAGGCGTCCGGCGACGATGCCGATGACGCCGGCGTGCCAGCCGCGTCCCGCCACCACTGCGACGCCGCGTTCCTTCTGCGTCTCGCAGCGTTCCTCGGCCTCCGCCTGGACGATCGCCTCGATCGCGCGGCGTTCCTCGTTCAGGCGGTCGAGTTCTTCCGCGATCGCACGCGCCTCGTCCCGGTCCTGGGTGGTGAGCAGGCGCACGCCGAGATCGGAGCGACCGACGCGGCCACCCGCATTGATTCGTGGCCCGAGCGCGAAGCCAAGGTCGGAGCAGGTCGGCGCGCGCGTCAGCCGGGACGCTTCGATGAGCGCGGCCAGGCCCAGGTTGCGGCGCTGGGCCATGACCTTGAGGCCCTGCGCCACAAAGGCGCGGTTGAGGCCGCGCAGTTGCGCCACGTCTGCGACCGTACCCAGCGCCACCAGGTCGAGCAGTTCGATGAGCTTGGGCTCCGGCCGGCTGGTGAAGAACCCGCGGGACCGCAGCGTACGGAGCAGCGCCGCACCGAGGAGGAAGGCGACGCCGACAGCGGCGAGGTGGCCGTGCTCGGCGCCCTCCTGCTCATCCATGCGGTTCGGGTTCACCAGCGCGTGCGCATGGGGGAGGGCTGCGGCGCATTTATGATGGTCGACCACCACGACGTCCACGGCCGCCTCACGAGCGACGTCGAGCGCCTCGAACGCCTGGGCGCCGCAGTCGACGGTGACGATCAGGCTCGCGCCTTCTTCCTTGAGCCGCAGCAGCGCCGTGCCGGACGGGCCATAGCCCTCCGTCATCCGGTCGGGAATATAGGGGCGTGGTTCGATGCCGAGCTGGCGGAGCAGCAGCACCAGCAGCGCCGCAGAGGTGGCACCGTCGACGTCATAGTCGCCAAAGATCGCCACCTGCTCGCCTGCCAGCACGGCGTCGGCGAGACGATCCGCCGCCTTGTCCATGTCCCGAAAGATCGACGGGTCGGGCATGAAGCCGCGGATGCTGGGGCTGCGGTGTGCCTCCAGCGCCTCGCGCGGGCAGCCCCGCGCGAGCAGCAACTGGGTGACGAGGTCGTCGGGGGCGAAGCTGGCGTCGCAGGGGTCGGCGGCGAGGCCGCGCCAGCGCCAGGGTTGCCCGAGGATCGAGCGGTGAACGTTCAGTACGGGACGCATCGCACGCGCTTACGCGAAGCCAGGCGGGAAGGAAATCGCTTGGCGTTCCGTCACTTGACCCAGGGCCGCTCGCGAAACCATTTGGTGATGATGTATTTGGTGCCGCGCACCACCGCCATGCCCTCATGCAGGGTGAGCTTGTTGGGGCTGCCGTCGGGGTTCATGTTGTTCCACGCGACGAGCTGGCCGGGGTTCGGCTTGAAACGGACCCCCGCCTGAGGAAACCAGGTCGCGCCGCCTTGCTCGACCGTGTTCAGGAACACCATCGCGGTCCAGGTGCGCTGTCCGCCCTGTTGCTCCATGTCGGCCCAATAGGATTCGCCCTCATGGAAATAGTCGTGATGGGCGCGAAACTGCTGTCCCGGGGCATAGCGCTGCCCCTGGATCGTTTCCCCGAAGTTCGCCTCGATGCCGAGCAGGTCGGCGATGCGCTCATCGAGCGGCTGGATCTCGGGAGCCCAGCGGTCGAGATCGCAGCTGTCGCTCGTGCGGAAGTTGGGATCGTTGGATTGGGTAAGCAGGGTCGAGCGGCGGCTGCCGGCATCGATCGTGCGCATCAGCATCGCGCATTCGTCCGGACTCAGGAAGTCCGGGTGGATGAACATCTGAGCCGCGTCGGTCTTGGCGGCACGGACCTGGGGAAGGGCCTTCAGCCGCTCGGCAACGCTGGCCCCGAACGCTGCCCGCACGGGGGAAGGGGAGCCATGCGGACGGGTTGATTGCACCTTCATGACGGCGGTTCTTCAGACAAGCCGCCGCCGAACGCAAGAGGGCCCGGCAGTCGCCTGCCGAGCCCCCTTTTGCGCTGTGCGCCCGCTTACCAGAACAGGTCGTACACCGTGTCGACGACTTCGCCCGTTTCCAGGTCCACCAGCAGCGCGTCATTGTAATAGCGGACCCAGCGATAGGGGCCGTATGCTGGCGGCAGGCGGTAGGAATAGGGATCGTTGATCCAGTAGCTCGACCCGTACAGCATCGAGCCGACCGTCAGACCCACCGAGAAACGCTGATATCCATAATGATAGCCCGAGGGCGGATAGTAGCGCGGCAGGCGATAGACGTTGCGGTTCGTCTGGCGATAGCGGTTCCAGTCATAGCGGTTGTCGGTGCGCCAGCCCCGGCTCCACCCGCGCCGATCATTCCAATCCTGGCGATCACGGCCCGGATTGCGCCACCCGTCGTTGCGATCATAGGCGCGGGCCGGGCGACGATCGTTGCGATCAAGGCGATCGCCGGGGCGGCGGTCGCGATTGTCCCAGTTGCCGCCCGGGCGGCCAGGCTGCATGCCTGCACGGTCCGGCCGACCGTCGTTCCCATGGTAATCGGGGCGCCCGCCATTGCGGTCCGGCCGGCTTTCACCGCCCTGCCAGCGCTGTTGTCCGTCGCCGCGCGGACGTTCGAGCCCCTGCGGACGATCCCGACGCTGCGCCAGCTGCTCGCCGCGATCGGGGCGCTCGCCCTGGTAGTTGCGCTGCGGCGCCTGTCGGTCTGGCCGCGCCAGCTGCGGGCGGGCGTTCTGGAAGTCGCGCTGCGGCATCTGCGGGCGAGCCTGTTGCGGACGCTCGTTCTGGGCGTTCCGCTGCGGCATCTGCGGACGCGCCTGCTGCGGCCGCTCATTTTGGAAGTTGCGCTGCGGACGCTCGCCGCGGGGGGCGGAGCGGTCGCCGCCTCCGCGTGCTTCCCGCTGCGGCCGGTCACCGCGCTCCTGCGCCATTGCCGACGCAGGTACCAGCGCGGTGGCTGCCATCAATCCGATCAACAAAAACTTGGTCACTGCGCCTCTCCCAACCGGACCCGCCGGTTACGTTGACCCGGATTTAGACGAAGCGCGATGAGCCGTGGCTGAACTCGGGTGTCAGGAGTCCGAAAGGTTCAGGGCGGGGTGAGTGCCGGTACTGCGCGCGCAGCCTCGCCGCGATCCGTGCCCGGCCTGGGCGCGGGCTCCATCACCTCGTCCCCGCGGGCAATGCGCGCGGCGCGACGGACGGCTTCGCTCAGGCGCGGGTGGATGCCGCAGCGACACAGGTTGGTGAGCGCCTCTGCGATCTGTGCGTCCGAAGGGTCGCCGTTCGTCCGCAGCAGCGCCGCCGTCGTCATGACCAGCCCTGGAATGCAATAACCGCACTGGCCGAGGTTGGAGGCAAGAAACGCTGCCTGTACCGGATGGCTGCGGTCCCGCGACAATCCTTCGATCGTCGTGACGAAGCTGCCCTCAAGCGCGCCGATCGCCACCTGGCAGGATCGCACCGCCTCGCCATCCACATCGACGGTGCAGGCGCCGCATTCTCCTACGCCGCAGCCATATTTGGTGCCGGTGAGGTTCGATGCGTCGCGCAGGGCCCACAGCAACGGCGTGTCCGGATCGAGCTGATATTCGACGGGCTGGTTGTTGACGGTGAAGCGGCTCATGCGGGCGAGGTAGTAGCGCAGCCGGGCCCGGCGGGAAACGGCCTGTTTCCGCGGCGGGCGTTGTGTGCCGCACAGGTGGGGGCGACATAGCCTTCCATGACCATGCCCTCCCTTTTCATCCCGCACGGCGGCGGCCCCTGCTTCTTCATGAACCCGGGGGCGGAGCCTGACCCGATGTGGCGCCCGATGCGGGATTATCTCGCCGGACTGATTGCCAGCCTGCCCGAAAAGCCACGCGCGGTCCTGCTGATTTCAGGACATTGGGAAGAGGAAGACGCGACGCTCCATTTCGGCAACGGACAGCCGCTCCTCTATGACTATCATGGGTTTCCGCCGCACACTTACCAGCTCCAATGGGCCGCGCCCGGCGCGCCCGACGTTGCGGCGCGCGCCGCGGAGTTGCTGGGGCAGTCGGGCTTCGCGACGGGGATCGAGCGCACGCGCGGTTGGGACCATGGGGTGTTCATCCCGATGATGGTTGCCGTTCCCGGCGCGGACATTCCGCTCGTCCAGATGTCGCTGCAGACGGCGCTCGATCCGGCGGAGCATGTCGCGATGGGGCGCGCATTGTCCGCGTTACGCGACGAGGGCGTTCTGATCATCGGATCGGGGATGAGCTTCCACAACCTGCGCGAGCGGGGTCCGCAGGTGGTGCCGGCCTCGACCGTGTGGGACGCAGCGCTCACCGATGCTGTGACAGATTCGGACCCCAAGCGCCGCGCGGCGCGCGCCATCGATTGGGAAGCGCTCGCCAATGCGCGCTACGCCCATCCCCGGGAAGAGCATTTGCTCCCGCTGATGGTGGCGCTGGGCGCCGGCGGCGAAGATCTGGCCCATCTAGACTGGCGCGGCGAGGTCCTCGGCTGGGCCGTTTCGGCCTACCGCTTCGGCTGAACTGCTCCCGCCGCAATCTTTCACGCGCGATTATTTCGCATCAGCAGCATTTTACCCTTGAGATGTTGTATCATGGCCCGCTAGGAGGAGGGCGTTCCGATCGTGGGAGGGTATGAATGTCGTTGGGTCGTCTTCTTCTTGGTAGTGCAGCGCTGATCTGCGCGCTTCCGGCCAATGCGCGACCTGAGGCGGTGCTGGGCGAGAGCGCGCCTGCCGGCGAGAGTGTGGCGGCCGACACGGTGTCGGAGCCCGGGCAGGGGACGCCGCCCGGTGCCGACCACCAGGAAGTCGGTGCGAATATCGTCGTGACGGGCTCGCTCGGCCGGTCGAAGCTGGACCTGCTCGGCGGCACCACGGTGCTGAGCGGCGACGTGCTGACTCGGTCCCTGCGACCGACGCTGGGCGAGACGATGGCGCGCCAGCCGGGCGTCTCGGCCACCAGTTTCGGTCCCAACGCGTCGCGTCCGATCCTGCGCGGCCTTCAGGGCGATCGCGCCCGGGTGCTGACCGAAGGCATCGGCAGCTTCGACGTCTCGACCACCAGCGTCGACCATGCCGTCGCGATCAACCCCCTGACCGCGGACCGCGTGGAAGTGTTGCGTGGCCCGGCAGCCCTGATGTTCGCGCCTTCGGCAATCGGCGGCGTCGTGAACGTCGTCGACAACCGTATCCCGCGCCACATCCCCGACGAGCCTGTCCATGTCGACGCCATTGCCGGCTATGGCTCGGCCGCGAACGAGCGGACCGCATCCGCCAGCGTGGATGTGCCAGTAGCCGGCAAGCTCGTGGTTCACGTCGACGGCAGCTATACCAAGACCGACGATCTGGAGACGGGCGGCTATATTCTGGCGGGCCCGCAGCGCCGCGCCGCCGCTGCAAGCGCCGACTCGGAGGTGGCGGCGCTCGCCGACCTGCGTGGCAAGCTACCCAACAGCTCCGCCGAGACCTGGCAGGTCGCGGGCGGCGCCGCGATCGTGACGGACGGCGGCAATCTGGGCTTCTCGGTCTCCCACTTCGACAGCAATTATGGGGTTCCGATCCGCTACGCGATCGAGCCGGGTGAAGAGGCCGAGGCGGTCCGCATCGACATGCGCCAGACCCGGCTGGACCTGCGCGGGGAAGTCGAAACCGGCGGCTTTATCGACCGCCTGCGCTTCCGCGGCGGCATCTCCGACTATCGCCATGACGAGCTCGAGGACGATGGCGAGATCGGCACCAGCTTCTTCAGCCAGGGACTGGAGGCCCGGGTCGAGGCGGAGCAGGCGACGCGCGGCGGCTGGCGGGGCACCAGCGGTGCGCAGATGATGATCCGCACCCTCAATGTCGTCGGCGAGGAAAAGTACGTTCCCCGCAGCGAGACGCAGCAGTACAGCCTCTTCACCCTCCAGAGTGCCGACTTCGGCGCAGTGCGGGGCGAGCTTTCGGGCCGCTACGAGCACAGCATCGCCGTCGCGCAGCCGGACGCGGATCTTGGCAATGCGCGGCTGGAGCGTAGCTTTGATGCCTTCTCCGTTGCGGGGGGCGCCAGCATCGGTCTGGGCAGCGGCACGCGCCTGGGCCTGTCGCTGTCGCACAGCGAACGCGCGCCCACGGCCGAGGAACTGTTCGCCAACGGGCCGCACGCCGGCACCCAGGCGTTCGAGATCGGCGACCCGAACCTGCGCGTCGAGCGCAGCAATGGCATCGAAGCGACGCTGAAGGGCGGCGGCGACGGCTTCAACTTCAGCCTCGCGGCATATCACAACTGGTACGACGGCTTTATCTATGAGCAGCCGACCGGCGAGATCGAAGACGGCTTGCCCGTGTTCCGCACCGGCCAGGTCGATGCGCGCTTCTACGGCTTCGAGGCGGAAGCCTCGGCGCGCCTCGCGCAGTTCGGCAGCACGGCGATCGTCGTCGATGGCGTGGCCGATTACACGCATGCGCGGATCGTCGGCGGCGGCGCCGTGCCTCGCATTCCGCCGCTTCGACTGCTGGGCGGGATCGAAGCGCAGGGCCGGCTTGCACAGGCTCGGCTGGAGCTGGAGCACGTCACCAAGCAGGATCGCGTCGCCGAGTTCGAGACGCAGACCGGTGCCTATACGCTGGTCAATCTGGCGGTGACGCTCAAGCCCTGGGGCAAGGACAATCCGAACAGCCTGTCCCTGACAGCGAACAACCTGTTCGACGTGGTGGCGCGCCGCCACGCCAGCTACCTCAAGGATTATGCGCCGCTGGCCGGGCGTGACCTGCGGGTGACGGCACGGTTCGCCCTGTAATTCGCGGCGGCCGGGGCGGGACCGACCGCTCCGGCTCACGGTGCGCATACGAAAACGCGGCCGCTTCCCGGGGGAGGCGGCCGCGTTTCGTTTGGGCTCTTGCCTGAGCTGTCAGTTCAGCTCGGGCTGGAGCAGGCGGTGCAGCGGCACCACCACATATTTCATCTCGGCGTCGTCCACCGTGCGCTGCGCGGAGGCGCGCCAGGCCTTCTCGGCGCTCTCATAGTCGGGGAACAGCCCGACCAGGTCCACCTCGTCGAGGTTGACGAAGTCGAGGGTCTGGGGGTCGCTGACGCGGCCACCGAAAACGAGATGCATCTTGCTCATGCCGGCTCCTGATATGTGCTGCACCGCCGCATAGCGGCTGATGCCGCGCACTCAAGGGTGCAGTGGTGTTCAGACCTCGCTGCTACCGGTGACAGCCGATTTTCCGCCGTCTTTTGCGGCTTCGACCACGCTACCGAAGGCCTTGCGCAGGGTTTCCTTGGCGGCATCCTTGTCCGGGATGGCGCTGCTCAGCTGCTCCTTACCCGCCTCACGCGCGGCTGCGGCAGCGGCTACCGCGCCATCCGACAGGCGCTTGCCAAGCGGACCGAGCACCTTCTGCTCGCTCTCGGTCTTGGGAAGCAGCGCGCCGAGAACCGCGCCGAGGGCAATGCCGCCGGCCAGCACGGCGAGCGGGTTCGCTTCGATACCCTCGCCGGCGCGGGCAGCTGCAGTCGCCGCGCTCTCACGAGTCGCTTCATAGGCATGGCTGGCGCTGTCGCGCAGCGCGACGAGCTTACCGGCGTCCGCTTCCGACGTCGCGGGGGTCGAGGTGGTGTTGTTCGCGTTGGCGTTGGTGGTCATTCCACTTGTCCTTGCTTGGGCCGGCGAGAGCCGGTGATGATGTCAGGGGCGATCGGACGGCGGTGGGGACAGCTGGGGGCTTGCCACCGTCGCGGGTACCTTGGCGCGGGCCTTCTTCTGCTTGCGACGGCGACAAAGCGCCCCGATCAGCTTGGGTGTGACGAGCAGCGCGAGCAGCCCAGCCGCGCCGGCAGCAACCGCGCGTGGTTGTTGCTGCACGACCGCGACGCCTTGCTCCATTGCTGCAGAGGCCCGCTCCTTGACGCGATCGGCGACGTCCTCCGCGACCGTGCTCGGGTTCAGCCGAGACTTGATCGCGTCGACGGTGCCCAGCATCCGCGCCTTGGCAAGTTGCGCGTTGGCGCGGGCGGCGGCGATACCCGGGTGTTCGGTCACAGGCCGTCCCCCGAAAAGGCGCGGCCGAGCCGCGTCGCCGCGATCTTGCCGAGGATGCCGGCGATCGCCAGCGCGCCGATCACGACCACCGCGGTCGCGCCGCCGTTGCCGAGCGGGCCGCGCAGCACCAGGATCAACCCGACCAGCAGAGCCCCTATGGCCGCAAATGCGATCACAAGGGCGCCGATGCCGAGTGCAAGCCCGAGGATCGCGTCATTCTTGCGGGAGGCGGCGACCGCCTTCCACACGGCCAGCTCGGCCTGAACCCAGGCCTTGCTGTCGCCTACGAGCCGTTGAACCAGCTCGCCGACGCTTGCGTCGCTCCTGCTGCTGTCGCGCATGAAATCCACTCGCTGACGTCAGGCCTTGGAGGCCGTGTCGGTCGTGTCCGCCGTGCCGTCGACGCCCGCCTTGACGACGCGCGCCAGCACGAAGCCGAGCGCCGCCGCGGTACCGATGGCAACTGCCGGGCTCTTCCGGACAAAGCCGCGGACGTCTTCGATCAGCTCGTCGACTTCCTTGTCGCGCAGGGATTCGGAGAAGTCGGACAGCGTCTGCGCGGCCGAACGGGCATATTGGCCGTACTGCTCGCCCAGCTTCTCGTCGACGGTCGCAGCGGCATCCTCCATCATCTTGGAGAACTCGTCGAGCGCACCCGTCGCGCGCAGCTTGCCCTCATCGGCAAGGCCGCGGGCCCTTTCTGTCGCCTGCTGACCAAGCTTGCTCGCTTCGTCCTTCAGCGTCTGTGCCGCGCCCTTGGCCTTGGAAGCGGCGTCGCTTCCCTGTCCGGGAACATCGGTCGTCTTGAAGGTCGAATCATCACCGCCGGCCGGCTCAAAGCTGGCGGCGGCGGTGTTGGCGGTGCTGGAAGAGGGGGTGAACTCGACCTCGGTGTTTTTGCGGCCCGTGCTCGAAAGCGGGTCGGTCCGGTTGGTGTCGCTCATCGTGCGTTTCCCTTCGTGGTTCGACTTGAGAACCAAAGCGGACGACCGCGGTTCCCGATCCGCACGAATTGCCCCGCAAGAGGCAAGCGGATAGGGCTGCGCGCGATCGCCGGCAGCGTCCGGCCGAGAAGGTAGGGAGATCGTTACGTGACCGCAATCATCGACATCCATGCGCGCCAGATCCTGGACAGCCGTGGCAACCCCACCGTCGAGGTCGACGTGATGCTGGAAGATGGCAGCACCGGCCGTGCAGCCGTACCCTCGGGCGCATCGACTGGCGCGCATGAAGCCGTTGAGAAGCGCGACGGCGACAAGTCCCGCTGGATGGGCAAGGGCGTGCAGGGCGCGGTCGATGCGGTGAACGCCGACATCGCAGAGGTCGTGCTCGGCCTGGACGCGGAGGACCAGTCCGACGTCGATCGCGCGATGATCGAGCTCGACGGCACCCACAACAAGGGTCGCCTCGGCGCCAACGCGATCCTGGGCGTGAGCCTTGCGGTTGCGAAGGCTGCGGCGGACGCGCGCGGCCAGCCGCTCTACCGCTATGTCGGTGGGGTCGCGGCGCACGTGTTGCCGGTGCCGATGATGAACATCATCAACGGCGGCGAGCATGCCGACAATCCGATCGATTTCCAGGAATTCATGATCATGCCCGTCGGGGCGCCGAGCCTCGCAGAGGCGGTTCGCTGCGGGTCTGAGATCTTCCACACGCTGAAAAAGGGCCTGCACGACAAGGGTCTTGCGACGTCGGTGGGCGACGAAGGCGGCTTCGCGCCGAACCTTTCTTCCACCACCGATGCGCTCGACTTCATCATGACCAGCATCGAGAAGGCGGGGTATACCCCGGGCGATGATGTGATGCTCGCGCTCGACTGCGCCGCGACCGAGTTCTTCAAGAACGGCCGCTATGAGATGGTCGGGGAAGGCAAGTCGTTGTCGCCGGTCGAAATGGCCGATTACCTCGCCGACCTTGCGGCGCGATACCCGATCTTCTCGATTGAGGACGGCATGGGCGAAGATGATTTCGAAGGCTGGAAAGCGCTCACCGACAAGATCGGTGACAAGGTCCAGCTGGTCGGCGACGATCTGTTCGTCACCAATCCGGAGCGTCTGGCGATGGGCATCGGCAAGGGCCTGGCCAATTCGCTGCTGGTGAAGGTCAACCAGATCGGGACGCTCACCGAGACGCTGGAGGCGGTGAGCCTGGCGCAGCGTTCGTCCTACACGGCGGTCATGTCGCACCGTTCGGGCGAGACCGAGGATGCGACCATCGCCGACCTGGCGGTCGCGACCAACTGCGGCCAGATCAAGACCGGCAGCCTGGCGCGGTCGGACCGGCTCGCAAAGTACAACCAGCTGATTCGTATCGAGGAAGAACTGGGCAACGCGGCCCGGTACGCAGGCCGCTCGATCCTGCGCGGCTGATCGGTTCTGCCCGGGAGGCGCCGTTGTGCACCTCCCGGGCAACCCGGACTTGCCTAGAACAATCGCCCGCCATTAGGCACCTGCTGATCGGGGGCGAACAATACCACCGCACCTTGCGCGTCTGGAAAGCCCAGCGTGAGGACCTCGGACAGGAATTTGCCGATCTGCCGCGGCGGGAAATTGACGACAGCTGCAACCTGCCGCCCGACGAGCATCTCTGGGGAATAATGTTCGGTGATCTGCGCGCTTGAGCGCCGGATGCCGATCGTCGGACCAAAATCGATCCTGAGCTTGATCGCCGGCTTGCGTGCTTCCGGAAAGGGCTCCGCCTCGACGATCGTGCCGACCCGAATGTCGACGGCCAGGAAATCATCGAAGGTGATCGGCTCCGCGGCGGGGCTGGCGGGGTCATGGTGTAGATGCATCAGCTTATGATCTCGCGATGTTTTCGTCTCAGTCGACCTTGCGCGCGGGCTTGCGTTGCGCAAATATCAGGCATGCCGCGCTCTTCGCCGCTTCACCCGATACTCCGCCGTGCAGGATTTCCCGCGTTTGCGATCCTGTTCATGGGATTTTTTGGCTATTACGCGGTGCTCGGGCCCAACGGCGTTCTCGCGTATCGCGATTATTCGCGCAAGCTGGCCCAGCGCCAGGCCCATTACGAATGCCTGGACAAGGCGCGCGCGGAGCTGCGCAATCGCGTCGCCCTGCTTGATCCCCGGCATGCGGATCCCGACATGGTGGATGAACTGGTGCGCAAGCAGTTGAACGTCGCCCATCCGGACGAGTTTATCATGCCGCTGGGCTCGGATGGGGGTAATGCCGATCGCTGCTCGGGCACGGTCGACGGCTGAGCAGAGTTGCGCTAGCAGGGTCGCAGCATGGTCGCCCGGCACCTCCTGCGGGGCGATTGCAGTCGGGAGAGAAACCGGCCTATAGGCTCGGCTCCTTTCCCCTTTCCCAGGCATGAGGGTACCTACATCGTGGCAAAGGCACCGGCGCAGCGCGCCAACAGCGAACCTGCCGTTCCCAACCGTGAGCGCCCCAGCGAACCTACCCGCTATCAGGCCTCGAAGGAGGAACTGCTCGACTTCTACAAGCAGATGCTGCTGATCCGTCGCTTCGAAGAGAAGGCCGGTCAGCTTTACGGCCTCGGCTTCATCGGCGGGTTCTGCCATCTCTATATCGGTCAGGAGGCGGTTGCCGTCGGCCTACAGTCCGCGCTTGATGGTGAGAAGGACTCGGTCATCACCGGGTACCGCGATCACGGCCACATGCTGGCCTATGGCATCGATCCCAAGGTCATCATGGCCGAGCTGACCGGCCGCGCGGCCGGCATCAGCCGCGGCAAGGGCGGCTCGATGCACATGTTCTCCACCGAGAAGAAGTTCTACGGCGGCCACGGCATCGTCGGCGCGCAGGTGTCGCTCGGCACCGGCCTGGCCTTTGGCCACAAGTACAACGAGGACGGCGGCGTCGCGATGGCCTATTTCGGCGATGGCGCGGCCAACCAGGGCCAGGTGTACGAAAGCTTCAACATGGCCGAGCTGTGGAAGCTGCCGATCATCTATGTGATCGAGAACAACCACTATGCCATGGGCACCAGCGTCAACCGCTCGTCGGCTGAGGACCAGCTCTACAAGCGCGGCGAAAGCTTCCGCATCCCGGGCATCCAGGTCGACGGCATGGACGTCCTCGCCTGCCGCGGCGCGGCCGAAGAGGCGCTCGCCTGGGTGCGCGCCGGCAAGGGGCCGATCATCCTCGAGATGAAGACTTATCGCTATCGCGGTCACTCGATGTCGGATCCTGCCAAGTACCGCACGCGCGAGGAAGTGCAGGCGATGCGCGACAACTCCGACCCGATCGAGGGCGCGAAGCGCGAGCTGGAGAAGCTGGGCGTCAACGAAGCCGATCTGAAGGCGATCGAGCAGGAAATCCGCAAGGTGGTGAACGAAGCCGCTGACTTCGCCGAGAGCACGCCGGAACCGGATCCGGCCGAGCTCTATACGGACGTGCTGGTGGAGAAGTACTGAGATGGCAATCGAACTGAAGATGCCGGCACTGTCGCCCACGATGGAAGAGGGCACGCTGGCGAAATGGCTGGTCAAGGAAGGTGACGTCGTCAAGTCCGGCGACATCATGGCCGAGATCGAGACCGACAAGGCAACCATGGAGTTCGAAGCCGTCGACGAGGGCACGATCGCCAAGATCCTGGTCCCCGAAGGCACCGACAATGTGAAGGTCGGCACCGTGATCGCAATGATCGCGGGCGAAGGCGAAGATCTCGCCGAAGCCGCCAACGCGTCGCCGACCTCGACCGCCGCGGCGGCGGGTTCGAAGCCCGCGGATGGCGAGGGTGGGGTGCAGACCCCGTCCGACCAGCGCACCGAAGCCGTGGCCGACGCCCCCAAGGCTCAGGAAACCGGCACGACCCAGCTCGTCAACGCCGTCGAGCAGACTTCTACCGATCCGGAAGTGCCCGCAGGCACCGAGATGGTGAAGATGACGGTTCGCGAAGCACTGCGCGACGCGATGGCCGAGGAAATGCGTGCGGATCCGCGCGTGTTCGTGATGGGCGAGGAAGTCGCCGAGTATCAGGGTGCCTACAAGGTCACCCAGGGCCTTCTCGAGGAGTTCGGTCCCAAGCGCGTCATCGACACGCCGATCACCGAATATGGCTTCGCCGGTGTCGGCACGGGCGCGGCGATGGGCGGCCTCAAGCCGATCGTCGAGTTCATGACGTTCAACTTCGCCATGCAGGCGATCGACCACATCATCAACTCTGCGGCCAAGACCAACTACATGTCCGGCGGCCAGATGCGCTGCCCGATCGTGTTCCGTGGTCCCAACGGCGCGGCCAGCCGCGTGGGCGCGCAGCACTCGCAGAACTATGCGCCGTGGTATGCAAGCGTTCCGGGCCTCGTCGTGATCGCGCCGTATGACGCGGCCGACGGCAAGGGCCTTCTGAAGGCCGCGATCCGCTCCGAAGACCCGGTCGTGTTCCTCGAGAACGAGCTGATGTACGGTCGCACGTTCGAAGTGCCGAAGCTTGACGATTATGTCCTGCCGATCGGCAAGGCGCGCGTCATTCGCCAGGGCAAGGACGTGACGATCGTGTCCTACTCGATCGGCGTCGGCGTCGCGCTGGAAGCAGCCGAGACGCTGGCGGGCGAAGGCATCGAGGCGGAGGTCATCGACCTGCGCACGCTGCGCCCGCTCGACACCAAGACGGTGCTCGAGAGCCTCAAGAAGACCAACCGCCTGGTCATCGTCGAAGAGGGCTGGCCGGTCTGCTCTATCGCGAGCGAGATCGCGGCCGTCGTCATGGAGCAGGGCTTCGACGACCTCGACGCCCCGGTGCTGCGCGTGACCAACGAAGACGTGCCGCTGCCCTATGCAGCGAACCTCGAGAAGCTGGCACTCGTCACTGCCGAGCGCGTCGTCGCGACCGTGAAGAAGGTGACGTACAAGGGCTGATCGGCGAACCGCCGAGGTTGCCTGAGGGCCGGCGGGGTACCGCCGGCCCTTCTCGTATCAGCAGCCGGAAATAGCCGCGTTTTCCGAGTTGTAGATCAGGCTGAGATCTCGCCGGTCGCGAACCATCATCGATGCGGTTTCCATGATCGTCGTCG
This sequence comes from Sphingomonas sp. 3-13AW, assembly GCF_049311085.1. Taxonomy (NCBI): domain Bacteria; kingdom Pseudomonadati; phylum Pseudomonadota; class Alphaproteobacteria; order Sphingomonadales; family Sphingomonadaceae; genus Sphingomonas; species Sphingomonas sp. 3-13AW. The sequence continues at coordinate 347,788 of NZ_JASNVZ010000002.1, read as the reverse complement.
ACGGTGCCAGTGATGCCGAAACGAGCGGCTGGTATCGATAGAATACCTCCACGAACATCGTGGCGCCGCCATCGGGTGCAAACGCCTGCCGCCCCGCCGGGCCCATGCCGCTGAGGCCGGTCGCTCCTGCACTGCCATAGCGCGGCGCATAGGTCGCACCCCCACGGCACCGCTGCCAGACGATCTTGTACTTCGAGCTATTGTTCGGGTTCGTAACCGGCTCCAGGTCCGAGACGATCACGCGGCCGTTCTTGTAGAGGTCGAGACCACCGGCCTGGAGGTCGGCGCCGGTCAGCAGATCGTTGATCTCGCTTTCGCTGATCGTCTTTGCCGACAACAGGCTGCCACTGCCCATGCGCGCGGCATTGTCCGCAAGTTGCAGCGCGACCTGGCTGATCCGCATGCGCGTGATGACGTAGTTCGTGAGTTCTGCACCCGTCAGGCTCAGGGTGAGAAACACCGGCAGGCCAACCGCAAACTCAATCAGCGCGAGCGCACGTTGGTCATGAGAGAGCTGGCGGGCCAGTCTTCGCGAGCGCGTTCTCACGAGCAGTTCCGGACCTTGAAGGCGCCGTAACTGCCCTGGTCGCCATAGGGTTGGTTGCGAAGGACGGTGGTCGCGCTCACCCGGGCGGTTCCACTGCCGCCGACCATTCGCCAGAGCGGGAACATCCGCGGGTAGGTGACCGTGGCAGTGTAGATGGTTGCATCTTTGGCACCCCCCTGGCCGGCGTCGCCGCCGTCAGCGTCCCAGGTGCCATTGAGGTTAGTATCCTCATAGGGCTCGCCCGCGTCGCAAGTCCCGTTCGAGTTGGTGTCGGTGAAGGTCTCCGCCTTCCGGGCGGAGGCCGCGGCGTAGTTCCGATAGAAGCGGCGGGTGATGGTCACGTCGGCATTGCTCGCGAGCGGCCGCACCTGATCGACAACCCGCTTGTCGAGCGCCGCTGCGGTTGCGGCACTGGTTCCTCCTTCCAGGGCGGAATCCCGGGCTGTCTTCTGGACGATCCCCTGCAATGCCGCGTCGACATAGAGCGTGTGCGCTACGTCGAACGCGCCCATCAGGAGCATCGCGAGCACCGGGGCGACGATCGCGAACTCGACCACGGTCGCTCCCCGACGCTCGGTACCTAGCCGACGAATAACACCCATCTGATGCACGACTGTCGCGATCATTTGGTAAGCCGCAACTGGGAGATCTGGTCCGCGATCGATTTGAATGTCGCCTGCAGCGCGGCAGCGTCGTTCGCGCTGAAGTATCGCCCGGAGGTCGCGCAGCTCTGAAGACGGTTCTTCGTGTCCGTGGTCATGCTCCCGAACGAGATCACCCAAAGCGTGATGTTCTTGTTCTTCACCGCTGTGCAAAGCGCGGCGAAACGGGCGTTGATCTGTGCCTCCAGCATCGTTTCCGTCGGCGTCGTGGAATCCGGCGTCTGGCGACGGTCGAACCACGGAATGCCATAGGCATTATGGTCGCTTGTGGCCGCTTGCGTGTCTCCGTCCGTCATGAAGATCAGGTGACGTTCGATTTCACCGCCCTTTGGCGTGTAGGCATTTTCAGACGCGAAAATGCCGGTGGGGGACAGCAGCCGGGCACCCCAGAGGATGCCGATGTCGTGGTACGTGTTCCCTTCCGGGGTCAGGCTGTCGACATAGCTGCTGAACGCCGCCGCATTGTCCCAGGTTTGCAGCTTGCGCGCAGGGGTGGGGCAGGAGCGGTAGGACGTGTTGGTGAAGTTGCCGGTTGTTCGCACGACGGCGCGATTCCAGTTCGCGGTGCTCGTGCTCGTAGGGCTTCCCGTGCTCTGGCGTGTATAGATCAGGTCCGGCAGCAGCGGCTTCCACTGCGTGTCGGGGTTGCTGGTGGGCACCCTGTCGATGTCGAGGTCCAGCATGTCGCTGGTGATCGACGTGAAGGGGCTCGTCCGGACGGTTTTTCGCTCCTCGATGCATCCACCCCAGGGGATGGTCTTGCCGCTGCCGTTCTCACCAATCGGAAGCGTGAAGCTGGCCTTCCAGCCGTTCCCGTTCTTGAGGCCGCTTACACCCTGTTCAACGGGCCCATATTCCCAGGTAACCGGAGTCATGCTGCGGGTACGCTGCTCGACAGTGCAAAAAATCCAGAAGGTTGAGGTCACCCGATACTGCACCGTATCGCTGTCCGCGGGGACGGAACTGCATACGTACGTGCCGTACGAGCTAAACGGGGTCCACGCAGTGTAGGTACCTCCCGAGTAGATCTTGCGGCTCTGGTACGTCCACGAATCCGCCATCCACGCGGGTTTCAGCAGCCGGCCGACGTTGGCGTTCACTGCATAGGGAACGAAGCCAAAGCGGATCTGGACCTGATCGCCGGTGCCGCCGCTTGGGTTTCCAGTCGTGCAGGTCGCGTCGGTATCGAGCCGCGCCACGATCTCGTAGAAGCACTTCACCGCCAGCTTCAACGCGGCAATCTTTGTGACGTTATCCGACCCGGCGGTGCTGGCCATCGACCCCGTCGTATCGAGCACGAACATGACGTCCGTGTTGGGAAGCCGCATTTCCGCGTCGCAGGTGACGGTGATTGTTTCCGAATCGAAGTTGAACACGCGCATCAACGTCATCGGTACGACTGCCGAGGCGGTGCCGGTGACCTTGCCCGCGCTTTCGTTGTACGCACTGGCGACCGACGTGGCGCCATATGCGGCTTGAGAAATGTTCGCTTCGAAGAACTGCTTGGCGGCTTTTCCTGGATAGCCGTTCGATTGCGCCCAGGTACCGCCACCCATCGCCTTGCGGCCCGCGAGCGCCCCCGCGTCACAGGCATGTTGCAGCCGCGTCTTGACGATGTACATGCGGGACAGGTCAACGGCGCCGCCCACCATTCCGATGAGCGGGATCATGGCTGCTGCCATGATCGCGAGGGTGTTCGCTCGGACGTCGCCAGCGAGACGGGCGAATATACCCGGCGGCTTCAATCCGCGGCCCCCCATGGTGTCAGTGCCTTACGTTTCGCATAATGAGTTGCACTTAAATGCGCTGGAAGCATGAAAATTGGGTTGATGCATGATGGGTGATGACAAGGCGCGAGAGGGAGGCGCGGATGCCGCGGTCCTGGGCAGCACAGCTGAGCGCAATCTCGTCCTCGCCTATGTTCCCGCCGCGCGTCGACCGGCACTGGAGGCGCTGTTCGCGCTCGACGACACGCTCGCAGAGATCGTCCGTACGACGAGCGAACCCTTGATCGGGCAGATGCGGCTGACGTGGTGGCATGACGCGCTCGGGAAACTCGACACGGCACCTCCGCCGGCACAGCCGGTACTGGAAGGCGTCGCGCGCGATTTGCTCCAGCAGGGCATCGCAGGGGCGGATGCTGCAGCGATGATCGATGGATGGGACGTGCTGATCGAGGAGGCGGAACTCGACCGGGACGCACTTCGCAGATTTGGCGAGGCTCGCGGATCGACGTTGTTCGCGCTCGCGTCCGTAGGGCTGGGTGAGGCCGCCGCCAGTTCGGCCGTCCGCGCCGCGGGCTCCGGATGGGCATTGGCCGACCTCGCCCGGGGGCTGTCGAACGCAGCCGAGGCAAGTGCCGCAAGGGAGCTGGCGCTGGAGCAGTTGCGCGCCGGACTTGCCCAGTCCTGGCCAACCGCACTGAGGCCGCTTGGGATGCTGGCGCATTTCGCACGAATGGATTTGGAAGGCGGCGCTGCTCCCGGCTCCCCTCGTCGGCTCGCCCGGGTAATCTGGCATAGGTTAACAGGGCTTTAGGGCTATCCGCCGGCCATGACGTGCGATAGCCTCCGCCGCGGTATAACGCATGGGGGCGGGCATGTGGCGGTACGGGGCGGGGGTATTGTCGGCATTGTTGCTCGCGACGGCGGGAATTTTCGTCTTCCGGGGAAGCGCGCAGGTGGAAGCGCCATTGCCTTCGCCCCAGGCTGCCCCAGGCAGCAGGGCACCTTTGCCGCCGCAGGAGCCCGCTGCGGTGCCCAGCGCCACGGCGCGCACGCGTGAGCAGAAGCGCTTCGACCGCTATGACAAGGACCGCAACGGCCGGGTTACTCGCGAGGAATATCTCGCCAGCCGCAAAAAGGCGTTCGCAAAGCTCGACGCCAACGGCGATGGCCGCCTGACCTTTGACGAGTGGGCGGTGAAGACGACGACCAAGTTCGCCAAGGCGGACGCAGACCGCTCCGCCGCGCTGGACGCCGCGGAGTTCGCGACGACGGCCGTGCAGCGCAAGGCCGCCGCGCGTTGTGCCTGCCCGCCGCCCGAGAGCGGCGCGGAGGATTAGGCGGGCATCCACTCCGCCAGGGCGGCGCGCGCCCGCGTCGTGTACATCTTCTTGCGATTCGCCTTCTTGGTGCGGCCCTCGATCGGCGGGAACAGGCCGAAATTGACGTTCATCGGCTGATAGGTCTCCGCCTCCGCGCCCCCGGTTATGTGCCCGAGGAGGGCGCCGAGCGCAGTCTCGGGCGGGGGCGGGAGAAGCTCGCGACCGGCGAGCTCGGCGGCGGTGAAGCGACCGGCCATCAGGCCGATGGCGGAGCTTTCGACATAGCCTTCGCAACCGGTGATCTGTCCCGCGAACCGCAGATGCGGACGTGCTTTCAACCGCAGCGTCGGATCGAGCAGTTCGGGCGAGCGGATGAAGGTATTGCGATGGAGGCCGCCCAGTCGCGCAAATTCCGCCTTCTCAAGCCCGGGGATCGTCCGGAACAGGCGCACCTGCTCGGCATGCTTCAGCTTGGTCTGAAAGCCGACGATGTTCCACAGCGTGCCCTGCGCATTGTCCTGGCGGAGCTGCACCACCGCATGCGGCCAGCGGCCGGTGCGGGGATTGTCGAGCCCCACCGGCTTCATCGGCCCATAGCGCAGCGTATCGAACCCACGCTCGGCCATCACCTCGATCGGCATGCAGCCTTCGAAATAGGGGACGTTCTCCCATTCGCGAAATTCGGTCTTCTCGCCCGCCAGAAGACCGGCGTGAAAGGCAGCATATTGCTCCCGGTCCATCGGGCAGTTGATATAGTCCTTGCCGCCCTTGTCCCATCGGGCCGCCATCCAGGCGACGTCCATGTCGATGCTGTCGAAATGGACGATCGGGGCGATCGCGTCGAAGAAGGCGAGGGCGTCGCTGCCGGTGGCGCTGCCGATGCTCTCAGCCAGCCCGGGCGCGGTCAGCGGACCGGTCGCGATGATCGTCGGACCTTCCGACGGCAGGACGTCGACCCGCTCCCGCACGATGGTGATGTTGGGGTGCGCCTCCAGCGCCGCGGTGACGCCCGCGGAGAAGCCCTCGCGATCGACTGCGAGTGCGGAGCCTGCGGGAACCCGGTGTTCGTCGCCCTTGGCCATGATCAGCGAGCCGAGCGCCCGCATCTCCGAATGCAGCAGTCCGACCGCGTTGCTTTCCGCATCATCCGAGCGGAAGCTGTTCGAGCAGACGAGTTCGGCGAGGCTATCGCTCTGGTGCGCGGGGGTGCAGTCGCCGCCACCGCGCATCTCGGAAAGGCGTACACGGAAACCCGCCTGCGCCAGCTGCCAGGCGGCCTCGGACCCGGCAAGTCCGCCGCCGATGATGTGGATCTGGTGAGTTTGCGTCACAAAGCGTCTCGAAAAAATGCTATGGAAAGAAGCGGCTGGCGCCGCGATCGGCCGCTGCCTAGCCGATCCGCCTGCTGCTGGACAGTCGCAACACGGGGGATCGTCATGCCGGACGCACCGCTGACCATTTACACGATCGGATATGAAGACACGACCATGGCCGATTTCCTGGCAGCGCTGCAGCATGCCGGCGTTCGACGCGTGATCGACGTACGTGCGTTGCCGCTCTCCCGCCGCCCGGGCTTCTCCAAATCGTCACTCGCCGCCCATCTGCAGGAAGTCGGGATCGACTATCGGAACCTGAAGGCGCTGGGCACGCCGAAGCGGGGGCGCGACGCGAGGAAGAAGGGCGACATAGAGACGCTGCGCGAAGTCTATGAAGAGCAGTTGAAGCTGCCCGAGGCGCAGGCGCAGGTTCCCGTAATGCTCGAGCTCGCAACGGAATTGCCGTCTGCGCTGATGTGCTTCGAACGCGATCCGTGTCATTGCCATCGGACCATGCTGCTGCACGCCGAGGCCCCGGACGCACAGGTCGTCGATTTGATGCCGTAGGCGCGGAACCAAGAGCAGCGGGGGTCGTTTCGCGGCCTGTGGGGAAGTGTCTCGCCATCTCCGGGTCATCCGAGGACCGTGCCGCACATGCGGGCGCGGGGGCTTAGCCGTGGCGGTCAGGCAACACGGCGACCGGCAACGATGGCGTCCCATCCCGTTTTGACGGGCCTTCTGCCCACCGCTAACGCACCATCATAACAGGAAGCCGGGTCAGCCGGCTTCGCCAAGGACAGGATCCGCGGGCCGAAAAGGCTCGTTGGAAGGGCGATCATGAACGACGTCGACGACACCGATTATTTCTACGACCGCGCCGAAGCCGAATTGAAGCTCGCGCAGACTGCCGAACATCCCGCAGTGGTGAAGGCGCATTATGTGCTGGCCGGCTATTATCTCGACAAGGTCTACGGACCCGGGGATCAGCACACCCCCGCCGTTCCGCTGACGGGGGCTAGCGAACCGCTGGCAACGGGGGAATCGGCGCAGATGGGAAACCCGGCCGCAGGTTGAGCCGACGCCCGCCGGAGGGGGCTGCCCGCACCTTTTTAGGCGGCGCCTCAAAGGCCGTGAGCATCAGGCTGAGGCGCCAGCGATTGTGAACCGTCAGGTCCGTTCCCCAGCCGGGGCACGGACCTGACAGATCGGGACTTCTGGCCTCAGCCGGTGACCGGAAGCCGCACGCTGCCGTCGTGCTCCCGCTCGAGCGGCGAATAGGCGACGACGGTGTCCAGCGTCAGTTCTCCGTACAAGTGCGGGAATTCCTGGCCACCGCGCGAAACTTCCCACCGGATCGCATCGCCGAGTGCGTCGAGATCGACCTCGGCGACCCACAGGCCTTCCTGACCGACGAAGTGCTTGTCGACCGTCTCGGTCAGCTGCTCCGCGGTCGACAGGTGGATGTAGCCATCCGCCTGGTCGATCGGGGCGCCCGCGAAGCTGCCGGCTTCCAGCGCGATCATCTGCTCGGCGGTCAGTACCTTGAACGCGGCGTTTGGCTTGCTCATTCGTCCTCGCTCTCCGGGTCTTCTTCCTCAATGCGCTCCGGCAGGGTTTCCGGACCCGTGCCATCGTCGAGCTGGATCGCGGCGCCTGCGATCGGCTCCGCTTCGGGGCCGCTTGCGCGCTCCTCGGCTACGATCGCCTCCGCCTCGTTCTCAGGCTCCTCTTCCTCGTCGATCCGGGCGGCGGAGACGACGTGCTCCTGCGCGGCGACGTGGAACAGGCGCACGCCCTGGCTCGCACGACCGGTGACGCGCGTGTCGCCCACGGACATGCGGATCAGCTTGGCCTGATCGGTGACCAGCATCAGCTGCTCGCCGGAGCTGGCCGGGAAGCTTGCCACGACATGGCCGTTGCGGTCCGAGGTGACAATATTGGTGATGCCTTGGCCACCGCGATTGGTGCGGCGATACTCATAGGCAGACGTCCGCTTGCCATAGCCGTTGGCGGTCACGGTCAGGATGAACTGCTCCGCCGCCTCGAACTCGGCCATGCGCTCCGGAGTAAGCGTAACCTCGCGGTCGCCCTCCTTCCACGGAGCTGCCTTCAGATAGGCGTCTCGCTCCTCGGTGGTGGTCTGGAAGCCGCCGAGAATGGACAGCGAGATGACCTCGTCACCTTCGGCCAGGCTGATGCCGCGCACACCGGTGGACGTGCGGCTCTGGAACTCGCGCACGTCGGTCGCGGCAAAGCGAATCGCCTTGCCGCACTTGGTGGCGAGCAGAACGTCATCGCTCTCGGTCAGCAGTGCGACGCCGATCAGGCGATCGTCGCTGTCGTCGTCGAAGCGCATCGCGATCTTGCCCGCCGTAGGCACGTTCGTGAACGCGTCCATCGAATTGCGGCGCACTGTCCCGTTCGCAGTGGCGAACATGACGTGCAGGTCGGACCAGCTCTCCTCATCCTCCGGCAGCGGCAGGACGGTCGAGATCGTCTCGCCCGTCGCCAGCGGCAGCAGGTTGATCATCGGACGGCCGCGGGTGGCGGGGCCGCCCTCCGGCAGGCGCCAGACCTTCATGCGATAGACCTTGCCCGCGGTCGAGAAGAACAGGACCGGCGTGTGCGTCGAGGTGACGAACAGCGAGGTAACGGCGTCCTCGTCCTTCGTCGCCATGCCGGCGCGGCCCTTACCGCCACGCTTCTGGGCACGGAAAGCATCCAGCGGCGTGCGCTTGATATAGCCTTCCATGGTCACGGTGACGACCATGTCCTCCCGCTCGATCAGGTCCTCGTCGTCGATTCCGTCGGCGGCGTTGGCGATCTCGGTGCGGCGCGGTGTCGCGAATTCTGCGCGGACCTGGACCAGCTCGCCGCGCATCACGGCGTAGAGCTTGGCGCGGTTGCCCAGGATCTCAAGCAGTTCGGCGATGGAGTCCGCCAGCTTGGCAAGCTCGTCGCCGATTTCGTCGCGCCCAAGCGCGGTCAGGCGGTGGAGGCGAAGGTCGAGGATCGCGCGGACCTGCGCATCCGACAGGCGATAGGTGTCGCCCGTGATCTCGGTCTCAACGGCCTCGACCAGGCGGATGTAGGACGCGATCTCGGCGATCGGCCACTCGCGGGTGAGAAGGGCGGTACGGGCAGCCGCCGGGTTGGCGGCACCGCGGATGATGCGCACCACCTCGTCCATGTTGGTGACCGCGATCACCAGGCCGAGTAACAGGTGCGCCCGGTCGCGCGCCTTGGCGAGCTCGAACTTCGACCGGCGGGTGATCACTTCCTCGCGGAAGGTGATGAACGCGTCGATGATGTCCTTGAGGTTGAGCAGTTCCGGACGGCCGCCGCGGATCGCCAGCATGTTAGCGGCGAAGCTCGACTGCGCCGGGGTATGCCGCCACAGCTGGTTCAGCACGACTTCCGGCGTCGCATCGCGCTTCAGGTCGATGACGATGCGGACGCCTTCGCGGTTCGATTCGTCGCGAATGTCGCTGACGCCTTCGATCCGCTTGTCCTTGGCGGCTTCCGCGATCTTTTCGACGAGGCCGTTCTTGCCGACCTGGAAGGGGATTTCGGTCAGCACGATCGAGCGGCGGTCCCCGCGTGCCTCGACCGTGTGGCGCGAGCGCAGGATCACCGAGCCACGGCCGCCGGTGTAGGCAGCGCGTGCACCGGCGCGGCCGAGCATGATCGCGCCGGTCGGGAAGTCCGGCCCCGGCACGATCTCCGCCAGTTCGTCGATCGTCACGGGCTCGCCGCCCTCGACCGAACGATCGATCGTGAGGAGGCAGGCGTCGATGACCTCGCCCAGGTTGTGCGGCGGCACGTTGGTCGCCATGCCGACGGCGATGCCGCCTGCGCCGTTCACCAGCAGGTTGGGGAAGCGCGCCGGCAGCACCGACGGCTCACGCTCCGACCCGTCGTAGTTCGGGACGAAGTCGACGGTGTCCTTGTCGAGATCGTCGAGCAGGAACCCGGCGGCGCGGTGAAGGCGCGCCTCGGTGTAGCGCATCGCTGCCGGCGGATCGGGGTCCATCGAACCGAAGTTGCCCTGACCGTCGATCAGCGGCAGCCGCATCGACCAGTCCTGGGTCATGCGCGCCAATGCGTCGTAGATCGCGGTGTCGCCGTGCGGGTGATATTTACCGATCACGTCACCGACGATGCGCGCCGATTTGCGATAGGGCCGGTTGTAGTGGAAGCCGCTCTCGTTCGCCGAGAACAGGATTCGCCGGTGCACCGGCTTCAGACCATCGCGCACGTCCGGAAGCGCGCGCGACACGATCACGCTCATCGCATAATCGAGGTAACTCGATCGCATCTCGTCGACGATCGAGATGGGAGAAATGTCGGAAGGGTCCGCGAGGCGAATCTCGTCGGTCAAGGCGTCCTGCTTTCGGGAAGATTGAAGTCCTGTCCCCTGACTAGCGGGCGCAGGCTCCTATGCCAAGCCGCGCGCACGCGTGCGCGTACGCGAGAAGCCATCAGAACGGGATTTCGGCACCATCCCACGCAAATAGCTTGCCGCTGTCCTTGGGCTTGAGCGTCTCGATCACGTCGAGCAGCTGCAGCGCCGCCCGGTCGGGTGCGAACAGGCTGCCGGGAGCGAGGTTCGTCTGGAAAGGCTTGGAGAGCGCGCTGTCGACGGTGCCGGGGTGCAGGCCGACGACGATCGATCGGGGGCTGGAACGCCGGGCCTCGATCGCGGCGTTGGCGATCAGCATGTTGAGCGCAGCCTTGGAGGCGCGATAGCCGTGCCAGCCGCCGAGGCCATTGTCCCCAATCGAGCCGACCCGCGCGGAAAGGGCGGCAAGAACGGGCGTTCCGGTCTTGGGCATCAGCGGCAGGAAGTGTTTCATCACCAGGGCGGGGCCGATCGCGTTGATCGCATAGCTGCGCGCCATCCAGCCGGGGTTCACATCCTTGAAGCCACGCTCGGGCATCTGCTCGCCCTCGTGGAGCAATCCCGTGGCGATGAGGATCAATGTGGGGGCAGGGCCTGCTGCGACCTGCGCCGCGGCGGCAGCGATGCTCGTCTCGTCGAGCAAATCGAGATGCGCGGCTCCCGAGCGCGAGCGGCCGAAGCCCCAGACGCGGTCATGCGCGGCCTCTTCGACCAGCGCTGTCTCCAGCGCGGATCCGATCGCGCCCGAAGCGCCGATGATGACAGCCGCGCCGCTCATGCTCGGGTGAACCTCCACCGGGTATCGTTGCTCTGTTCGGGATCGAAGCGGTAGCCGTCGCTGTCGAAGCCGCGCATGGCATCCACTTCGGTCACGCGGTGCTCGCACATCCAACGCGCCATCATCCCGCGCGCGCGCTTGGCATGGAAGCTGAGAAAACGGGGGCCGTTCGGGCCGGATTCGCGGAAATCGATCTCGATCACGCGAATGCTTGCGGGCAGCTTGCCTGCCACCGCCTTCCAATATTCCTGGCTGGCGAGGTTGAGGATGGTGCCTGAGCCTTCAGCCGCGACATCCTCGGCAAGCAGGTCCGCGATCCGGCCTTTCCACCAGTCGTACAGGGTCTTGGCCGATCCCGGCGCCCAGCGCGTCCCCATCTCGAGCCGGTAGGGCCGCATCTGGTCGAGCGGCCGCAGCAGGCCGTAGAGGCCGGAAAGGATGCGCAGGTGATCCTGTGCGAAATCCACTGCCGGCGCATCCAGAGTGGCCACCTCGAACCCGGTGTAGACGTCGCCAGCGAACGCGTGGATTGCCGGGCGTTCGGCCGCGTGCTCGAACTCGCGGAAGCGGGTCGCGTTCAGTTCGGCGAGTTTCGGCGAAATGTGCATGAGCGTGCCGAGCCGCTCGGCACCCAGCTTTGCCGCTCCGCGCGCCAGGGTGTGCGCCTCCTTGGCCAGCCTCGGTTGGCTGGGCGAACTGCTCGCAGGTACGGGGGATTCGTAGTCGAGCGACTTGGCGGGAGAAATCACGGCGATCATCGGCCGCGTGCCTAGCTGTGATGCGCCAGCCGGTCAAAATATCACGGTTTTGCGCTCCTCAGGGATCGACCGTGTTCAATCCGCGTTCACGCGGGCAATGGCATCCGTCCGGATGACCGGCGCGACTTGTCTGCCCTTACCGCGCAACTTACAGATGGTCTCGACGCGTGTGCGCACAGCATCAGGAGATTTCCGAATGGGTTTCGTATCGAAGTCGGCGCTTGCCGCGGTTCTTGCTCTTGGAGCGGCAGCACTGACGGCGGCCCCTGCCGAGGCGCAAAAGAAGAAGAAGGAAGAAGCGAAGGTCCAGCTGAACGACGCTTTCCGTACCGCCGCAGTCGCGGGCGAGACGGCGGCGAAGGCCGGCGACCTTGCCACGGCCAAGGCTCGGCTGGCGGAAGCAGATGCGGCCGCTACCAACGACATGGAGAAGTTCTACGCCGCCAACCTGCGTCTGCAGGTAGCCCAGGCGGCGAAGGACGAGGCGATGCTTGCGACGGCCCTCGACCAGATGATCGCCAACCCCAACACCCCCGCCGATCAGCAGGGGACGCTGAACTACAACCGCGGCATCCTGGCGCTCAACGCCAAGCAGAAGGACGCAGCGCGCCAGTATTTCCAGCGCGCAAAGCAGCTGGGCTACAACGATCCGGAATATGATCTGCGTATGGCCAGCCTGGAACTGGGCGGCGGCAACGTCGACCAGGGTGTCGAGGCGCTCGACAAGGCCGTTCAGGCAAAGGTCGCCGCAGGGCAGCCGGTCCCGAACGACTGGTACAACCTGGCGATCTCGCAGCTCTACAAGGCGAACAAGCCGGCAGAGACCGCTGCCTGGATGCGTCGTCAGCTCAAGGATTATCCGACCCCGACGAACTGGCGCAAGGCGCTGGTGCTGTTCCGCGATCGTGCGGACCAGGGCCGTGCCCTGGGTGGCTCGGCACGCCTCGACACCTTCCGCCTGATGCGGGAGACGGGTGCGCTGACCGACCAGGCTGAGTTCGGCGAATACGCACAGCTCGCCCAGGACCTGGGTCTGCCGTACGAGACGGTGGCCGTGATCGATCAGGGTCGTGCCGCCGGCAAGATCCCGGCTTCGGCCACGCAGTACAACAAGCTGAAGACCGAGGCGCAGGCCTCGATCAAGGCCGAAGGCTCGCTGTCGTCGCTCGACGCCAAGGCGCGTTCGGCGGCGAACGGCAAGCTCGCGTCCGGCACCGGCAACGCCTATCTCGCCAACGGCGACGCGACCAAGGCGGCGGAGTTCTTCCAGATCGCGCTGCAGAAGGGCGGCGTTGACCAGGACGAGGTCAACACCCGCCTGGGCATCGCGCTGGCCAAGAGCGGCCGTCGTGACGAAGCAAAGGCTGCCTTTGCGAAGGTGACCGGCGCACCGCGCAACGAGCTGGCGCAGTTCTGGGCACTTTGGCTGGACGCGCCGAAGACCGCAGGCTGACGAAGAAGGGCGGCAGGCTTACCTGCCGCCCGCTTCGATTTTGAGTGGATGGGGCCGTGCGACCGGGTGTCGCGCGGCCCTATTCCGTTGGGACCGGGATCCCTGGGAGCTGCTTGGAAGTGCGGATCGTCAGCGACGTCTTCACGCTGCTCACGTTATGCGCGGTCGTCAGCCGGGTGGTGAGGATGTCCTGGAACGCCTTGAGGTCCGTGGCGACGATCTTCAGGATGAAGTCGATCTCGCCATTGAGCATGTGGCATTCGCGGACCTCCGGAATGCCCGCGACATGTGATTCGAAGGCTGCAAGGTCGCTTTCGGCCTGGCTGCGCAGGCTCACCAGCGCGAACACGGTGATCGTGTAGCCGAGCGAGGCGGGATTGAGCGCGGCATGGTAGCCGCCGATCGCACCCGATTCTTCCAGTGCGCGGACGCGACGAAGGCAGGGTGGGGCGGTCAGACCGACGCGTTCCGCCAGTTCGACGTTGGTCATTCGGCCGTCCTCCTGAAGCAGGGAAAGAATCTGACGGTCGATACGATCGAGGACCATGAAACGGGACACTCCGGAATCTGATACAAGGACAAAGCTTTCGAGGTGCCTCCTATAAGATAATTACACGGGAACGCAATTGTCCCACAATGCGACGTGCCGAAAATGTCTATACCCGAACCGCAATCTCCCTCCTAAGAGGGTGCGAAGGCGCAAGCTGCGTCGGGGATCAGGTGACGCGTGCGGTTCGACGATACTCTACAGACAGTGCTCACCACCGATCTCAGCCATCCGCTGGCGCGGCAGTCAGCGTGGCGGCAACTGGTCGACCTGATCGGTCGCCGGCGCGCGTCCGCAGATCCGCGCGCGATCACGCTGTTGGCAGATATCCGCGACGCAGTGCCACAGGCGGTGCGCGCCGCCAGCGCCCGAGCACTGGTCTTTGCCAATCCGCCGGCAACGCTCGTGCGGTTGCTCGCGCAGGACACGCTGGCGATTGCCGCTCCCGTGCTCGCGAGCGCGAAGCTGGATGCCGAGGAATGGATGGCGCTGCTGCCCGACCTCAGTCCCTCTACGCGGTCAGTGCTGCGCAATCGGCGCGACTTGCCGGCTGAAGTGGAGCGTGCGCTTGCAAGCTTCGGTCCCGCAGACATGGTTCTGACGGACCAGAATCCGGAACGTGCGCCGGTGGAAACGAATGTCCCGGCAGTAGAGGCGCCCGGTACGGCCGAAAACAATGCTGGCGCCGCTGAGGCCCCAGAAGCGACCGTGCCCGCTGGTGCTCCCGAACCGGCAACGGTGGCGGATGAGGTTGCCGTGCCTGTGCAGGAGGCCGAGGCCGCCAGCTCGGAGGCGGCGGTGCCGGAAGGGCCGTTCCGCATTTCGGACGTGGTCGCCAGGATCGACGCCTATCAGCGTCAGGCCGAGAGCCGTCCGCGCCGTCCCATTGCTACGCCAGGCGTGGTTGCCAGCTTCCGCTTCGAAACCGATAGCCGCGGAGCACTTTCACGCGTCGAAGGCGTCGAGCGCGGGCCGCTGATCGGGTTGTCGCTCGCACGTGCGGGAGAGACGGGCCTCGCCGAGCTCGACAGCGTGGCTGCCGGCGCGTTCCGTCGCCGCGCTCCCTTTTCGAGCGCCCGACTGCGCGTTTCGGGCAGCAGTGATGCGGCCGGCGATTGGCGCATCTCGGGCGTACCGGCGTTCGACCCTGCCTCAGGCCGCTTCATCGGATATCGGGGTTCTGCACGTCGCCCCCGGCGCGAGGAGCGGGCCGAGCCCATGCCTGCCGCCTCCGCCGGAGCGTCGACCGCCGATTCGCTGCGCCAACTCGTCCATGAGTTGCGCACCCCCGCGGGCGCGATCTCCAGCTTCGCCGAGATGATCGAGGCGCAGATGCTGGGCCCGGTACCGTCCGTATATCGGGGCCAGGCGGGGGTGATACGGCAGCAGGCGCGTGACCTGCTGGGCGTGATCGACGACCTCGACCTGGCCGCCCGCATCGAAGAGGATGCGCTGGACCTGCGGCCCGACGCGGTCCCGCTCGCGCCCTTGCTTGCAGAGATTGCCGTCGACCTTGCCCCGCTCACGGAGCTGCGCGGCGCGGAGCTTTTGGTGGAGAATGTAGACTCGGTCGTGCGGGGCGATCGCCGCGCTGTCGAGCGACTGCTGGCACGCTTGCTGGCGACGTTGGTCTCCGCCGCGGATGCCGGCGAGGTGATCCGGGTCCAGGGGCTGCACGCAGAAGGCGAACCGCCGCTGCTGGCGTTCGATCGTCCTGCTGCATTTGATGCCTACCCCGGGGAAGCGATGCTCACGATCGATGATGAGGGCGAGGATGCAGCGCTGCTCGGTACGGGCTTTGCGATGCGGCTCGTGCGCAACCTTGCCCGGGAACTGAATGGCGCGCTGCTGTTCGAGCGGGACCGGTTGATGCTCAGGCTCCCTTCGCCCGAGGTCCTTCCCCTGGAGCAGGCGCACGGGGGCTGATCGTGAGCGGGTTGCCGGCCTATCGTCCACCGGCACCGTCTCCCGAGGCGCTGGTTCACTGGCCAGAGGCCTTCGGCACCCGCTTCACCTTGTTCGTCGATACCGAAGAAGAGTTCGACTGGGGGGCGCCGTTCCGACGGGACGGCTTTGGAACCGCCGCAATCACTGCCCTGCCGGAGGCGCACCGTCGCTTCGAAGCCCGCGGAGTCGGGATCGTGTACCTCATCGACTATCCGATCGCGTGCGACCCCGCCGCCGTCGATTCCCTGCGGCAGGTCCTGTCTGACGGACGATCGGAAGTCGGTGCGCAACTCCACCCGTGGGTAACCCCGCCGTTTGACGAAAGACTCATCCTTTCCAACAGCTTTGCGGGCAATCTTGCCGACACGCTCGAAGCGGCAAAGCTCGATCAACTGGAAAAGGCGATCCGTCTCGGCTTCGGCAGGGCTCCGCGGGTATATCGCGCCGGCCGATACGGGCTGGGCGCGCATACGCTGAGGCTGCTCGCCGCCCGCGGCTATCGGGTCGATTCTTCAATGCGTGCCGGGTATGACTATTCGGCGGAGGGCGGGCCTGATTATACCGCCATTCCCAACCACGCCTTCCGAACCGGGCCGCACGAAGCCATCCTTGAGCTGCCGCTGACGACCGTGTTCACGGGCCGGGCGCGGGGCGGCGGTGGCGCCCTGTACGACCGGCTGGGTCGGTTGCCGAAGGGGATGGGCATGGCCGCCCGTCTCCGCCTGCTGAACCGCGTCTCACTGACGCCGGAGGGCATGCCGTTGAACGAGGCGCTTGAGGCGATCCGCGTCGCAGCGGGTGAGGGGGTCCGCTTGCTCAACTTCGCCTTCCACTCGCCCTCGCTCGTGCCCGGCAACACCCCGTACGTCCGCGACGCCGCCGACCTCCGCTGCTTTTGGGAGTGGTGGGAGGAAGTCCTCGACCTTCTCGATCGGCTCGGCATTCTTCCTGCCTCCCTCGAAGAGATCCTCGCCGCTGCAGCATAGGTGCCTTGCAATGCGCGCCCACCCTCCGCTATCGCAGCCGTGCTGGCGGGGCCTGTAGCTCAATGGTTAGAGCTGGCCGCTCATAACGGCTAGGTTGCGGGTTCGAGTCCTGCCGGGCCCACCAGCGTTTCCTGCCAGATGTGGAAGTTACGTAGCGCTCGGGCGACAGAGCGACGTTAGGTCAGAACGACTCATTGAAGAGGAGTTCTCCATGTTGAGAAGCTTTGTAATCGTCGGGGCGCTCTTTGCCGCATCCACCGCTGTCGCAAGCCCTGGGCAGCAGAAGCCCCAGGTGTACGAAAAGGCCCAGGTGAATCAGCAGAACGGGATGACCGACGTCACTGTTTTCAAGGTCAACAAGCGCTTTGAAACCGTGACCTGCCGCGACTTCAACCTGGTGGACGTGAATTATCGGCCGCAGGCGGTCGTATACGCGGCCAATTATGGGCCAAAGGGTAAACCCCATCCCACCGTGACGGTCGACGGCGTGGCGGACGTGGTGCCGCTTGTGGTCAACGCCTGTCGAGCGCGGCCCGGTGATAATTTCATAGCGGCAGTACAACGGGCGCGGGCGCAACAGAGGGCCGGGCTGAAAAGGTCTGGCAAGTGAGTAATGGCTGCCGGCGGCCCCGTTCGCCGGCAGCCTTCGAGGCGCAGCCGGAGAATGGCGCCTTCTGACTGGTGCACCGCGTAAGCACAGCACCGCTCTTGAAGCGCCACGAAGGCGTCGTGAGCATCGATACGCCAGTCATATACTGGCATTTGCGAGCGTTGCGCCGGGTTGCGGCGGCGGGCGTGCAGGAAATTGTGCTCAATCGCCCGGAATTTTCGGCTAGGTTAGTGGTATCCTAACGAAATCGATGCTAACCCCCGACACTCATTACTTTGTCGGGATCTACATCTATGCGTATCAAGAGCCTACTTGCCGCCGCCGCAGCCGTGTCGTTCGTGTCTGCTCCTGTCATGGCGAACCCGGCTTCGTCGCTTTCCGTCGTGAAGGCTTCCACGCCGGCCGCTAAGTCCAGCAAGCTTGCTGGCACGCCGGGCGGGATCCCGTTTGTTGCGATCGCCGCTGGCGTTGCGTTCCTGGTCGGCCTGGTCATTGTCACGGCCGACGGCCTCGACGACGACAAGTCCGACAGCAACTAAGCGCTCGCGCAGTTGTGAAGAAAATGGCGGCCCCCGGGCCGCCATTTTTTTTGGAGCAGAGGGGCCGGTAAGCACCGGTCTTATCCTCCGCTGCGATGTGCGGCAGCGCAGGCACAATTGGTCTCTGGAAACGGAAGAGATGGGCTGGTGGCCCTCTGCGGAACGCGCGACGATCGCTGCCCGTTAAAGCGGCGAGGAGATCGCCATGACGAGCACCAGCGCTTTCAACAAGAACCACCCAGAGGTCGACCCGCGGCGGGCCGAGCCGCTGAACGCTTTCGACCGGACCGACGGCACCTCAGGCCAGGAATATTCCGGCGAGCGCGCCTTGGAGGAATATGGCGATAGCCCGGCGGCGCCCGTCCACAAGAGCGGGCTTCCAGCACCGGCTCCCGCCGATGATGCCGTCGATATCCCGCCAGAAAATGGCCGGCGTGCCTGGATCGATCAGAAGACCGGCCAGGTGCATGGCAGCGGCGCCGGTGCGGGCGGGGGGAACCCCGGCGAAGATTTCGATAGCGATCCCGCTGCAGGTTCCGGGTATCCGTCGACCGGTTCAGAGCAGGGAGGACAGGGGCGCGCGCCCGACTGACGGAAATCGTCCTAGGCCGTCATGTCATACCTGCGCCTCATGGTCGCACGTACTGGATGTTCGTGAGGACGGCCGGGCGAACATACCTCGTTGAAAGCGTTCGCGTACAAGCCGGCGGACGAAAGTTGCCGGCCCTTCACTGTGGCGTGACGCCCCTTCCTCCTCACTACTGCAATCTCGCGCAATCACCGTCCCGCTATATAAATCCCTGAAAGTATAGGGATTGTATCGGACGTCCGTACGCCCATCCGCTCGGGTTCAATTTCTATCTACCGTGATCGTTCACCTAGACTATAATAAAACAATAGGCAGACCACAGTTTAATGACTGTATATTTCGTGACGACAGCCATGAGGCATTTAATCTTAGGCGTTGATATGCGGTTTGTATCAAAGTGTTGCTGTAATGTGCCATTCTTGCAACATTCGCAATGTGAACTACGACTTCCCTAACCTCATGGCTTGCCACGCTGGGCCCGCCGGGTTTCTTTAGATGCCTTCGATCCAGCTTTGGATCGCAGATTGGGGGCATCACAAATGAAGAGTAGCAGGTTTCTTTCCGCGACCTTCTTGGCCAGCGCCGTATTCGCCATCCCGCAGATGGCACACGCACAGACAGCGCCGACCGAGTCGTCAGACAAGGACTTCCAGAGCGAAATAGACGAGGTCCGCCCGCAGGCTGAAGAAGCTGCCGGCGGCGACGTTGTAGTGACGGGCTCCCGCATTGCGCGTCCCGCGAATCTTGATGCGGCGAACCCTATTCAGTCTATCAGCATTCAGGAGCTGACGAATACTGGAAATGTCTCGCTGGGAGACGCGCTGAATTCTCTTCCTGCACTTGGCGCAACGTACAGCTCTGCCAACTCGACGCGCTTCATCGGCACCGCCGGTCTGAGCCTGCTTGATCTCCGTCGTCTGGGTACTGCGCGTACCCTGGTGCTCCAGAACGGTCGCCGCCACGTGACCGGTACCCCCGGTTCGTTCGAAGTCGACATCAACACCATTCCGATCGACCTGGTCGAGCGCGTGGATACCGTCACTGGTGGCACCTCCGCCGTCTATGGTTCCGACGCCATCGCCGGCGTGGTGAACTTCATCACCAAGCGGGATTTCGAAGGTGTTCGTCTGCGCGCGCAGGGCGGCATCTCCGACCGCGGTGACCGCGGCGCCTATTTCATCAGCGGGACGGCAGGCAAGAACTTCGCCGAAGGGCGCGGCAACGTTGCTATCAATGCTGAATACTCGTTCCAGGACGTGCTCTACCACACGGACCGCGACAACCAGACCGGCGCATTCAGCGGTCGTTCGCAGTTTCAGCTGATCGAGAACACGGCTGCAAACTCCAATCCGTCTGCCGGCCTGATCCGTCCGGCCGAGCCTGCAAGCGGCAATGGCATCCCCGACAACGCGTTCCTGCGCGGGGTCCGGAACGGCAACATCTCGGAAGGCGGCATGTTCATCGCCAGCTGCCCGACGGCAGCGGCGGCCGGCGAATCGCCAACGGCGTTTGCAGCGCGCCGGGCTGCAGCCTGCACCGGCATCCCGGTGCCGACTTCGTCAAACGCGACGGCGCAATATGGGCGCGCGTTTGCGTTCCAGCGGGACGGAAGCCTGGCACCGAACAACTGCGTCACGGATCTGCGCTACACGGTTGCGAGCTCCAACTGCGTGGGCGGCCTGGGTTCGACGCTCCGCCTGACGGAAATGCTGCAGCCTCGCATCGAGCGCTTCTCGGGCAATCTGCTCGCACATTTCGACGTGTCCGAGGCATTCTCGCCGTTTGTCGAGGCCAAGTTCACGCGGATCAACTCGCTGCAGTCGGGTCAGCCGACCTTCTTCAACAACAGCTTCAGCATCAACAACCCGTTCCTCACCGACCAGGCACGTTCGCAGCTTGCGTCCGTGCTCGCACCGGGCGTCAGCACCTTCACCGCGCAGCGCTTCAACGTCGACTTCGGCGGCCGCGGCGAGGACCATCGTCGCGATACCTATCGGATCGTTGGCGGCGTCCAGGGAACGTTCAACGACACCTGGCGCTATGAAGTGGCGTTCAACTACGGCCGGACCGAAACCCAATACTCCACCAACGGCAACGTGCTGACGGCGGAATATAACCGGTCGATCAACGCCGTGCGGAACGGGGCGGGGCAGATCGTCTGCGCCGTGAACGCCGATGCCAACCCGGCAAACGACGATGCGCGCTGCGTCCCCGTCAACCTGTTCGGCGACGGCAACGTCTCGCAGGCGGCGCTGGACTATTTCGGCTATACCTCGACGCGCGAAGAATGGGCGGACCAGATCAACGCAACCGCGTACGTATCGGGCGATCTCGGTCAGCTGTTTACGTTGCCCGGCGGTCCGATCGCATTCGCGATCGGTGCGGAATATCGTCGTGAGCGTGCCTTCGCGACGTACGACGACGTTACCGCAAGCGGCGCAACCTTCCTGAACGCCATTCCGACCTTCGATCCGCCATCCTTCGTGAGCAAGGAAGCGTTCGCCGAAGTCCGGGTTCCGCTCCTCTCGGATACGTTCATCCACGAGCTCTCGCTCGAAGGTGCTGCGCGTTATTCCGACTATAATGTCGGCGATATCGGCGGCGTGTGGACGTGGAACCTGGGCGGCGTGTTCGCGCCGGTTCGGGACGTTCGCCTGCGGGCCGGCTATGGCAGCTCGGTTCGTGCGCCCACGCTGGGGAACCTGTTCACCGCGAACGTCCAGACGTTTGCGAACAGCTTCTCGGATCCGTGCGGACAGCAGAACATCAACAACAACCCGAACCGCGCACGTAACTGCGCCGCGGCCGGCGTCCCGGGGACCCAGACGTTCAACGGGACAACCGAGCCGTTCACCAACGTGCCGACCTCGGGCATCTCCGGCTTCAACCGTGGCAATCCGCTGCTCCGCGAGGAACGGTCGAACAGCTTCACGGCGGGTGCTGTCTTCCAGCCGAGCATGCTGCCCGGCTTCACTGCCTCGGTCGATTACTACAACATCCGCATCAAGGACGCGATCTCGTCGCTCACTGGGCAGACGATCATCAACCAGTGCTATGACAATCCGAGCGGCATCGACAATGAGTTCTGCTCCGTCGTCTTCCGCCGTCCGGACGGTACCTTCGCCGGTCAGCAGAACGTAACGCATGCGGGCGGCGTCGTTTCGCTCCCGCTGGCGGGTCCGTCCTTCTACTCGCAGCCGTTCAACTATGCGAAGTTCGAAGCCTCGGGCATCGACGCGGATCTTGCGTATAACCACTCGCTGGGTGGCGATGCGCGTCTGAGCCTGCGCGCGATCATGACCTATGTCATCAAGCGCAACAACTTCACCGACATCGCGGATCCGACGTTCCGGACCCGCCAGCTGAGCCAGGTCGGCGATCCGCAGTGGCGCGCAAACGTCACCGCAAACCTCGCGGTCGGTCGCTTCGACGTCAACTATCAGCTGCAGTACGTCGGGAAGCAGACGATCGCGACCTATGAGACGCAGAACTCGTTCGACGGCCGTCCGCCGCAGAACGCGGACTCGCATCCCATGATCTACTACCCGGAGATTTTCTATCACAACATCCGGGTGGGTACGAAGGTGAACGATCAGTTCCGCCTCTATGGCGGTGTCGACAACGTTACCGATACCCTGCCGCCGTACGGCCAGCTCGGTACGGAAGCTGGCAGCCTGTGGACCAACACGGGTCGCTTCTTCTACATGGGAGCGGAGGTCCGCTTCTAAAGCGGATTGCGGGAAGAGGCGGTGTCATGCCGCCTCTTCCTCTCCTTCCTGCCAGAACTCCGAACCTGTGGCGCAGCCACGGAGCTACCGTCCCGACAGTGCTGTACGCGGACGCACTGGAACCTGATCGCTGCCGATCGGGTTCCCTTGTTCATGACATTGCGAAGCGAACCAGCCGTGCGGCCAAGCGCTGGCGGCTCCGAAATCGATCATCGGGTTGATGATGCCCGCGCCTGGCTCGAACAGGCGGTCCGCCTCGGCAGTAGCCCAGAGGAGGCGCTCGAGCAGTTCGACCTCCTTCCGCCGGTGCCGCTAGAAGCCATGCCTGGGCTTTGGCGCGGCACGGGGCTGCACACCGGCCATCCCATCGACGGATTGCTCGAGGCATATGGCTGGTATGGCAAGGCGTTCGACGCGAACGGCGACGCCCACCCACTACTGTTCCGGCATCGCGGCGGCACCGTCGCGATCGATCCACGTTGGGTTCCGACCAGCATGCTCGACAGCAATCGCGTGACCCGCTCCGCCGTGGCGCGGGCGGGATTTGCGGCGGCGCTTCCAATGCTGCGCACGGAAGAACCCAAGGCACGTCTTCGCATGGTGGCGTATCGCGGTGTGGAAACGGCCGCGATGATCTATGACCGCCTACCGATCATCGACCTGTTCCGGCAGGTGGCACCGGATATCATCCTCGGCTTGATGGACCTGCGCGGCGAGCCGCCGTTCTTCTTCGCCCTGCACCGGGTCGAGCGTCCACAACGGTGACAATCCGCTTGTAGCCCGTGGTGATCCTCCATAGCCTCCTATCCGGGTCGGGAAGCTTGGACGGTGGCCAGTGACCGAAGTTCACACGCAAGTGCTTGGCGGCACGGCACGGGTGCTCTCCTCTTCCGCGACGCTGCCCGTAATGGGGGGCTGGATGCGGACGGCCGCGGTCTCCATCTCAGGCGCAATTTCATACCGGCAGTGGTCGGAAGCCTGTACGCTCCATGTAACGCTGGAACGAAGCTTTGCCTCTCAGAAGGAGCGGGGCGGCCGATCGACTCCCCCGTCCGACCGAAAGGGCGCGGTCTCCTTCCTTCCCGCCAACGCCGAGCGCGCAGGCGAGGTCCTTCCCGGCACCGTGCTGGGTGTCGAGGTCTGCCTCCCCAAACACCGCATTGAGGAGGTGTGCGAGCAACGGCTCGACAAGACGTGGCAAGGGACCCGCGACGCGCACGACGCGCGTGCCTTCGCCTTTGTCGAGGCGCTGGACCGGGCACTGCGGGGGGCGGGCGAGCCTCTGCTCATCGACACCATGATGGTGGGCCTCGCCCGTCATCTCGGGCAGCGCCACGGCGGCGCGGATCGGAGATATGACGACGCATGGCTGCACCCTGCGGCCTTAAAGCGCGTGGTGGAGCGCATCCGCTCGACGCCCGCCGATCCCCCTGGGCTCGCGGAATTGGCCGCCCTTGCCGGCCTCGGAGTCTCTGCCTTCCTGCGTGGATTTCGCGGCAGCATCGGGGCCACGCCTGCCGCGTTCTCCCGACGGGTGCGGACGGAGCAAGCCCGAGGGCTGGTCGAAGCGACAGACATGCCACTTTCCGAAGTCGCCCTCCACACCGGGTTCCACAGCGCATCCCACCTTGCTCGTGTGTTCACGGCGCAGTTCGGCCACCCGCCCGGGGCACGGCGAACATTGATGCGGACTGTCACGAAATCCGCGTAAACACCTGGTCCCGCTCCAGTTTACTTTCCAGCTCGTGCCGACCGTCTAACGTGGGCGCCGGAGGAACGGACCATGGCCTTTGATCAAGCAGTGCGCCGCGAAGAAACGGTGACCTTCGACCAGGAAATGCTCCACGGCGCGGGACCCCGGCTACTCGGGATCGCTTTAGTCGCGGCGGGTGTGATGAACCTCTGGCGCGGAGACTTTACCCCCATCTTTCACCCGATGCCGGATTCCCTGCCTGCCAGAACGCTCAGCGCCGCGCTCAGCAGCACGGTGCTCCTGGGGGCGGGGATCGCACTCGCGTCCGGGCGCATGTGGCATGTTGGAGCGGGGTTGCTGGCGGCGGTGCTGGTGTTCCTTTCCCTCGGGTGGATGGTTCGCGTGGCCATGTTCCCGGCGATGATCGGGACCTGGCTCGGTCTTGCCGAGCAACTGGCGCTCGCGACCGGGGCGGTGGCGGTCTTCGCCCAGTCTCGCACGGCCCCGGCCTTCCTGCCTTCAGCGTGCCGGATCGTCTTTGGTCTCTGCCAGATCGTGTTCGCGCTGGCCCATTTCCTCGCCCTTCCGGAGACGATCGGGATGACGCCGTCCTACCTCCCGCCCGGGCCGCGGTTCTGGGCATTGGCGACGGGCGGACTGCACCTGGCGGGCGGCGTCCTGCTGCTTTCGGCAATCCGCACGGTCCTCGTCACCCGGTGCCTTGCCGCCATGTTCGCCGTCTTCGGCCTGATGGTCTGGCTGCCGATGCTTATCGAGAGGCCAACGGCTGCCAACCTCGCCGGGAATCTCATCAACCTCGCGTTGATTGGTGCCGTGCTGTCGGTAGGGGAGGCCGAAGCCCCCACGGGGAGGCGTCGTTTGCCCGCATGATAAGCTGCTCCCGGCTGGGGCAGGCGAAGGAAGCCGGGTCGTCCGCGCTACCCGGCCTTTGCCCAGGACTGCGTCTGACACAGTTTCCAGACGCAGCCGGTGAGGTCGAGCGTCCCGTCCGGCTGCGCTTTCAGGAAAGACTTGTATGTGCGGCCACTGCGCGGGTCATAGACTTCTCCCTTCCAGCGCGAGCCGTCCGGCACGAAGCCCGTAAGAATGCGCAGATTGCCGGTTGAACGCTGCCGCAGACGAGGGTCGGGATTGTTGACGTCCGTCTTCGGCGCCTTGGGGTCGACCTTCAGGACCTTGGCGATCGTGCCACAGATCGCGGCGCCGCACGGGGCAATCTCGACGATCGCCTGACCACCCTCGGTCAACCAGCGGCCAGCGACGCTCGCCGGCGATGCCGCTGCCGGCCCGGCGAGGCACAAGGACAGGATCGCTGCCGCGCCCCAAGACCTCACGATGCCGCTCCGTCGCAGGCGAGTGTCGCACCGCGCAGTTCATAGCCGGCGATCAGGCCATTCCATCCAATGTCCGGCGCTCGCGTGAGCCGAATCCCAGGAACGCGCAGCAACCGGTCGAGGAAGATCGCCGCTTCCTGCAGGGCGACCTGTGCGCCCGGGCAGCGGTGTTCCCCGTCGCCAAAGGCGAGGCCGGCGCGGCCGACGCGCTCCGCAGTCTCGCGATCGGGATCGAGGCGGTGCGGGCAGCCGCCAACCGCGGCCGCGTCGGCATTCGCGCCTCGCACGTCCAGCGCGATCACTCCCGCTTCCGTATCCACGCGGCGGAACAACATGCCCACGACCGGCTCCAGGCGGAGGATCTCTTCGAGGATCGCCATCCGGGTTGCTTCGTCGCCCTCAAGAAAGCGAGCGCGCAGCGCCTCGTCTTCCAGCAGGTGCCAGCCTGCCATGGTGATGAACTCCCGCGTGGTGATCATGCCTGCTGCGCCATAGGTCAGGCATTCCGTAAGGATCTCCCGGTCGGAGTAGCCCTCGTCGAGCAGGTGCGAAATCACGTCCTCGCGCCGCTGCCGCCGGCGTGCGGCAATCGCCGGCTTCACGTCCCGCAGCAGGAAATGGATCGATCGCGCCTGTCCGCGTGCAAAGCCGAGGATCGTTGCCAGCCGCGAATCGCCCTGCGGCATGCCTGTCACCAATGCGCCCAGCCGCTTTGCCATGCCCGCGCGATCACTGTCGGTCAGCCCGACAATCTCGGCGGCGATGGTCACCGCCATCTCGAGCCCGAGATCGTCCAGGTTCGCGTGGCGATCGGCGACCAGCCGCGTGACCAGCGCGTCGCTCGTCTGCTCCATCAGCGCGCGGTAGGCAGTCGTCACCACCCGGGGTGCGAAGAAGCGCGCGGTGGCGCCACGCTGGCGCCGATGCTCCGCTCCATGCTGATAGAGGATCGGCGCTCGCGTGAGCGATACCTTGTTGACGAGATCGGCGAGAAAGCCCGCCTGACGCGCGTCCGGATCGCGCAACAGGCCGCGGGCGTCGGCGAAATTCCCTACGACGCGCATCGGCACACCGCCTGCTCCCGCCCGCGCGACAGCGGCAGACTTGCGGTCGTCGCGGCCCAATGCCGGGCACCGGGCAGATATCGCTTGATCAGTCATGGGGTACGCCTACTTATGATACACGATGGCTCATAAAGTGGAGGCGACGTCAGGCATGTCAAGGGCGGGACGACCCGACGCTCGGATAGCCCGGTCGCGCAGCGCGCTCAGCGCCGCCTTGCTCGACCTGATGGGCGAAATGCCGTTTGAAGAGGTGACGGTAGCGGCAATCGCCAGTCGCGCCGGCGTCGGCTACGCGACCTTTTTCCGGCACTATCCCTCCCGTGAGGCGCTGCTGGCCGACATAGCGGAGCAATGGATCGGCGAGCTTCTCGCCCTCGTTGCGCCGCTGGTGCTGGCGCAGGATAGCAGTGGCGCGGCGCTGGCATTGATGCAGTTCGTGGAAGCGCGCCGCCCGGTCTGCCGGGCGCTGCTCGTCGGGGCAGGGGACGCGATGCGCCGGGACATCACCGCCCGCGCCGTCGCCGCGGCCGAGGCAGCGGGAGCATCGGGCCCGGAATGGCTCCCGCGCGACCTGGGCATCATCCACGGCGTCGCCGCGACCCTGACCATCCTGCGCTGGTGGCTGGAACAGGACCGATCGCAAGACGCCGTGGCCGTCGCAGAGCTGCTGAACCGGTTGGTGTTCGGCCCGATTACCGGCCGAGCCGAGGTGCTGCCTGCGAGTTCGTCAAAGTGATGGAGGGTACATCGCGTTCAGCGCGCCGCCGCTGGCAACCGCACGGCGGAGAGAGGGGGCTGTTATCGCGGAAAACCTGGTCGGGGAGACAGGATTCGAACCTGCGACATCCTGCTCCCAAAGCAGGCGCGCTACCAGACTGCGCCACTCCCCGACGCCTGTCTGCCCTTAGGCGTAGCCTGTGCCCGGGAGCAAGCGGCAATCTCAGTGGCGGGGATATAAGGGAGCACTCGCTAGGCACAGCCGAGTCGCTGGCCGGGCCGTCGAGCCGTTGTGGGCGGGACTTCACCTATCCCAAGCGCATGTCATCGGTAACTCGGCTGAAATCCTGCGGTAACGGCGTGGGGGCATGTCACGGCCGAGCGAGCAGCCCCAACCTCGCTCCCGCCCCGGCATCGGACAGCAACTCGAAACGCCGGGGCGGCCTTTTGGCCGCGCCGCATGCCACGCACCCTAGGCTTGGTGGCGCGAAATGGTGCGACAACGCGTCCGGATGTCGCCCGCAAGCGCAAGTTGGCGAGGGGGTCCCGTAAATTTAGGATCACACGCCACCAAGCATAGGACAAAAGAAAAGGGCGCCCCGTTGCCGGGACGCCCCTTCTAACCGATCCGCCCGGATGAACCGGACGGTGTCGGATCACATGGCGTTTGCGACGCCTGCGTCCTCGACGTTGTCGGCTGCCTCGTGCAGGTTGTCAGCCTGGTTCTCGAGAGCGGCTTCCGAAGCCTCGGTGGTGGCGTTGTCGGCCATGTCTTCCATGTTGTCGGCCATCATCTCGAGGTTGTCCGCCTGCGCGTCAGCCGCGTTTTCAGCCGGAGTGTTCGAACCGCAGGCCGTGAGCGACAGCAGGCCGGCGGCAGCAGCGACAAGAACGATCTTCTTCATTCGGGTGCTCCCAAGCAATCCAAAATTCGCGGCCGGCCCGTCGCCGTCGCGAAGCTGCCGCAATAGCGTTCGCTCCTGCGGCGTCAATCCCGATAATTCATGTGGGCGAAACGTTCATGGCAATCTTGTGGCAATTAATGGCCGTTTGCGGGGCGCTGAACCGGTCCAATTTCTTCCGGCGCGTCGGCCACCACGGCCAGCATCGCGGTCCATGCGGCGACATTCTGCTGCAACTGCGCGCGATCGATCTTGTCGAGCGTGTCGTCGGGCGTGTGGTGATAATCGAAGTAGCGGGTCCCGTCCTGGGCCAGATCCACCGCCGCGACGCCCAGTGCCAGCGTCGGTGCGATGTCAGTGCCGTCCCCCGCAACCGCATTGCCCCGGGTGATGCCGAGCGGCGCCAGCGCCACCTGAAGGCGATCGGCGATAGCGGAAGCGTTCGCAGGCAGGGCGGTGTCGAACTTCCACACGCGATCCGCGCCGAAATCCGATTCTGCAGCAAGCGCGTGCCGCTCGCCGGCGTGCGCCTTGGCATAGGCGATGCCGCCGAAGCCGCCGACTTCTTCGGCGCCGAACCACACCACGCGGATGGTGCGCCGCGGGCGGCCCGCCGCCATGATTCGCTTGGCGGCTGCCGCCGTGATCGCCACGCCGCTTGCATCGTCGATCGCGCCGGTACCCAGGTCCCAGCTGTCGAGATGGCCGCCGATCAGCACCACGCCGGCCTTCGGATCACGGCCGGGAACCTCTGCAATGACGTTGCCGGATTCGCGGGTACCGATCTGCCGCGGCGTGAGCAGCAGCTTGATCCGCACCGGCTTTCCGCGCTCGAGCACGCGCTCGAGCTGTTCGGAGTCGGGGAGCGACAGCGCAGCGGCCGGGATGGGGGCGATCCCTTCAGGGAAATTCGTGACGCCGGTATGCGGATTGCGGTGATAATCCGTGCCGATCGAGCGGATCAGGACCGCGGCTGCGCCCTTCCGGGCCGCGATGGCGGGACCTGCGCGGCGAACCTGGCCGAACGGACCATAGCTGGAGCCATCCTGGGCGGCATGCATGGCGTGGCTGACAAAGGCGATCTTGCCGGCAACGCTGGCAGCAGGCGCCGCCTCCAGGTCGGCGAGGGTCGGGAAATACACGACTTCCGCTTCCAGGCCTTCCGCCGGGGTCGCGCCCGAGTTGCCGAGCGCGGTGAGATGAAGCTGCTGCGGGAAGGGCGCTACGATCGAGGCCTTCTCCTCACCGCGCACCCACACCGGCATCTGGTAGGGTTCGATGCGGACGTTGCTGAAGCCCAGCGCCTTCAGCTTGGCCACCGCCCACGTCCGGGCGCGCGCCTCGCTGTCGGTACCCGCCAAGCGCGGGCCGATCTCCGTGGTCAGGCCTTCCGTGATGTCCCAGGCGATCTCGTCCTTGAGCGCGGCATCCCGCAGCTTGGCGACCTGGGCAGGAGACATTTGCGCGAGCGCGGGCATCGGCAGGGCGAGGGCGGCGAGCAGAAGGGCTGGCTTTAGCGGCATGGGCGTTCCGTCATGGAGTGGCAGGAGCGGATCGCCCCCGCCGCCATGATGCGGCGCAGCGCGACCGGGCGCAAGCTGGCGCCGCGTTGCTAAATGCCTATCGGATCGCTATGTCCCGCTGCGAAATCCCATACCTGTAGACCCGCTCTTTTGGAGACCCCTGTGGCCGCCCAATACGCCTTTGTCATGAAGGACATGACGAAAACCTTCCCCGGCGCGCCCAAGCCGGTGCTTTCGAACATCAACCTGCAGTTCTACCAGGGCGCCAAGATCGGCATCGTCGGTCCGAATGGTGCCGGTAAGTCGACGCTGATGAAAATCATGGCCGGTGTCGACAAGGACTTCACCGGCGAGGCCTGGCCGGGTGAGAACATCACGGTCGGCTACCTGGAGCAGGAGCCGCAGCTCGATTCGACCAAGACGGTCCTGGAGAACGTCAAGGACGGCGCGCGCGAAGTGGCCGACATGGTCGATCGCTTCAACGCGATCTCCGCCGAGATGGGCGACCCGAAGGACGATACCGACTTCGACGCCCTGTTGGAGGAGATGGGCACCCTTCAGGAAAAGATCGACGCGGTCGACGGCTGGACGCTCGACAACCAGCTCGAAGTGGCGATGGAAGCGCTGCGCTGCCCGCCGTCCGACTGGCCGGTCGAGAACCTGTCGGGCGGTGAGAAGCGCCGCATCGCGCTCACCCGCCTGCTGATCCAGAAGCCCTCGATCCTGCTGCTCGACGAGCCGACCAACCACCTCGACGCGGAAAGCGTCAACTGGCTGGAAAACCACCTGAAGGATTATGCGGGCGCGGTGCTGATGATCACCCACGACCGCTACTTCCTCGACAACGTCGTCGGCTGGATCCTTGAGATCGATCGCGGCAAGTACTTCCCCTACGAGGGCAACTACTCGACCTACCTGGAAAAGAAGGCCAAGCGCCTTGAGCAGGAGGACCGTGAGGCATCCGGGCGCCAGAAGGCAATCCAGGACGAGCTCGCGTGGATCCGGCAGGGCGCAAAGGCTCGCCAGACCAAGTCGAAGGCGCGTATCGCCAAGTTCGAGCAGCTCGTCGCTACGCAGGAGAGCCGCAAGCCGAGCGGCGCCCAGATCGTCATCCAGGTGCCCGAGCGCCTGGGCGGCAAGGTCATCGAGGCCAAGGGCCTGACCAAGGCCTATGGCGACAAGCTGCTGTTCGAGAACCTCGACTTCACGCTTCCGCCCGGCGGCATCGTCGGCGTGATCGGGCCCAACGGCGCGGGTAAGTCGACGCTGTTCAAGCTGATCACCGGTCAGGAGCAGCCCGACGCGGGCGAGATCGACATCGGCAGCACGGTGCGCCTGGGATACGTCGACCAGAGCCGCGACGACCTCGATCCCAAGAAGAACGTCTGGGAGGAAATCTCCGACGGGCTCGATTATGTGAAGGTCAACGGCCACGACATGTCGACGCGTGCCTATGTTGGCGCCTTCAACTTCAAGGGCCAGGACCAGCAGAAGAACGTCGGCAAGCTGTCCGGCGGTGAGCGCAACCGCGTCCACATCGCCAAGATGCTCAAGAAGGGCGGCAACGTCCTGCTGCTCGACGAACCGACCAACGATCTCGACGTCGAGACGCTGGGGGCGCTGGAAGAGGCGATCGAGAATTTCGCAGGCTGCGCCGTGGTCATCAGCCACGATCGCTTCTTCCTCGATCGTCTTGCCACCCACATCCTCGCGTTCGAAGGCAACAGCCACGTCGAGTGGTTCGAAGGCAACTTCGAGGCCTATGAGGAGGACAAGCGCCGCCGCCTGGGCGACGCCGCGGACCGTCCGACCGCGCTGTCGTACAAGAAGCTCACGCGCTGATCGCGATACGCTGACCGAAAAGGGGGCGGGGGGCCAGGTGCCTCCCGCCCCTTTTTCGTTGGATCGTCGGGCGGGTGCCATCTGCGCGCGCCGGCGCTAGGATAGGCAGATGCGTTCGATTCTTCGTCTGGCTCTCGCCCTTCCGTTACTTTCCCTTGCCACCCCGGCGTTCTCGCAAACCCAGCCGGCGCCCGGCACCGTCCGCGTTCGGCTGGTCACGTCGGCAGGACCGATCGTGCTGGCGCTCGACGGCAAGCGCGCGCCGAAAACCACCGAGAATTTCCTGAAGTACGTCGACGACGGGCGGCTCGACGGCACCAAGTTCTACCGCTCTGCGCCCCGCAAGGGTGATCCGAAACACGGCTTCATCCAGGGCGGCGTCGGGACCGACGCACGCCGCACGCTGAGCCCGGTCGTCCTCGAGCCCACCGACAAGACCGGCATCCTGCACCTGGATGGGATGGTGTCGATGGCGCACGCTGCCGACCCGGATTCGGCTACCGGCAACTTCTCCATCATGGTCGGGCCCAACCCGTCACTCGACGCGCGGGGCAGCTATCGCGGCTACGCGGCGTTCGGGCGGGTGGCGAGCGGGATGGAAGTGGTCCGCAAGATCCTCGCGATGCCGACGTGCTGCGGACGCGAGGCGATGAAGGGGCAGATGATCGTCGAACCGGTGCAGATCTTGCGCGCGCAGCGGCTGGATGGGACGCCCAAGCCCACCGGCCTCAGCAAGCCGTGGCTGATCAACATCCGCCGCTGAGGCGTGGCGCGACGCAGTTTGGGCGGAGGCGGTCCTCAGCGGACCTGCTTGACGAACACGCCGTTGTCCCGGCGCTCGACCTGGAAGTTCGGCACCTGCTCGATCAGGTCGGAAAGCCGCGCAAAGCCGTAGTTGCGCGTGTCGAAGCTGGACCGGTTCCCGGCGCGCTGGCCAACCTCGGATAGGCTCGCGAACTTCTGCGCGTCCTGCCGCGACTGGCGGTAGGCGTCGACCAGCAGCTTTACCAACGCCGCGTCGACCTTACGCTTCTGGCTGGTCGCGGCGGCATCCACGGCTGCGGGCTTTGCCGCCGCCGTGCTGGCAGCCGCCGGCTTCGCAGCTTCCCGGGTACGGCCGATCGCGGGGGGCAGTATCAGCTCGGGCTCACCCTCGCTTTCGAGCGCCCGCGCACGCGATACGTCGATGAAGCGCGAGCAGGATTCGCGGAATCCCTCCGGCGTGCGATCGGTGCCGAAGCCGTAGACGGGCACGCCTTCCTGCCGGATGCGCTGGGCCAGCGGCATGAAGTCGCTGTCCGACGACATGATGCCAAAACCCGTGATGCGCCCGCGGAAAAGCAGGTCCATCGCGTCGATCGTCATCTTCATGTCGGTGGCGTTCTTGCCCTTGGTGACGTCGAACTGCTGGAACGGCTCGATCCCGTAGCGAAGGGTCAGGTCAGCCCAGCCCTTCAGCGCTGGTTTGCGCCAGTTGCCGTAGATCCGTCGCACGTTCACCGTGCCGAGCTCTGCAAGCACGGTGAGGACGAAGTCCAGCGACGCGTGCGAGGCATTGTCGGCGTCGATCAGCAGCGCGACGTTGCCCGTCGGCGCGTTGGAAGGGGGCGGGGAACGGTCCATGACATGTCTCTAGAACAGCTAGCGGGCGATGGCGATGCGGGACAAACGAAAACGGGCCCCCGCCAGTGGCAGGGGCCCGTCCGCGCGACGAAGGCGTAAAGGGGTGGCGCGTAGGCTCAGCCAGGGACGCGCCGGCTCGGGCGTGCCGTGTCGTTGTTGATCGCATCTTCCTTCTTGGGACGCGTAAGCGCTTCGGGATCGAAGGTTTCGGCGATCTCATTCTGGGTGGCGACATCGCGCGCCAGGTTTCCGCCGGAGCTGCCGGCGCCCGACGGCGCGTCCTCGGCAGCGTCGATGATGGCACGATCGTCGTGGATGCGAGCACTTTCGGTGCGCGGGTTTTCCATGGTTGATCTCCTTACGGCGTATCAATCGCCGAAGGGGTAGGGACGTTCCTTCAGTTCGCCGGATAAGTGATGGAGATCACCTCATATTCCCGTTCGCCGACCGGCAGCGTGACACGGCGCAGGTCGCCGACCGCGGCGCCCCGCAGCGCGCGCGCGAGCGGAGCGTTCCAGCCGATGCGGCCGCTGCCCGCGTCCGCCTCGTCGTCGCCGACCAGGGTCAGGGCGCGCTGGTTATCGTCCTCGTCCGCGATCGTCAGGGTCGCCCCGAACCAGGCCCGCTCACGGTCGGGCTGCTGGGCGGGGTCGACGACCTTGGCCGCCTTCATGCGCTTGGCGAGCCAGCCGAGCCGGCGGTCGATCTCGCGCAGCCGCTTGCGGCCGTAGATATAATCGCCGTTTTCCGAGCGATCCCCGTTGCCGGCGGCCCAGGAGATGGTCTCGACCAGCTTGGGCCGCTCTGTCGCGAACAGCGCGTCATATTCGGCCTTCAGCGCCGAATAGCCGCCGGGCGTGATGTAGTTCGGCCGGTCCATGTCCCTACGATCAGCCCGGGCGGTTCTTGCCGAGATACCAGGAGAGGTTCGCGGGACCGCGGGAACGGGCGTGCTGCGGGTGCAGCAGGTCATAGACGACCGCATTCTCCAGCACGCGCTGAACATAGTTGCGCGTCTCGGTGTACGGGATCGATTCCACCCAATCGAGCGTGTCGATGGAACCGGTACGCGGATCGCCAAAGGCAGCCAGCCACTTGTTCACATTGCCCGGCCCGGCATTGTAGGCGGCGACCGCCAGTGGATAGCTGCCGCCATAATAGTTGAGCATCCGCTGGAAGTAGCTCGATCCCAGCTGGATGTTGTAGCCGGTGTCCCGCGTCAGGGAGTCGCTGTTGTAGCTCAATCCCAGCTTGGTAGCGGCCTCACGCGCGGTCCCCGGCATCAGCTGCATCAATCCGCGGGCGCCCGCGTGGCTGACGGCAGTGCGATCGAACTGGCTTTCCTGCCGCGCGATGGCGTGGATCATCGTGAAATTGGCCTGCTGCGCGGCGGGCACGGGGACGGAGGGATAGCCCGCGACCGTGTAGTCGCTGTGCCCGTTCATGAGCGCGCTGCGGCCGACCATCACCCCCAGATCGGGGCGCCCGATCTTCTTGGAGAGCTCCGCGGCCAAGGCGTGATCGGTGTCGCTGGTCGCAGCGTCGGCGATCTGCCGCACGAACAGCGTCTGGTCCGCATAGGCGCCGGTGCGGCCAAGATACTGGACTGCCTGGACCGGTTCGCTCGCGAAGAAGGCCTGGCGAGCAGCGGGATCCGGCGTAACCGCGGCAGTCGCGGACGGTGCCCGCAGGGGGCGGCCCAGCCGCTCGAGCGCGAGCTGGCCGTAATAGACGTCCGACAATGCGGCGGCACTTTCGTACCACTTGTTGGCCGTTGCCGTGTCGCCTGCCGCTTCTGCCGCGCGTGCCGCCCAGTAGAAGCCCTTGGCGCGGGTCGTCGGCGTGCGCGAGCCGTTTCCGTAACGGCTGAACATGCCGACCGCATCCGCCGGGCGGCGAAGGTTCTTCAGCGCGGTACGACCCGCGAGCCATGCTAGACTCGTATAGTCGTCCCGCTCGCCATAGGGCTTGGTCGAGACGTCGGTGCCGGCCGGATAGGCGTCGTCGATCTGGCGGGCGATATCGAACGCCAGCGCATATTGGCCGTCGTTGGCCGCAGCGCTGGCGTTCGCCAGCAGCACTTCATACCATTTCTCGACATTGCCCGGCAGCGCCGACAAAGGGCCTCGCTGCGCCAGGTACGCGCGCGCGGCTGGGCTCTGGCCAGAATTGCGCAGCCAGCTTGCCCGATCGGCGATGAAGCCGGGATCGTTGCGGTCGGCACCCGTCACCATCCCGCCGAGCGCGGCCGCGTCCGGCGCATTGGTGCGGAAGGCCAGCCGTGCCCGGAACAGCGGCTGCTTGGCCGGCGAAAGATAGGGAAGCTCGCGCATGGCAGCGCTGGTCGAGTTCGCCCACAACAGACGATCGACCCGCGCTTCCCGATCCGCGGGGGTTAGCGCGCCGGAGAAGCCGCTGATGAGCCGCGCTTCGTCGGAAGGCCGCAGCACGCCCGTTCGCCACGCGGCGCGGGCTGCCTCGCGTGCCGCATCCGCTCGGCCCATCGCCATCAGCGCCTCGGCGTGCCGCAAACGACCCGCCGCGGTGAGTGGCGGGAAGCGCCCGAAAAACTGGACGGTCAGTGACGGATCGGCAGTGCCGGGCGCAGTCTCGGCAGCGGCGCGGCGGCTGGTTTCCCCCGGCCAGCCGGGATGCGCGAGCAGGAAACGCGCGTAGTCCCCGAACGGCAGATTGTCTGACTGCTGCAGCCGTTTCCACTCGGCGATCGGTGCCGCGATCGGATCGGAAGGCGACACTGGCTGGACGATGGGCTGCACCATCTGCGTGCTGCCGGGGTTTTGGCCCGGAAGCTGCTGTGGGAGCGGGATCGCCTGGGCATAGAGGAGGGAGGCAGCGCGGTTCTGGATCGGGCCGGAAGCGAACGAGGCGCCGGTCACGCCTGCCGCGAGTAAGCCGCCCTTCAATATGTGCGAAATCAAGGGGGTGAGCATGCTGGACATGATATGGAAGGCGGCCCTATGTCGCCAGCCAATTCTTTCCTTTGTTGCTTGGAGCCTCCTTGCCCATGTTCTCCGGCTCGATTCCGGCCCTGGTCACGCCGTTCACCGACGGCGCTTTCGACGAGGCGGCCTTCCGCGCGCACATCGACTGGCAGATTGAAAGCGGCTCGACCGCCCTGGTGCCCTGCGGCACCACGGGCGAAGCGGCAACGATGACGATCGCGGAGCATAACCATATCGTCAAAGTCTGCGTCGATCAGGCCGCGGGCCGGGTGCCGGTGATCGCCGGCTGCGGGTCCAACGATACCTCGGTCGCGCTGGATCATGTCCGCGCGGCCAAGGGTGCCGGGGCGACGGCTGCGCTGCTGGTGCCCCCCTACTACAACCGCCCGAACCAGGAGGGGGTGTTCCGCCACTTCGAGGTGCTGGCGCGCGACGGCGGCTTGCCGATCGTTCTCTACAACGTGCCCGCACGCACCGTGACCGACATCGCCGTCGAGACGATGGCCCGGATCGTGGCTGCGTTTCCGGATGTCGTGATCGGCCTGAAGGACGCGACGGGCGCCATCCAGCGCGTGTCCGCCCAGCGTGACGCATGCGGCCCGGACTTCTGCCAGTTGTCCGGGAACGACGACATGGCACTCGCCTTCATGGCGATGGGCGGCCGCGGTTGCATCTCCGTGACGGCCAACGTCGCTCCGGCACTTTGCGCGGAGTTCCAGGACGCTTGCCTGGCGGGTGACTACGGGCGCGCACTGACCCTGCAGGACCAGCTTTTCCCGCTGCACGCGGCCTTGTTCAGCGACGCATCCCCGGGCCCCGTGAAGTATGCGCTGAACCGCCTGCGCCCGGGATTCTCCGCAGAGCTGCGCCTGCCGATGACGCCGCCATCGGAAGCGAGCCAAAAGCTCGTCGACGAGGCTCTGGCGCATGCGGGCCTGATACAATAGCTGCCAGGGACTTCTAAATCTTGTGAGCACCGCGACCTAAGGCGCGGTACTCTAAGGAATAAGCTGACGGTGCGAAGCCAGCCTCCCCCGGGCGTAAGCCGGGGGAGGGGTGCATTATTCCGCGGCTTCTTCTTCGCGCGGCGGCACCACCTCGATCCGGTCGCGCCCCAGCCGCTTTGCGCGGAACAGTGCGCGGTCGGCCTCACCAATGAGCGTGTCGGGGGATCGCTCGTCCGCAGCGATCCACACGTCGATCCCGAACGACATAGTGACCGGGCCCAGTCGCTGGCCCCGGAAATCGATCGTCAGTTCGCGCACCAGACGACGCAGCTCGTCCGCCCGGCGGCAGATCAGCTCCAGCGAAGCGCCCGGAGCGATGACCGTAAATTCCTCGCCGCCGTAACGGCAGACGATGTCGCCGTGCCGGAAGTGGGACTGGATCTGGCCGGCGACCTCGCGCAGCAGCGCGTCACCCGCCTCATGCCCATGGGTGTCGTTGAAACGCTTGAAGTGGTCGATGTCGGCCATGACCACCGCCAGCGGCGTGCCCCCGCGCTGTGCGCGTGCCGCCTCGATCTGCAGGGCTTCCTCCAGATAGCGACGGTTGAACAGCTTGGTCAGCGGATCACGGATCGACTGTTCGCGAAGACGCGAGCGCAGGTTCTCGTTCACCAGCGCCAGCGCGACGTTTTCCATGAGCAGCGTCAGACGGAAGCGATCCTCCGGGTCCGAAAGCCCTTCCACATAGATCAGGCCCAGTACCTCGCCACCCGCGATGACCGGCTCGCACAGGCGCTCTACCGGCACTTCGCCGGCGGCGTGGGCGCAGACGATGTCGGCGCCGGGACGGTCCACCGCGTGCGATTGGCCGCGCCGCAAGGCCCAGCATTGGTCGGGCAGGAACATCTCGGGCTTGGAATAGGGCTCTCCCCATGCCGAAATGCGGACGAGCAAATTGTGTGAGTGGTTGAGCACGTACAGGGCGCCCGCGAGATCCGGGAGCATCTGCGGCAGGAAACAGTCGAGCACGGTTGTGAGCTCGCCCTCGTCCCGGATCGCCTGAAGGCGCCGTGCCATGCCGCTGAGCAATTCGACCGATGTCTGCCGCGCCTCCAAGGCCCGGCTTCGGTCGGTCAACTCGGCATTGGCCCGAGCGAGCTTTGCTTCTGCCATGTTCGATTGCGCGATGGCAGACTCCAGCTGTTCTGCCATGACGTTGTGCGCCACCGCGAGATTGCGGAACTCGGCGCTTCCCGCGACCGTCGCACGAGCCTCATGGTCGCCCGAACCAAAGCGCTTCACAGCCTCCAGCAGGTCGGCCAGGGGGCGCGTCATGCCATTACGAAGCTGCCAGGCGAGCAGGCCGATCAGCAGTGTGAGCAGCGCACACCCGACTATCACCAGCACGCGAACGATCTTGTAGCTCGCGTCCGCGTTTGCGGTCCGCTCGAGCAGCAGCTGGCGTTCATCGTCACGCATTTCAGCGGTGAGGGCGCTGATCTGTTCCATCAAGGAACGCCCGTGCTCGCGCGTCGCCGGGTTTACCGCCTTCATCGCTCCAACGCGCCGTCCACGCTGGACTACGGCTCCCATGATCTCCGCCTTCTCGGCGGCGAGCGTGCGCAGCCGCTGCGCGCGCTTGAGCTGGCGGGGGTTGTCCCGGACGAGCTCCACGATGGTCTCGCGAACATTGTGCGCCTGGGCGAGGTTGCCGTCGAACCGCCTCAAATAAGTCGGGTCGTCGGTCATCAGATAACCCCGCAGCCCGGACTCAGCTTCTCCCAGGTTCGATACCAGGGAGTTGAGGCTGATGATCACGCGCTGTGAGTGGCCCACCCACTGAAATGCTTCGCGGGAGTGGTAGCTGCTCGCCAGGAGGAGAGCGCCAAGCGACAGCGTGCCCATGACCGACAATGCCATGACAGCGTAGATGCGGGCGCTGAGGGACACGAGGCGCTTCATGCGCGGACCCCGCTGACATGGGCAGGGGGCTTGTTTCGCATCCATTCCTCGAACTCGGGCGCGGGCATGGGGTGCCCGAACCAAAAGCCTTGGCCGGTATGGCAGCCGCTCGCGCGCACCATCGCCCATTGGGTTTCGTTCTCAATTCCCTCGGCAAGCACGTCGAGGCCCAGGCCAGTGCCGAGCGCTGCGACAGAGGCGACGATCAGCGCGTCCGTTCCCCCGCTGGCGATGTCCTGCACGAAGCTGCGATCGATTTTCAGGCGAGTTAGGGGGCAGTTCTTGAGCATGCACAGGGATGCGTAGCCGGTACCGAAATCGTCGAACGCCACGCTCACGCCGCGGTCATGCAGGGCCGCTAGGGACGCCAGGCTGCTGGGATCATCGTCCAGCATGATCTTCTCTGTGACTTCCAGTTCGAGAGCGTCGGGGCTTAGGCCGGTGCGGTCGAGAATCGCCAGCACTTCACCGGCCAGGTCGCGACTGCGGAACTGGGCTTCAAAAAGGTTTACTCCGATACGAAAACCTGGCGCCCGCCGCCGCCAGGCCACTGCCTGCGAACAGGCTGTCTCCAGCACCCAGGTGCCAAACGCAGATGCAACCGGCCCATGTTCAACCTGGTCCAGGAATTCGGCAGGCAACAGCAGCCCACGTTCCGGGTGGTTCCAGCGGATCAATGCTTCCGCACCCACCATGCTACCATCGGCAAGGTTGACCTGGGGTTGGTAGAACAGTTCGAACTCGCCCCGCGCGAAAGCCTGGGCAAGCGCCTCGTCCAGGTCGTCGCGATCCAGCGCCTCATGGTTCTCCGCCTCGCCAAAGACCCGCCGGACGCGGCGGCCCTCCCGCCGGGCCTGGTGCAGGGCCGCGCTTGCTGCCGCCATCAGCGCGTCAGCGGTGGTCGCGTGCTTTGGATAGCAGGCGATGCCCACCTGAGCGCTCACCCGGACACGCTGCTTCTCCACATGCACCGGCGCGATCAGCGACCCGAGGATCCTGTCGGCCACGACCAACGGGGCGGATGGCGTTTCATCGCGGTCTGCCACGCGTAGAATGGCGAAGGCGTCCGCCTCGAGCCTAGTAACCGTGTCGCCATAGCCCACGCTCTCGACAAGGCGCTGAGCGACTTCCTTCACCATCATCTCGCGAAGATGGGCGGACGCGCCACCATCAATATGCTGCAGGCCTGTGATGCCGACGCAAAGCACATGGACCTGTTCCCCCCGCTCGATGTGCTCGCCCAGGCGTTCGATCAATACGTTCGGGTTGGGGAGGCCAGTGAGCGCGTCGCGATGCGCTGCTTCAAACACGAGGTCGTCGCTGCGTCGGCGGGCCGTGATGTCGCGCAGGACGATATCATATGCGCAAGGACCGCCTTGCCCGTTGCTATGGATCGTGAGGGTAACCGGAACCAGCGTTCCATCGCCACGCCGAGCGTCGGCGTCAAATGGCTCACCGAACGGCATCAGACCGTTCGGCGAAAACGAGGTGCCATCGAGGGCAATGTGGGAGCGAAGCGCGGGTACGACCTCGCCCAGATCGCGGCCCACGGCGTTTTCGCTGTCGAGCGCTAATAACCGTGCGGCCGCTTCGTTCCAGAAAGTGATCCGCCCGCGCGCATCGGCGAAGGCGACCGCATCGGGTGAGCGTGCCGCGGCTCGTCGAAAGCCATCGTTCCCCAGAGTGCGTGCATGGGCAAGACGCAGACCCTCGAGTCGTTGAGCGGCCTGGGCACCCAGCGCGCGGAGTGCCTGGCGGTCACGCGCTGACATGCCGTTGCGAGGTCTGTGATCGATGACGCAAAGGGTGCCAACGACATGACCTGCCGGAGATCGGAGGGGCGCACCGGCGTAGAAACGAACGTACGGCGGCCCGATGACCAGCGGGTTGCCTGCAAACCGCGGGTCAAGCCTGGCATCTGGCACCACCAGCAGATCATCGCTTTCAAGTGCATGCGAACAAAAGGAAATGTCGCGAGGCGTCCCTTGTCCGTCGATCCCGGTGCTCGCGACAAAGACCTGGTCGAACTCCCGAACCAGGGTCACTACAGCAGTCGAAGTATCGAAGCGGCGCGCGGCAAGTTTGGTCAATTGCGTCAAGGCCGGGTGCGCTGCAATGTCCGGCCAGCCATAGTCCGCAACTGCGGCAAGCCGCGCACCTTCATTCGCACTGATTTTCGCTAGTCGCACGCACTCACCCCAAGAACGCATTCCTTGATAAACGTGATTCGTTAAAAACTGGAAACCCTGGTCTGGGTTGCGAGAGTGCTGTCCTCCGGGCTCTCCCGTCGATCGCGTACGCCGCTGCCTTTTAGCGTGGCCGGGCCGATGCGCATGTCCGCCCAAAGCAAACGCGCCCGCCTTCTAGCCTTGCCCGGCCGGCACATCACTAGCCGCAGGGCAAGCCCGGTCGGGCGCAGCTTCATTGTCTACCGACATAGTAGGATTATGTTCGAAGCGGCTGGGAGGGGTGATACTCAGGGGTTCTTCTCGAAAGAAGGAGAAGCGCGATGGCCAGTTCCTCTTCCATTAACGCACGGTGTGCGACCGTATTGACCGTCCCCGGCCTGAACGGCTCCGGTCCCGATCATTGGCAGACGCTGTGGGAACAGAGCCGCCCCGATACCGCGCGGGTAGAGCTGGGCATGTGGCACACGCCCCATCGCAACAGCTGGGTAACGAAGCTCGATCAGGCGATCCGCCGTGCCGGGGCGCCGGTAGTGCTCGCGGCGCATAGCCTGGGTTGCGTAGCCGTCGCCTGGTGGGCGGAGCTTTCACCGCAGCTGCCGGACTGGCCGGTGGTGGGCGCGCTTCTGGTGGCGCCCGCCGATGTCGATCGCGCTGCCGCTCCATCGGAGATCAAGGGTTTCGCGCCCATACCCCGGCTGCGCCTGCCGTTTCCCTCTATCGTGGTGGCGTCCCAGGACGACCCCTGGGTCACGCTGGAGCGCGCGCGCGGGCTTGCGGCGGATTGGGGCAGCCATTTCGTTGATGCGGGCGCGCGGGGACATCTGAACGCCGACAGCGGGCTTGGAGTGTGGCGCGAGGGGCAGGAGTTGCTGGATCACGTGCTGCTCGATAGCTTCGAAACAGGACGGCACGGGGGTGGGCATGCCAGCACCCGCAGCCTGGTGGCGAGCGAGGTGCGGCGGCGGCACGATACGAACGGCCGCAGGGGGCCGGTGGCGTAAAGAAGGGCGGCGCGCATGGGGAGCCGGGCGCCATCAACAGGCAGGGAAGGATGAGGGCACATGACCAGTCTGGCACTTTGGCGGGAAGATCTTTCCGTCATCACGCTTTCGGACCCGCAGGATCCGCTTCCGGCGTGGCGGAAACTCGGCTGGCCAGCCGAGGGCGGACGGCACCTCTCGGGTGGCTTTGCGACCCGGGCGGATCGAGCTCGCTGGGCAGCAAAGCTCGACCGGGCGGTGACCGACTCCGATCGTTCCGTGCTGCTGATCGCGAGCGGCCTCAGCTGCTTTGCGGTCAGTTGGTGGGCCAAGCTGTCGCCGGCAAACTATGCGTCGCAGGTCGCCGGCGCACTATTGTTCGCGCCCGGCGAAGCACGTGAGGAGTGGAGGGCGCGCTTCGCAGCCCCGCGCATTGCGATGCCCTTTTCCTCCCTCGTGATCGACGAAGCCCTTGGCGACAAGGACGCGGAACTGCAGCGAATTGCAGCGGACTGGGGCAGTGGGCTGGTACGGACGCGAGAGCGCCAGAGCGCTGCCGGTGGATCATGGCGGCAGGCGCAGCGGTTGTTCCGCCGCTTCACGGCGGCGGTCGTCGAACGCGACGTCGAGCGGGACCGCGCGCTGCGTGGCCTAAGCCCCGGACATTAATCGCGCTGCTGTCGGCG
This sequence comes from Sphingomonas sp. 3-13AW, assembly GCF_049311085.1. Lineage (NCBI taxonomy): Bacteria > Pseudomonadati > Pseudomonadota > Alphaproteobacteria > Sphingomonadales > Sphingomonadaceae > Sphingomonas > Sphingomonas sp. 3-13AW. The sequence goes on along the minus strand of NZ_JASNVZ010000002.1, from coordinate 305,434 downwards.
TGCCCGAAATCGCGTCTTTCCGCAGTCCTGCCACGGCTGTTCGACCTGAGGTGTACGTCGCGGTAGCAAACCGGCACGGGCATGTTCGCTCCTGCAAGTGGAGCCACACATCAGAAAAAGGCTGAACCTTCGTCGCGCTTCTGCGTAAAGATAGGACGCGCGCGTCCTGTGCGCGAAAAGGGTTCAATCGACATGCCACAATCTTCCGCCTTCGAGCTTTCGCGGCGCGGTGTGCTCGCCGGCAGTGCGGCGACCGTCGCGGCAACGGTCGCGCCCGAGGTTGCCAAAGCCGCGCCCGCGGCGCCGGCTCCTCAGGCAGCAGTGTCGTTCAAGGTGAACGGGCGCACGCGCAAGCTGCAGCTCGATACGCGTACGACGCTGCTCGACGCGCTGCGCGACCACCTTCAGCTGACCGGCACGAAGAAGGGGTGTGATCACGGGCAATGTGGCGCCTGCACGGTGCTGGTGAATGGCGAGCGGATCAACGCCTGCCTCAGCCTCGCAGTTATGCACCATGGCGATGCCGTGACGACCATCGAAGGTCTGGGGACGCCGGACGATCTCCACCCGCTCCAGGCGGCGTTCGTGAAGCACGACGGCTATCAGTGCGGCTATTGCACGCCGGGGCAGATCTGCTCCGCGGCGGGCGTGCTGGACGAAATTGCGAGGGGCGTGCCCAGCCACGTCAGCGATGACATCACGGCTGCGCCCGGCGCCAGCAACATGGAACTGCGAGAGCGGATGAGCGGAAACCTCTGCCGCTGCGGCGCCTATTCCAACATCGCCGAAGCCATTGCGGAAGTGGCCGGCAACCCGAGGGCACGCGCATGAAGCCGTTCACCTATGAGCGCGCGGCGACGCCTGCGGCAGCAGCGGCTGCGGTCGCGCAGAACCCCGGCGCCAAGTTCATCGCGGGCGGCACCAACCTGCTCGACCTGATGAAGCTGGAGATCGAGGCGCCGAGCCATCTTGTCGATGTTCAGGACTTGAAGCTCGACCGCGTCGAGGAGACTGCGGACGGCGGTCTGCGGATCGGCGCCTTGGTCACGAACACGCGCCTCGCGTCCCACCCCCGCGTCCGGCGCGACTATGGCGTCCTTACCCGCGCCATCGTGGCCGGCGCATCGGGCCAGTTGCGCAACAAGGCGACGACGGCGGGCAATCTGCTCCAGCGCACGCGCTGTTCCTATTTCTATGACCCCAACCAGCCCTGCAACAAGCGCAAGCCCGGTTCCGGCTGCGCGGCGATCGGCGGCTATTCCCGTCCGCTGGGCATCATCGGGACGTCCGACGCGTGTATCGCCACCCATCCCGGCGACATGGCAGTGGCGATGCGCTTGCTCGACGCCCAGGTGGAGACGATCGACGCTTCCGGAACAACACGCAGCATTCCGATTGCCGACTTCCACCGGCTCTGGGGCAGCACCCCGCATATCGATACCAATCTCGCGAAGGGCGAGCTCATCACTGCGGTAACCTTGCCCGCGCCGATCGGCGGCCAGCATTTCTATCACAAAGTCCGCGATCGCGCCTCCTACGCCTTTGCGCTCGTCTCGGTTGCCGCCGTGGTACAGCCGGACGGCACCGGCCGCGTCGCCGTGGGCGGGATCGCTCCCAAGCCGTGGCGGGTCGAGGCTGCGGAAGCAGCGATGCCGCAAGGGGCAAAGGCCGTTGCGTCCCGTTTGCTCGCCGGCGCCCGTCCGACATCCGAGAACGCGTTCAAGATCCCCCTGACCGAGCGAACGATCGCCTCGGTACTGGCGCAAGCAAAGGGCTGAGCCGATGAAATTCGAGAAGCCCGCAGGCACCAACCCGATCGACCAGATGAAGGTCGTCGGCCGCTCCACGCCCCGTATCGATGGCCCGCGCAAGACCACCGGCACCGCGCCCTATGCCTATGAACGCCACGATGTGGTGCCGAACCAGGCCTATGGTTTCATCCTGGGATCGGCCATCGCGAAGGGCCGGATCAATCGCATGGACGTGAGCGAGGCTCGCGCCGCGCCAGGCGTTCTGGCGATCGTGACCGCTGCCGATGCAGGCAAGCTCGAGAAGGCGGGGAAGAATACTGCCAAGCTGCTCGCCGGCCCGGATGTCGAACATTACCATCAGGCGGTCGCCATTGTGGTTGCCGAGACGTTCGAGCAGGCGCGCGCCGCCGCCAACCTGATCCGCATCGACTACACCCGCGCAAACGGCCGCTTCGACCTTGCCAAGGAAGCGAAGACGGCACCGTTATACGGCGGCAGCAGCGGGGAGGGCTCGGGCGCTCCGCCGATCGAGCGCGTCGGCAGGTTCGAGGAAGCCTTTGCCAAGGCACCGGTGACCCTCGATCAGGTCTATACGACCCCGGACGAGAGCCACGCGATGATGGAGCCGCACGCCAGCATTGCCGCCTGGGAAGGCGACAAGCTGACCGTCTGGACCTCCAACCAGATGATCGCCTGGGGCAAGGAGGATCTCGCCAAGACACTTGGCATCAAGCCGGAGAATGTGCGGCTCGATTCTCCCTATGTGGGCGGCGGCTTCGGCGGAAAGCTGTTCCTGCGCACCGACGCGGTGATGGCGGCGCTTGGCGCACGCGCTGCGGGGCGGCCGGTCAAGGTCGCGCTCACGCGACCGATGAGCATCAACAACACGACCCATCGGCCCGCCACCATCCAGCGGCTGCGGCTGGGAGCAACCCGCGATGGCAAGCTCACCGCCATCGCGCATGAAAGCACATCCGGCGATCTGCCGGGCGGTGGCCCGGAAACGGCGGTTTCGCAGACCAAGCTGCTCTATGCGGCCCCCAACCGCATGACCGCGATGCGGCTGGCCGTCCTCGACCTGCCGGAGGGCAATGCGATGCGCGCGCCGGGCGAGGCCCCGGGGATGATGGCGCTCGAAGTCGCGATGGACGAAATGGCGGAGAAGCTGGGCATGGACCCGGTGGCGTTCCGCATCGCCAACGACACCCAGGTCGATCCCGAGGATCCCAAGCGCCCCTATTCGCAGCGACACCTGACGGAGTGTCTTCGCACCGGTGCAGAGCGGTTCGGCTGGTCGCGTCGCAATCCGAAGCCAGCGCAGGTCCGCGACGGGCGCTGGCTCGTCGGGATGGGCATGGCCGTGGGTTTCCGCAACAACATCAACATGAAGTCGGCGGCGCGCGTCGGCATCGATGCCAAGGGCGTCGTGACGGTCGCCACCGACATGACCGACATCGGCACCGGCAGCTATACCATCCTTGCGCAGACTGCTGCCGAGGTCATGGGCGTGCCGCTGGAAAAGGTGGTCGTCCTGTTGGGTGATTCCGACTTCCCGGTGTCGGCGGGCTCGGGCGGGCAATGGGGCGGCAACAGCGCGAGCGCGGGCGTCTATGCCGCCTGCATGAAGCTGCGCGAGACGGTCGCGGCGAAGCTCGGCTTCAACTCGGCCGACACGGTGTTTGCCGACGGCAAGGTTCGCTCCGGCAACCGCACCGCCTCCCTCAGCGACGCAGCCGGCCTCTCTGCCGAAGAGGGAATGGAATATGGCGACCTCGACAAGCGGTACCAGCAGTCGACCTTCGCCGGTCACTTCGTCGAGGCGGCTGTAGAGGCCTACACCGGCGAGATCCGCATCCGCCGGATGCTCGCCGTGTGCGACGCCGGCCGCATCCTCAACCCGCTGGCCGCGCGCAGCCAGGTGATTGGCGCGATGACGATGGGGGCAGGGGCGGCGCTGATGGAGGAGCTCGCCGTCGACAAGCGGCTCGGCTTCTTCGTCAACCACGACCTTGCCGGGTATGAAGTGCCGGTCCATGCCGACATCCCGCATCAGGAGGTAATCTTCCTCGACTATCCCGACGACAAGACCTCGCCGATGAAGGCGAAGGGCGTGGGTGAGTTGGGACTTTGCGGCGTCGGCGCTGCGATCGCCAACGCCATCTACAATGCGACGGGGGTCCGTGTGCGGGATTATCCGATCACGCTGGACAAACATCTGGAGAAACTGCCCGCAGTAGCGTGAGGCGAAGCGCCGGATGCCCGCTCGCACGTGTCACATGGCACTGCGACGGCGTCCGGCAGCCAACAGGGGGAGGTGTCGATGCATTGGATGCTGCTGGCGGTGCAGACCGCAACGCTTGGCGCTGCGAACCATGGCGCCGACCTCGCCATGAGCGCACCCTCCCGGCCGGCGAGCTTTGCAGACGAGTTTTCCGGTGCGAAAGTCGACCAGCGCCGCTGGCGCTTCGACACCTCCCGCAATGCCCTGGGGTGGTACAACAACGAGAAGCAATATTACGCCGCGAACCGGCCGGAGAACACGCGCGTCGACGGCGGCGTGCTGGTGATCGAGGCGCGGCGGGAGGCTTTGTCGAAGGCGGCATTCCCGGACTGGGGCGGGCAGGCCTATACCTCTGCCAAGCTCGTCACGCGCGAGGCGCTTGGGTACGGATTTTACGAGGTACGGGCCAAGCTCCCCTGCGGGCGGGGCGCATGGCCTGCGATCTGGATGGTCGGCGATGACGGTCCATGGCCGGACGTGGGCGAAATCGACATCATGGAGATGGTCGGGTGGGACCCGGACGTCATCCACGCGACGGTGCACAGCGGCGCCTTCAACCATCGGCTCGCGACGCAGCGCGGCGCCCAGAAGCGGGTAGCGAACGCCTGCACCGCCTTCCACCGCTACCAACTCGACTGGCGACCGGATTCGATCACCATCGGCGTGGATGGTCGCGCCTATATGCAGGTGGCGAACGATCAACCGGGCGGCAAGGCAGCCTGGCCGTTTGCCCGGCCCTATCCACTGATCCTGAACCTGGCGGTCGGCGGGGACTGGGGTGGTGCCAAGGGCATTGACGATCCTGCGTTCCCGCAGCGGATGTCGGTCGACTATGTTCGCTACTGGAAGCATCGCGACTGACCGCAAGCCCGCTGGACAGCCGCCGCGCGTCGCCGCTATCCGCCCGGCGATGGGTATCATTGCAACGATCATGAACACGACCACGGGTCAGCCGATCCAGCGGATGAGCTTCGGCCGCATGCCGAAGCCCTGGGCTTCCTTCACCCTGGAGACGGGCGAACTCGTCACCGCAGATCGGGTCGAGGTAGGGAAGCCGGCGCCCGGCAAAGTCGTAGTGCCTGTGTCCGTGTGGGTCACGCCGAAGAAGAAGCCGGCCTGACCCGATCGCGTCGAAGGCGCTTGCCGTTCAACCGGCGGCGCAACGCCTAGCGTGCCGCGTAGCGATCCGTCGCGCGCACCAACTGGTCCAGGATCGGCGGGTCGCTCCAGGCGTGGCCCGCGCCTTCCACCAAGCGGAAGTCCGCTTCCGGCCAAGCCTGGTGCAGCGCATAGGCGGTGCGCGCAGGGCAGACGATGTCGTAGCGGCCGTGAACGATCGTGCCGGGGATGCCGCGAAGGCGCCCGGCGTTCTGGATCAGCTGGTCGGGCTCCAGCCAGCCGTGATGCACGAAATAATGGTTCTCGATCCGTGCAAAGGCGAGCGCGAACTGAGGGTCGCTGAAGCCTGAACTGAGTTCGGGATCGGGCAGGAGCGTGATCGTCTGCCCCTCCCACAGGCTCCACGCCTTCGCCGCTTCCAACTGCGCCTCGGGATCGGCACCCACCAGCCGCCGGCGATAGGCCGCGCGCATGTCCTCCCGCTCAGCCTCAGGGATAGGGGCCTGGAACGCGGCCCATCTGTCGGGAAACACCTCGGATGCGCCGTACTGATAATACCAGTGCAGTTCCCGCTCCGTCAGCGTGAAGATCCCGCGCAGCACCAGCTCGGTCACCCGCTCGGGATGGGTCTGGGTATAGGCGAGCGCGAGCGTCGACCCCCAGGATCCGCCGAACACCAGCCAGCGCTCCACCCCGATCTCGTTCCGCAGTCGCTCCATGTCCGCAACCAGGTGCCAGGTCGTATTGGCCTCAAGGCTCGCATGCGGTTTCGAGCGCCCGCAACCGCGCTGGTCGAACAGCAGCAGGTCGTAGCGTTCGGGATCGAACAGGCGCCGCACGTCGGCAGAGATGCCACCCCCGGGGCCGCCGTGCAGGAACACGGCAGGCTTCGCGCCCGGCGTGCCGCAGCGTTCATAGTAGAGTTGGTGGCCGTCACCCACGTCGAGCATGTCCGTCGCATAGGGTTCGATGGGCGGGTACAGGGTGCGCAGCGTTTCCGTCATGGCGGGGTTGTGGGCTCCGGGCGCGGCAAGGTCCAGCCACGTTGCTTCTAAGGCGTCGTTCCACCTTTCCTCCCGGGGCCGGAGCCCCTATGTCCGGCATCCCATGGCCCGACCGCACCCCGCCACCTTCGACAAGCGCAAGATCGTCGCCGAAAACCGGCGCGCACGCTTTGACTATTTCATCGAACGCACCTTTGAGGCGGGCATCGCGCTCACCGGCACCGAGGTGAAGTCGCTCCGTTTCGGCGAAGGTTCGATCGCCGAAAGCTATGCCGAGGTAAAGGATGAGGAGGTTTGGCTAGTGAACGCCAACATCCCCGAGTTCAGCCACGGCAACCGCTATAACCATGAGCCCAAGCGGCCGCGAAAACTGCTGCTGAACATGCGCGAGATCAACAAGATGCACGGCGCCGTGGCGCGTGAGGGGATGACGCTGGTTCCGCTCAGCGTCTACTTCAACGGTCAGGGCCGGGCGAAGGTCGAACTCGCGCTCGCCAAGGGCAAGAAAGCGCACGACAAGCGCGACACCATCAAGGATCGCGACTGGAAGCGCGAACAGCAGCGCTTGCTGCGCGACCGCGGCTGACGCCATTGGGCGACAAGCAGCTCGGGGTCCGGATCCTGCGCTGGGCGGCAGCCAACATGCCGACCCGCGAGAGCATGGGCGAGAATCGCTGGCTGCGCCCTGTGGCGCACCGGGTGCTGGCGCCGGAGCTGTGGCGTTTCACCCGTCGCTCCGTGCCGCGGGGCGTCGCGTTGGGGATGGTCACCGGCATCATGGTGCCGATGGGCCAGATCCCGGCCTCGGCCGTGCTCGCGCTGCCGCTTCGAGCAAATATTCCGGCCGCCGCGCTCACCACTTTCTTCACCAACCCCCTGACGACGCCGCCCCTGTGGGTCGCCGCCTATTGGGTTGGCGCGTGGCTGCTGCGCTTCGATGCCAATGTGCCGGGCAGCCCGCTGGCGAAACATGCACAGGTGGACATCGGCTGGCTCGACTGGCTGCTGGTCGACGCTGGCCCCGCCACGTTGGTCGGGCTCCTGTTCTTTTCTCTTTTAGGGGCGCTGCTCGGCTATTTCGGCAGTGCCTTTGGCTGGCGCTGGTGGATCGGGCGCAAGTGGCGCCGCCGGCGCCGCCGGCAGACCAGACCCGATGACACCCCCTTGAATTGACGGGCGTTTCCTGCCGGTTAAGACAATCATATCCCATTCTGTTTGAAGGACTCACAATGCGGCGTTCGCTTCTGTTATCCACTCTGCTCGCCGGCTCTGCGCTGCTCGGCGCGTGCGCCACCACCGGCGCCGCCGACACCGCGGCCGTCGCTGAACAGACGCAGCCTGGCGGCACGACCGCCGCGGCCAGCACCGCCCAGCCGCAGATCGGCAGCTTCGGCTTCGACGAGGCGGGCATGGATCGCTCGATCGCACCGGGCGACGACTTCTACGGCTTTGCGAACGACACGTGGACGAAGAACACGCCGATCCCGGCCGACAAGGCGAACTTCGGCATGTTCACCGTGCTGGAGGACCTGTCCCGCACCCGCACCCGCGAAATCCTGGACGGGGTACGTGCGGACCCGAATTCGAAGATGGGCGTCGCCTATGCGACCTATCTCGATCAGGCGACGATCGACAGCAAGGGCCTCGCGCCGTTCCAGCCGTGGCTCGGCAAGATCAAGGGCCTGTCCGCAAAGACGGGCTATGCCGCGCTTGCGGCCGAGGCATCGCGGAACGGGATTTCCGGCCCCTTCGGCGGCTATGTCGGGCCCGACGACAAGCGTCCGGACGTCTATGCGATGAACCTGAGCCAGTCGGGCCTGGGTCTGCCGGATCGTGACTATTACCTCTCGAACGACCCGAAGATGGTCGAAATGCGCAATGCCTATGTCGCGCATATCGCCAAGATGTTCACCCTTGCCGGTGAGCCCAATGCCCAGGCCCGTGCTGCCGCGATCCTCGCGTATGAAACCGCGATCGCGAAGGCCCACTGGACCCGCGTGGAAAGCCGCAACGCGGACAAGACCTACAACAAGATGACACTGGCGCAGCTGCAGAAGCAGGCGCCCGGCTTTGACTTCGCGACCTATTTCAAGACCTTGGGCGCGAATGTTGACTCGGTGATCGTAGCGCAGCCGAGCGCGGTTGCCGGCATTGCCAAGGCGATTTCGTCGGCACCGCTCTCGGTCCTGAAGGACCAGATGCTCGTTCGCTCGCTCGACGAGTACGCCAATGTCCTCCCGGCGCCGTTAGACCGTGAGAACTTCGCGTTCTACGGAACGACGCTGTCGGGCACGCCGGAGCAGCAGGAGCGGTGGAAGCGAGCGGTCGACTTCACCAGCGACGCGCTCGCGGACGACGTCAGCCAGCTCTATGTCGCCAAATATTTCCCGCCCGAAGCGAAGGCGGCTGCGGATGATCTGGTCCGCAACGTCATCGACGCGATGGGCCGCCGGCTCGACCAGCTCGAGTGGATGGCGCCGGAAACCAAGGTAAAGGCCCGCGCAAAGCTCGCCGCCTTCACGCCCAAGATCGGCTATCCCGACAAGTGGAAGGATTATTCCGCGCTTGAGATCCGCGCCGGCGATGCGCTGGGCAACGCGATGCGCGCCGCCAACTGGGCACGCGCCGACAATCTCTCGAAGCTGGGTAAGCCGATCCAGAAGTGGGAATGGTACATGACCCCGATGACGGTGAACGCATACGCGAACCCCGTCATGAACGAGATCGTGTTCCCCGCCGCGATCCTTCAGCCGCCGTTCTTCGATCCCAACGCGGATTCGGCCGTGAACTATGGCGGCATCGGTGCCGTGATCGGTCACGAAATTAGCCACCATTTCGACGATCAGGGACGCAAGTACGACGCAAACGGGAGCCTGACCGACTGGTGGACGCCGGAGGACGTCAAGCGGTTCGACGAGCGCACCGCCGCGCTGGTTCGCCAGTATGACGCGTATGAGCCGCTGCCGGGCCTGCATGTGAAGGGTGCGCTCACCCTTGGCGAGAACATCGCCGATCTGGCCGGCCTGACGGTTGCCTGGGACGCCTATCAGCATGCGCTCGGCGGCAAGCCGGACAAGGTCGTCGACGGGTACACCGGCGAGCAGCGCTTCTACCTCGGGTGGGCGCAGGTGTGGCGTCGCAGCTACCGCGAGGCGAACCTGCGTCAGCGGCTGCTGACGGATCCGCACTCGCCGTCGCAGCAGCGCGCCTGGGTCGTGCGGAACCTCGACCCCTGGTACGACGGCTTCAAGCCGGCACCGACCAACAAGCTGTACCTGGCACCCGACGCGCGCGTTCGCATCTGGTGATCCATACCCGCCGCGCGCTACGTAACCGGTGGCGCGCGGCGGCCTGCCGGCAGGCCGCTTGACGCTGCCCGGCGTCGCGCCCAACAACGCCGCGATGGCCAGCGTTCCCACCGCCAACGACAGTCCCGCCAAGGTCGACCGTCTCCCGTTCCTCGTCGCGCTCGGCGTCGGGCTGATTTCGGCGCTCCTCGTCCTCAAGATGGTGGGCGAGCCCCTGGTCGCGGCTGGCTTCCTGGCATTTGCGCTGCTGATCCCGGTTGCGGTGTTCGCCTGGTTCCGCTTTTCCGCGCCCCCGCAGGTCGAGGCACCGCCTGCCGACTGGGCGTTGGCGCATGCTCTTGCCGAAGCGAGCGAGGATGCGCTTGCGGTGACCGACCGCGCCGGCCAGCTGGTTTGCGCGAACGAGCGGTTTGCCGAGCGCTTCGGGGGCTATCCAACGCCGCCGGGTCTGCCATTAGAAGGCGAGGGCGGCGCCCAGCTGGCGGCGGCAGGTCGCGCGGCATGGCGCGACGGCCGCGCTTCCACCTGGGTCCGCACCGACGGCAACATGCTCGAAGCGGCGATCGAAAAGGTGGGCGACGGCACCCTGGTATGGCGGTTCTTCGGCGGTGGCCCTGCCACTGCTTCCGTCGAGGCAGAGCAGTGGTTGGTTGGCCCGCATGGCGATCGCCTGGGCGGGGCCGGGATCATGGCGGCATTGCTCGGGTCCGACGGCCGCATTCGCGCCGCCAACCGGGTCCTACGCGCGCGTGCGATGGGGCATGAGGAAGGCTCCGTCGTCGGCCGCGACTTCGCGCGCCTGCTCACGACCGATGGCGAGGGGCGCATCCGCTTCGAACGCGAGGGCGACGCCGGCAATCCCCTGCGCCTGCTGCAGGTGCCCTTCCTCGCCGACGAAGGCGCTCCCATGCTCGTCGTGCTCCTGGACGAGGAAGCGACCGATACCGCGCAGCCGATCGCCGGGGGGGCGGCCGGGCATGTGCGCGCGCTTGTTTCGCTGCTGCCCGTCGGCATGGCGCTGGTCGATCGCGACGGGCGCTTCCTGCACATGAACCACGCCTTTGCACGAGCGACCGGCGTCAACACGAACGCGCCGCCGCTCTATCCGGGGGATCTGGTGGTGCGCGAGGACAAGGGCGCGCTTGCCGACGCCATCCGCCGCTTTGCCAGCGGCGCGCAGCATGCGTCCGACATGGCGGTGCGATTGATCAGCCACCCGGACGAGCCGATTGCCCTCACCATCGGCGGCGGCCGCGGGCTGGGCGACGCCGCGGTGTTGCTGACCCTCAAGGATACGGGCGAGGAATCACGGCTCAAGCGGCAGGTCGCACAGGCCACCAAGATGCAGGCCGTGGGTCAGCTGGCAGGTGGCGTGGCCCATGATTTCAACAACATACTAACCGCTATTATCGGCCATTGTGATCTTATGCTGATGCGCCACACGCCGGGCGACAGCGACTATGACGACATCCAGCAGATCCGCGCCAACTCCAATCGCGCGGCCAGCCTGACGCGGCAGTTGCTCGCTTTCTCGCGCCAGCAGACCTTGCGTCCCCAGGTCCTGCAGCTGCCGGACGTCATTTCCGAGGTATCCAACCTGCTGAAGCGCCTGCTGGGCGAAGCGGTCGAACTGGTGGTGCGCCACGGCCGCAACCTGGGGCCGGTGCGCGCCGACCCGGGCCAGCTCGAACAGGTCGTCGTGAACCTCGCGGTCAATGCGCGCGATGCGATGGTGGCCAAGAACCCGAACGGGCGGGGTCGCCTGATCATCGAGACGCTGTCGGTCGGTGCCGCCGAGGTGCGCGCCATGGAGAATGAGGTGTTGCCGGTGGGCGATTATACCGCCGTGCGCATCACCGATACGGGGACGGGCATTGCGCCGGAGGTGCTGCCAAAGATCTTCGAGCCGTTCTTCACCACCAAGGAAGTCGGCAAGGGGACCGGCCTCGGCCTCTCCACCGTCTATGGCATCATCAAGCAGTCGGGCGGATATATCTTTGCCGACTCCGCGGTGGGGCAGGGTACGTCCTTCACCATCTACCTGCCGGTCCACGCCGCACCTGCGATCGCGGCGGCGCCGCTGGCCGTGCCGGCACGTCGTGAACGGCCGGGCGACATCTGGGGCACGGGTACGATCCTGCTGGTCGAGGACGAGGACATGGTCCGCTCGGTCGCGGAGCGCGCGCTGACACGCCAGGGGTATAAGGTGCTGACCGCGGAGAATGGCGAAGTCGCCCTCGACCTGCTGGCCGATCGCCCGCAGATCGACCTGCTCATCTCCGACGTGGTGATGCCGGCGATGGACGGGCCGACGATGGCGCGGCAGGTGCGGCGCATCTATCCGGATCTCCCGATCCTGTTCATGTCCGGCTATGCCGAAGAACAGCTCCGTCGGTCCATCGACCTTGGCAATGTCGCGTTCCTGCCCAAGCCGTTCTCCGTGCAGCAACTCGGCGAAGCAGCGCGCGATGTTCTGGCAACGAAATGACGCTTGGCGCGGGCGCGCGCATCTGCTTAGACGCGCGTACATGACAGCTCCACAGCGGGTCCTCATTGTCGAGGACGAGCCCCTTATTGCGATGATGCTCGAGGACTTCCTCGATATCCTCGGGAAGTCCGTCGCCGGCTCTGCCGATTGCGTGGCGGATGCGCTTGCGCGAATCGAGGACGGCGGAATCGATGCCGCTATCCTGGACGTGAACCTGCGGGGCGGAGAGAAAAGCTGGCCGATCGCCGACGCGCTCGAGGCTGCCGACATCCCGTTCGTGCTTGCCACCGGCGGGTCCGGCGACGCGGTCGAGCCGCGGCATCGCAGCCGGCCGGTGCTGGCCAAGCCGTTCACCATGGACGGCGTAGAAAAGGCGCTCGCCGAACTCGGCTGATCCGGCACGCGCGGTCTCGGCTTTCATTGCAGGGTTAGTGAAGCGGGCGGGCGCAGCAGTGTCCCGTTCTCGTGCAAGTTCGCCTCTTGTTCCCGCGGAACATATCGGATACATGGCGAACAACGCGTTGAACGGCTCGCGCGGTTGCTCTAGCGATGGAGGCCACGAATGGCGGCAAACCTCAAGGTGATCGACGGCAAGATGGCAGCGACCAACGATAAGGCGGCGGGCGAGCGGCAGAAGGCGCTCGACGCAGCGCTCGCGCAGATCGATCGCGCATTCGGCAAGGGTTCGGCGATGAAGCTGGGCCAGAAGGAAGCGATGCAGGTCGAGGCGATCTCGACCGGTTCGCTCGGCCTCGACATCGCGCTGGGCGTCGGCGGCCTGCCGCGCGGCCGCGTGATCGAAGTCTATGGTCCGGAAAGCTCGGGCAAGACGACGCTTGCGCTGCATGTCATTGCAGAAGCGCAGAAGGGCGGCGGCACGGCGGCATTCGTCGATGCCGAGCATGCGCTGGACCCGGTCTATGCCAAGAAGCTGGGCGTCAACATCGATGAGTTGATCGTGTCGCAGCCGGACACCGGCGAGCAGGCGCTGGAGATCGTCGACACGCTGGTGCGGTCCAATGCGATTGACGTGCTGGTCGTGGACTCGGTGGCGGCACTGGTGCCGCGTGCCGAAATCGAGGGCGAGATGGGCGATAGCCACGTCGGCCTTCAGGCGCGCCTGATGTCGCAGTCGCTGCGCAAGCTGACCGGCTCGATCAGCCGTTCGCGGTGCATGGTGATCTTCATCAACCAGCTGCGGATGAAAATCGGCGTGATGTACGGCAACCCGGAGACGACGACCGGCGGCAACGCACTGAAGTTCTATGCTTCCGTGCGTCTCGACATCCGCCGCACCGGCCAGATCAAGGATCGGGACGACATCATCGGCAACGCCACGCGCGTAAAGGTCGTGAAGAACAAGGTCGCCCCGCCGTTCAAGCAGGTCGAGTTCGACATCATGTATGGCGAGGGCATCTCCAAGATCGGCGAAATCCTCGACCTGGGCGTAAAGGCCGGGCTGGTAGAAAAGGCTGGCGCCTGGTTCAGCTATGACTCGGTCCGCATCGGCCAGGGTCGTGAGAACGCCAAGACCTTCCTCAAGGAAAACGACGAGCTTCGCGAGCGCCTTGAGCGCGCGATCCGCGCCCGTACCGAAAAGGTCGCCGAGGAAATGATGACCGGGCCCGACGCCGAGGACGACGGCGACGATCTCTGATCGAAATCCTCTGGAATGAAGAAGGCCCGCTGGCATCCGCCGGCGGGCCTTTCTCGTTCTGGGCGGTTGCGGTCTGCAGATCCCTGTGCGGATTTCATCTGGGGTCGCGTGGGGGTGGGGTATCAGTCCGTCATTCGGACCGGCTCTATCAGCCCCTTGGCATCATAGCGGATCGGCTGGATCGCCACGCGGCGTTCTCCGCGATAGGGTCCGTCCCCGCTTTGTCCTTCCCAACGATGATAGACGATCAGCCATTCGCCGGTCTTGGGATCGCGGACAAAGCTGTGGTGGCCTGGCCCCTTGTACTTGGCATCCGCCTTCAGGATCGTGCCGCGGTAGTGCCACGGCCCGGTGGGTGAGGGCGCGGTCGCGTAGTGGACCGTATAGTCGGCCCGGTTCCAGCTTCCGTGGCTGTACGACAGATAATAGACCCCACCGCGCTCGTGCATGAACACGCCTTCGGTGAAGTTGGGTGGCTGATCCACGGCGATTTCACGGGCGATCGTCACCATGTCTGGCGTGAGTTCGAACACCCGCAGCTTTGCGCCTGCGCTGCCGCCTGCATACAACAGCCGTCGGCCGGATTTGCGGTCGACGAAAACCCTCGGATCGATCGCTTCGAAGCCCCGTCCGCCGGTGAGCAGCGGCTTCCCGCTGTCGGTGCAGGGGCCGGCAGGGGAGGTGCACAGGGCAACGCCGATCCGGCTCGGCGTCGGGTTCTGTGGACCCACCGAATAATAGAGATAATAGCGCCCCCGCACGGCGACCATGTCGGGCGCCCAAAGGAAATGCACCGGCGCACCGTCGCATTCCGCCCAGCGGATGTCCGCCAGACGAAGGAGCGGATGCTTCGTCCACGCGCGGCGGTCCGTCGATGTCCAGGCATGGAGCCCGTCGCCGCCGGTCGGGTAGATCCACATCCGACCAGCCGTGACCAACGCCGAGGGGTCGGCACCGGCAAATACCGACGGTACCTCCTGTGCGACCCCTGCACTCGCCAGGAGCAACCCCACCGCCGCCCCAAACGGCGCCAAGGGTCGGGGTTCGCGCTTCCTTTCTGTCATCGAGCCAGTTTGGCGGGTGAACAGGGACGCGCGCAAGGGACGGCGGCTGAACTCGAACGCTGCGGCGGGCCGGGCACTTTGGTGGCCTGTCCTCCGGCAGCAGATCGACCTCTGGATCGAAGGCGGTGGCAAGAACCCCCAGGACGCTTCCGCGGAAGGGTAGCCCCTCAGCGGACGTGGCGGCGGGACTGGGTTCGGAACGCCAGATGCAGGACGGCAGCCAGCGCCCCCAAGGTGGCGGCACCCAGGGCGGTGATCGTGCCATAGCCCCAGCCAAGCGCCACGACGGCCAGCGCATAGCCGAGTGCCAGCCCGACCCATCCCGCCACGCGCAGACCGCGGCTGGTTTGCGGCGGCAACATGCGGTGCAACAGTGGTCCCTGGTGCCGCGGCTGGCCGTGCATCAGCGCGCTGAAGCTCAGCGCAGCCACGACGAAGAGCAGCAAGTCGATCATGCGAGCGCGAGCTCCTTCGCCTCTCGGGCGCGCTCCGGCGCTTGCTTGGGCGTGTAGCGGTGGACCTTGCGGGCGCTCCAGGCGAGCGCTGCCGCAGTCACCAGCATCACCAAGTCGAAGCTGGGGAACAGCCAGTCGCCGGCAGCCAGGCTGGTGATCGGATTATGCGGCGTCGTCACCGCGTTCACGACGGGGACGAGGGCGTAGAGGACGGCGCCAACCGTCAGAACCTCAACCCATGCCCGTCGCGCCGGGCGGGCGATCGCCCATACCAGCGAGGCGCCCCACACGATGAACATGCAGTGGATCTCCCAGTCGGCGCGGTTGGCCATCTGCAGCGGCAACAGCCGGTTGGCGAGGAAATATGCCGCCATCCCTGCCATCAGACCGCCGATCGCGGCGATGTTGAGGCGCTCCACCAGGCGGAAGCCGAGGTGGGGACGGGCGGGGTCGGGCAGCTTCGCCCGCCGCTTTACGGTCCACAGTACAAGGCCGCTGGCGACCATGATCGTGCCGCCCACGCCCGACAGGAAGTAGAACCAGCGCAGGCCGACCTCGGCGAAGCGGCCAGCGTGCAGGCCGATCATCACGCTTTCGGTCGCGGCTGCGATGCCCTGAACGGGACTGGCCGATACGAACTTGCCCGTCGCTCCCTCAAAGGTGACGGAGGGTCCGCGCGTACCGATCGCGCTGCCCATCGACCGGATCAGGGTCACGGCCGCGGTGCTGTCGCCCGGATTCGCCACCGTGACCACACCCACATCCGCGCCGTTCCACCGCCGCCGCGCTTCTGCGACCATCGGCGCGATGGGGGCCAGGGGCGCAGCGACCCCGGCCCGCTCGACCGGCGGCAGGTCGCCGCGCAGCTGCTGGTAATAGGTGGTCGGCTCCGCATAGTTCGCGGCGATGCCCCAGGGCATGTACATGACCGCCAGCGTCACCAGGCCCGTGTAGGTGATCATCAGGTGGAACGGCAGCGCCGTCACCGCGGTGACATTATGCGCGTCGAGCCAGCTGCGTTGCCCCTTGCCGAAGCGCAGCAGGAAGAAATCGACGAAGATCTTTTTATGGGTGACCATGCCGGAGAGGATCGCGATCAGCATGAACATCGCGGCGATGCCGACGAGGTAGCGCGCCCAATATACCGGCATGTAATGAAGGTCGAAGTGGAAGCGGTAGAGAAAGAAGCCGCCCCGGGTGTCGCGTGCCGCAACCTTGTGCCCGTCGCCGTCGAGCACGGCCTGGGTGTCCTGCCGACGCCGGCCGCCGCCCTTGCGCGGACCTTCTGCCTTTTCGCCCGGGACCCAGTACACGGTTGTCTCGGCACCGCGTGCGCTGGGCAGGGTGATGTACCAGCTCCGCGCGTCCCCGGCTTCCTTGCTCAGCCAGCGAACCGCACCTTCGGCGGACTGAAGCGTGGACGGGCGACCGGTCACCTCCGGTCGCATCCAGCGCGTGATCTCGTCCTGGAAATAGGCGGCGGTCCCGGTGGCGAAGACCGCGAAGAGCAGCCAGCCGAACAGCAAGCCGGTCCAGGTATGCAGCCAGGCCATGCACTGGCGGAAGCCGTCCTTCACAGCCGCCCTCCCGACGCGAGCGACAGCCACAGGGCGCCACTCAGAAGCACCGTCGCGGTGATCAGCCACGCCCACAGCCGCCAGGGAGACCGCACGGCAAAAGCGGTCATTGCCAGCACAGGAAAGATCGCGAACGACAACAGCGTCGACGCCATGCTCGCCTGCTCCGGCGCGATCGGCCAGATGCGAGCGAGCAGCGCCATCGCGAGGGAGGTGACGACGTAATTGCCGATGGTAGCGGCAAGAATGCGAGCGGCGAGGCCGGCCGAGAAACCGCCGGCCTTCTGCTTGGATAGGGAGGCGGTCACGGGCGGCGCACTCGCGGGCCCAGCGGTTGGGGAGGGACCGCGAGCATGTCAGCGCATGCTGCCCTATGGCAGGCCAATGGCTTCGTCACGGTTACTCCCCACTCCGCTATTGCGTGTGGTTCTCAATAAACAACCCGCTACATCTGTAAAGACTTGGTGCGAGTGATTCTCAAAAAAGTCTCGCACGCGAGCGCGAGCAGCATCGTCAGGCCAGTGAGCGGAAACACCAGTCCCGCAGCCAACATCATGATCAGGACCGTTCGATCGGCGGCGTTGTTGGGATTTCGTGGCGGCGCAGAAAGCGTGCCGGGTGTTCGCCGCTTCCACCACATCACCGCCGCGCTGATCGAAAGCAGCACGACCGAGATGCACCCGAACAGCATCAGGAGCCGGTTCGGCTCGCCATATTGCTCACCCTTGTGGGTGGCGATGCCCCATTCCACGACCTTCGCCCCCGCGCCGAAATCGGCAAAGCGCGCGTCCTGCAGCACCCGCCCGCTCCCCGCGTCGAGGTAGAGCGCGCGGCCCTCCTGCGCGCGCGTGATCGACTTGGAGAAGAGGTAGGGCTCCCCTGGCGACGCCGGCAGTCCCAGCACCCAGGGTGCCGCCATGCCGTGTTGGTCGGCAAGCGCCGCCGCCCGGTCGATGCCGATGTCGCCCCGTTGGCCATGCGGTGTCGGCCGACCCTGAAGAGTCCAAGGCAGCTTCTCCGCCATATCGTGCCCGGTGTGGCCGCCGTGCCCCGGCACCGCGACCGCAGAGGCCTTCGGCGGCTCCGGTCGCCCGAGGCCGTTACTGGCGATCGCGGTCCTGAGAGTGGCGCCCCAGACGCCGGTCCAGGGCATGCCCGTGATCGCGAGGAACAGCACCACAGTGCCCGCGACGATCCCGATGGAGGCATGAAGATCGCGCCAGAAGAGGCGGCTGCCTGCTCTCCCGCGCACGCCGATCACCGGACTGCCTCCGCGTGGCCACCAAAGATAGAGGCCGGTGACGACCAGCAGGATCGCCCAGCCACCCACCGCCTCGATCAATCTGTTGCCGACCGGGCCGGTCAGGATCAGGCTATGGAGATCGCGGACCGTCTGGAATACGCCGCCAGGACGCGTGACGGCGAGTACCCGGCCGCGATATGGATCAACCCAGGCGGTGTGCGCCTGACCATCGGCGCTCGTGATCAGCAGCTGCCAGCTGCGGTCCCGATCGGCAGGGCGATCGATCGCGGTGACCTTTGCGCCGGTGGCCTCTTCGACCTTCTCGACGATCGTCGACAGGGGAAGCGAGGATTGCGCCGGCTCGACCAGGACCATCCCGGGATACACCAGCCGCTCCAGCTCCGGCTTGTAGAGGTACAGGCCGCCCGTGATCGCCAACCAGCAGAGGAAGGGCAGCACCAGCAGCCCCGCATAGAAATGCCAACGCCATACTGCGCGATAGAGGGCGGCGGGGCGGGGAACACCCGGTGCCACGCGACCCACCTTCACAGCCGCACTCGCACGGCGCCGTAGACGGCGCGCGGGTCCGCTGGCGCGTGGAGCAACTCGCTGCCGTCCCACCACACATATTCGTACCGCGCGTTGCCGATATTCTTCAGCTGCGCAGAAAGCTCGATCGCCGGCGCCAGCTCGAACGCCAACTCGCCGGTCACGACCACATAGTCGCCGAAGCGGCCACGGTCGTTGGCGGTGGTCAGCTCATAGGCGGACTGGCCGTTCCCCCACAATGACACCCGCCATCGTTCGGCGGGCACCACGTCGATCCCACCGGAGAACAGGTTCTGCGGCACATGGTCGATCCGATTACCGGCCTGTGCAGGCGTCGAAGGATCGGGCGTGGTGATCCGCGCGTGCTGGTAGGAATAGGCGCCCCACAGGCTTACGCCGTCCATCGGCCGGGCGTTGATCTGGACGTCGACGCCCTGGCGGCGCGTCTCGCCCAGGTTGTCGAAGTCTCCGCTGGGATCGTTGAGCCGCCGCTTGATCTCGCCGGTGGCGGTCTGCCGCCAGAGTGCGATGCGACCCTCCAGCCAGTTGCCGCGGGTATATTTCACCCCCGCTTCCCAGCCGGTGTTGATCGAGGGCGCGAGTTCCGTCGTGCGGGGCGGGACCTTGTACGCGCCCGATCCGGCGCCGATCTGGAAGGTGCGGCCATAGTTCGCATAGGCCGTAAGCCCCGCAATCGGCGTCGCTGCCACACTGAGCTTTGGCTGGCTGATCGTGCCATAGTCGTTGACCGCGTAGCGGGCGCCGTTGAGGGGATCGTTGAGATCCCCGGACACGCGATCAACCCGCCACGCCGGTGTGATCTTCAGCCAGGCAGTCGGCTCCACGACTGCCTGGAGGTAGCCGCCGTATACAGTGAGGTCGAACGCCTGGTCACGCGTCTGGCGAATGGTCGCGCGCCGCTCCGTCAGCCAGCGGCGGCTCTGGTTATCCTGGACCTGCACGTCGCCACCCGCTTCGATCAGGAGCCGGTGGAGGAACGAGACCCGGGGCCGGTACTGTACGGCCAGCAGTGCGCCGACCTGGGTTTCGTCGGTCAGCCTCCGCTGCTGCGCGACGCCTGCGGAAAACCGCACATAGCGATCGTCATATTGTGTCGTGACATAGCCCTTCGCCCCGACCGTCAGTTCCGGGGCGACTTCCGCATCCAGGTGCAGGCTGTACTGGCCCAGCCGGCGCTTGCCGCCGTCCGTTTCCGAAATGGCGTAGGAAGCCGAACGATCCGCGGCATTGTCCGCGGCGGTCAGATAACCCGGTTCCTGCGCACGGGACGTCGCGTATCGGGCGATCGCACCGAGCTGCGCAGACCCGAAGTCATAGAACCACTTCCCGGCGAGGTTGCGTCGCCGGAGGTCGGAATGGTCGCGGAACCCATCGGTGTTGCGGATGCCGACGAAGTAATTCTGGCTGAACCCGCCGCGCTCATACCCGGCTGAGACCTGGCCCTCATAGGTGCCGAACGCGCCCGCAAGTACCCGCGCGTCGAGATAGGTGCCACCGATCCGAGTGAGGATGTTCGCGTTGCCGGCGATATTGTGGAGCCCGTAGCGGGGGTCGGACGTGCCGCGGACCAGTTCCACCGCCGCGATGTCGAGCGGCATCACGGCGTCGATGAAGACCATCCCGCCGTCGTTGGCATTGCTAGGGATGCCGTCGATCAGCAGCTTGACGGCGTTGATCTCGCCCTCGCCATTGAAGCCGCGGACAGAGAAGCGGCCCGATGTGTTCCCCTGACTGAAATCGGTGAGGGTGACGCCGGGCAGGCGCGCGAACAGCTCCCAGCTGTTGTCGACGCTCTGCCGCTGGGCAAGGTCGCCGCCCAGCACGTCGACCGAGGTTACAACCTCTCCCGCGGAGCGCGCGAGCCGGTTGCCGGTAACCACCACCTCGCCCACGGTGAGGCTGGTGTCGGAGCCGCGCTGTGGTGGTGGCGGCGGCGGATTAACGGATTGCGCCGCCGCGGGACAGCCCGCGACGACCAGCGCCGCACAGGCGGCGGTCTGTAGAAGATGCATCGAAAAATCCTGATCCGGCGCGCGAGGGCACGCGCCCTGAAAGAGACGGGTGGATCAGAAAGTTGCGGGTGGTCCTCGCAGCGGTGGGCGCAGGAAAGGGGCTGTGGCGAGCGGTAGGCGCAGCGGCAGGCGGAACGCCGCCGCCACGATGAAGAACAGCGCGGCCGCGAGCAGCACAGGGTCGACCGCCGCAAGGGAGGCGGTGGCAGCACCGGCAAAGGCGCACGGCATTTCCCTGGTCGATTCGTCATGCCCGCCGTGATCCGGCTTGCTCGCGCTGTGCGAGCCATGCGCGTCCGCGTCGCCATGGTGCATGGCATGTTCCGCCACGACCGGCTCGACGGGCCCATAGCCCGAGCACATCGCGAAGGTGATGCCCCCGGTGGGGGCCTCGACCAGCATATAGCCGGTCGGGATGACGATCCGCATCAGCAGCGCCGCCGCGATCAGCCAGCCAGCCAATCGGCAATGAGCCAGGAGATGGCGGCGGAGCGCTGTCACGCTGCTGCCGTACCCCCCGGCTCGGCCCGAGTCACGCGCGCAGGTGCGGGAGCCGCTACTTGCCGAGCGTCTTTCGGATCGCGGCCAGGGCGACGGGCCGCATCGCCGCATAGCCTGCCGGTGTCGGGTGAACCCCGTCCGTCGCCATCCCGGGCTTCATCGCACCCTCCGCAGTAGCGAGGGCGGGGTGGTAGTCGACAAAGGTGAACCCGTTCGCTGCGGCATACCGCTTCAGCCAGGCGTTCATCTCGGCGATCTGCGGCGCAGGGCGCTTGTCCGGGCTCCAGGGGAAGGAAGCGGCTGGCGGCACCGACGCCAGCATCACCTTGATGCCATTGGCGCGCGCCAGTTCCGCCATGCTCTGGATGTACCCCTGCACCATCGCCATCGTGGCGGCGCCGGTGTTGCCCGCGATGTCGTTGGTGCCGACCATGATGTGCACGGCTTTTGGCTTCAGGGCGATGACGTCCTCGCGGAAGCGGAGGAGCATCTGCGGTGTGGTCTGGCCGCTGATGCCGCGGTCGACGCGCCCGTCCTTGAAGAAGTCCGGGTCGTCCTTGATCCACCCGTCGGTGATGCTGTCGCCCATGAAGACGACGCTCACCGGCTGGCCTCGCAACGCGGCATTGTCGCGGTGATAGCGGCAGAGCTGCGCCCAGTCGCGCGTCACCTGGTGCAGCTTGGCCATGGTCCGCGCGGCATCGTCCGTCGGCGCGGGATGCACGGGGCAGGGGTCAGTGACGATGCCGACTGCGTCACTGGCGTAGGGGTCGCCCGGCAGTTTTACCTGAGCAGAGGCAGAGTTCGCTGCCCCCGCGAGCAGCAGGGGCAGGAGAACCAGGCGGCAAGAAGCGTGCATTCGCATTTTCTCCGCCATCTCAGTTCGGGCACACGGCGTTGGCGGGATCGGTGACGAGGCGCAGGTCGCCGATCGCGAAGGTGAGCGGTGCCGTCGCGGTGACCGCGAAGACTTCGCTGACCTTGGCGACGTCCGCTCCCTTGTCGCGGAAGCACTTGAGCGGGATGCGGGCCGTGCGCCATTCGGAGCCGGCTGGCGTGAACAAGGTCGACCCGTTGATCCGGCCGCCTCCGAAGGAGAGCGTCACCGGCCCGGTCGCGGCGTTGGTCACGCGGTAGTTCATCTGCAGCAGCAGGTCGGCGTTGGTCTCCCGCGTCAGGTCCAGCTCGCCGCCGGTGATCCGCACGGTGGCTGGCCTGGTGCCGCTCCAGGCGAACTGGTGAGCGCCTTCCTGGGTCTGCGGACCGTCCACCGGCGTCACCTTTACGGCCGCGTCCGCTGCAAGCTTGAACGGTGCCGGCACCTGACCGCGCGCGAAATAGAGGCTGGTGTTGCCGAGGCTCGCATCCACCCCTGCGACTTCGGACAGCCGCGGCACGCTCGTCCGCTGCGCGTAGGAAAGACCATAGCCGAAGGGGAACAGTGGGTCGTAGTTGGGCGCACCCTTGTTGAGCGTGAACTGCCCCGCCGTCTTGGGCCAGCTGAAGGAGAGCTTGCCGGTGAAGTCCCGGCGCGGGCGGCCGCTCGCATCCCCGATCAGCACATCGGCGACACCGCCACCCTCGCTTCCGGGAAACCATGCGGCGACAAACGCATCCGACTGGTTGATCTCCGGGTTCACCCACATCGGCCGGCCGGACAGGAAGACCGAAACGGTCGGCACGCCGGCCGCCTTCAGCTTCTTGAGCAGTTCGAGCGACTGCTTGTCACCCGGCTGGAATTCCAGCGTGCGAACGTCGCCGCGCATTTCGGCATAGGGCATCTCGCCGAACACCACGATCGCCACGTCGGGCTTCTTCGTGAAGCTGCCGTCGGGGCTGAGCGTTGCCGTGCCGCCGCTCGCCTTCATCGCCTGGGCGATGCCCGAGAAGATGGACTGGCCGTTCGGGAAATCGGCATTGGTGTTGCCGTCACCCTGCCAGCTCAGCGTCCAGCCACCGGACTGGCGCCCGATATCGTCGGCGGCATCACCCGCGACGAGGACGTTGGCGCTCGCCTTGATGGGCAGGACGCCGGAGTTCTTGAGCAGGACGAGGCTCTTGGCCACCGCTTCGCGGGCGATCGCGCGGTGCTCGGGGGATCCCATCACCTGCGGACGCGCTTCATAGGGGCGGGCGGGGTCGAACAGGCCTAGCTTCGCTTTCACCCGCAGGATGCGGCGGACGGCGTCGTCGAGCCGCGACATCGGGATGCGGCCGTCCTTGGCCGCAGCGACTGTGGTTTCGAAGAGGCCCTTCCAGCTGTCCGGCGCCATCGCCATGTCCAGCCCGGCGTTGAACGTGGCGGCGCAGTCCGTGTTCGTGCAACCCGCGACCTGCCCATGCCCGTTCCAGTCGCCCACGACGAACCCGTCGAAGCCCATCCGGCCCTTCAGCACATCGGTCAGCAGCGAGCGATTGCCGTGCATCTTGGAACCGTTCCAGCTGCTGAACGACGCCATCACGGTCATCGTGCCGGCGTCGACGGCGGCCGGATAGCCGGCATTGTGAATGCGGATGAGCGTGTCCTCGTCGACCTGCGTATCGCCCTGGTCGATGCCGTTGGCAGTGCCGCCGTCGCCCAGAAAATGCTTCACGCTGGCCGAGACATGCCCCGCCTGGATCGGCCCCTTGCCGCTGGCTACCGCCTTGCTGCGGCCCTGGAGGCCCTCGACCATCGCACCGGCGTAGGATCGGACCACCGCCGGGTCTTCCGAATACCCCTCATACGCGCGGCCCCAGCGGTCGTCCTGCGGCACCGCCAGCGTGGGGCCGAACGCCCAGTCGAACCCGGCAGCGGCCGTTTCTGCTGCCGTGGCCATGCCGATGCGGCGGATCAGGTCGGGATCGCGCATGGCGCCGAGACCGACGTTGTGGGGGAAGATCGTCGCGCCCACGACATTGCTGTTGCCGTGCACCGCGTCGATGCCGAACATCAGTGGGATCGGGACATGGCCGGGGCGCTTCTCCATAGCGACCTTGCTGAAGGCTTGCGTGGTTGCCACCCAGGCCCCGGCAGGCGAGCGATCCGGTGCACTCAGGGGCGGCGAGCTGCCACCTGCCAGGATGCTGCCCAGCGGATAGCGGCGCAGATCCTCAGGCGTGATCGCACTGGTGTCGGCCTGGATCATCTGGCCGACTTTTTCCTCCAGCGACATCTGCGTCATCAGCCGGGTGACAAAGGCCTCGGTCGCGGGATCGATGAGGTCCGGGCTCTTCGCAGCCGGCCAGCGAGCGGCATGCGCCGTGCTTTGGGCGCCGTCGGAAGAGCTTGTCGCCTGCTGCGCCGCCAGCGGAGCTGTGAAAATCGCTGCGCCCGCCAACAGGCCGCTCAGCATCGAAAGCCTGGTCATGCATCCCTCCCAATATCGCCTGTTAGCGACCTGCGTTCTTCGTACCGTAATGTGGACGATCGTAACGCTATTCGAAAAATAGTTCGTCTA
Source organism: Sphingomonas sp. 3-13AW (assembly GCF_049311085.1). NCBI lineage: Bacteria > Pseudomonadati > Pseudomonadota > Alphaproteobacteria > Sphingomonadales > Sphingomonadaceae > Sphingomonas > Sphingomonas sp. 3-13AW. The sequence continues at coordinate 280,964 of NZ_JASNVZ010000002.1, read as the reverse complement.
ATACCTTCTGCGGGCTTGGCGTCGGGCCTCGCAGATGCTTCATCGTTGCCGACATGCGCCAACCCGACAGGAAACCCCGAGCACGCAACGGCCGCCAGAGCGGAGCGCCGACGATTTCCGATGTAGCGGAGCTCGCCGGAGTCTCGACGATGACGGTATCGCGCGTCATCAACGGTGAGGGAAGCGTCCGCGAAACGACTCGCCGGACGGTCCTCGATGCGATTGCCGAGCTTCACTATGCGCCCAACCGGGCTGCACGCAGCCTCGCCGGCGCTGCCCAGCTGCGGATGGCCTTGCTCTACAGCAATCCCAGCTCGTCCTATCTGAGCGAGTTTCTGGTCGGCAGCCTCGATCAGGCCGGCCGCAGCGACATCCAGCTGGTCGTCGAGAAATGTGAGGGGAATGGCGACGAGCGCCGTGTTGCCCAGCGGCTGATCAGCGGCATCGACGGCATCATCCTCCCGCCGCCGCTGTGCGACTCGCAGGCAATGCTCGAATATTGCGCGGAAGTGGGCGTGCCGACCGTCGTGGTGGCGACCGGCAAGCCGCCGGCCGATGCCACGGCGGTCCTGATCAACGACCGTGCCGCCGCCCGTGAAATGACCCGGCACCTGCTGTCGCTCGGCCACATGCGGATCGGCTTCATCACCGGCAATCCGAACCAGACGGTCAGCCAGGAGCGGCTGGAGGGGTATCGGGCGGCACTGGCCGAGGCCGGTATTCCGCAGGACCCCGCGCTTGAGGTCGGTGCGCTGTTCACCTATCGCTCCGGACTGGACGCGGCCGAGGTGCTGCTGGACCTGGAGTCCCCGCCGACCGCGATCTTCGCGAGCAACGACGACATGGCGGCAGCGACGGTGGCGGTGGCGCACCGCCGCGGGCTGGACGTGCCCGGCGACCTCACCGTGTGCGGATTCGACGACAGCCCGGTTGCCACCACGATCTGGCCGGAACTCACCACGATCAACCAGCCGATTGCCGAAATGTCCCGCGCGGCCGTCGCCCTGCTGGCCGAGCGCATCCGCGCACAGCGCGGCGGGCACGAGGATCCCGTTCGACGGGAGGTGCTGGATTATACCCTGGTCCGGCGCCAGTCCGACGCCTCGCCCCGCAAGCGCCCGCGGGCGCGGGCCCAGCAATAACAAACCGGCCCGGACGCTCCGCACCCTGGCCGGTTCGCATGTCACCGATGTTTCCTCTCAGCGCCAGCCGGCGTCGATGAAATAGTCGTGTCCCGTGCACATCCGGGCATCATCGGACGCCAGGAACAGCACCAGCGCAGCGACATCGGTCGGCTGGATACGTCCGTCGAGGCATTGACCCGCGATGATCTCGGCTTCGCCTTCCGGCGTATACCAACGCTCCTGTCGGGGCGTCTGCACGTTGCCGGGGACAATCGTGTTTACGCGAATGTTCTGACGGCCAAGGTCGCGCGCCAGGCTGCGCGTCAGCCCTTCGATTGCTGCCTTGGACGTCTGGTAGAGAACGAGCTCTGGCAGGGCGAGGTGCCAGCTGATCGAGCCGAAGTTCAGGATGACGCCGCCGCCGCCCTGCTTCATCGCCGGGGCGACCGCCTGTGCCGCAAAGAACTGGTGGCGCAGGTTCACCGCAAGCCGTTCGTCCCAATAATCGGGCGTCACTTCCTCGATGGTATGGCGGTCGTCGTTGCCGGCGTTGTTGATCAGGATATCGACGCCGCCGAGTGCCGCTTCCATCTCCCGAAAACAGCTGCGCAGTGCCTCGATGTCGGTGAGGTTGCACGAAAAGAACAGCGGCGCATGCTCGGCATCGACCGACAGCCGCGCGACGAGCTTGTGGCTCGGCTCCTCCGCAATGTCGACAAAGGCGACGCGCGCACCCTGCGCGACGAACGCCTCGGTCAGCCCTTCGCCGATCCCCGAGCCGCCCCCGGTGACGATCACCCGCTTGTCCTTCAGGCTGGGGTAGCTCGCCCGCCGTTCGGCCGTACTCGTTTGCTGCAACACGCAAGTCCTCTCAAGGATGGTCGATGAGCTCAGGCTGCCAACAGGCCGCGCTGTGCCAAATTCTGCATCAGGGCGCCGATCCCCTGGCTCCAGGGGGCAGCCGCCTTGGACGTCGTAACCGTGTTGACGAGCGTGCCGAGCGGCGCGCTCGAAATCGTGACCCTGTCGCCCACCTTGTGGGTGAAGCCGCGGCCCGGCGCGTCGCGGTCCTGCGTCGGCGCGAACAGCGTTCCCAGGAACAATACCAGCCCATCAGGATACTGGTGCTCGCTCATCGCCTGGGCGAGCAACGTCTCGGGATCGCGGCTGATCTCGCGCATCGTGCTGTAGCCGTCGAGCGTATAGCCCTCGGTACCTTCGATGTGCAGCGTCACTTCGGCCGAGCGCACGTCGTCCATGCTGAAGCTGTCGTCGAACAGGCGCACGAACGGCCCGACCGAGCAGGATGCGTTGTTATCCTTGGCTTTGCCCAAAAGCAGCGCCGAACGGCCTTCGAAGTCGCGCAGGTTGACGTCGTTGCCCAGCGTCGCGCCGACTGCACGGCCGTTCGCATCGGCAAGCAGCACGACTTCCGGCTCAGGGTTGTTCCAGGTCGAGTCCGAACGCACACCGACTTCGGCGCCCCAGCCGACGGTGGAGAGCACCGGGGCCTTGGTGAAGATCTCTGCATCCGGGCCGATCGCGACCTCCAGATACTGCGACCACAGGCCATCGGCGATCAGCGCGTCCTTGAGGGCGGCCGCTTCCGGCGAACCGGGCACCACCGAACGGATGCTGCCACCCAATGCGGATTCGAGCCGGCTGCGAACTTCAGCGGCACGTTCATGATCGCCGCGCGCGCCTTCCTCGATCACGCGCTCGAGCGCGGACACGGCAAACGTGACGCCCGCTGCCTTGACGCACTGGAGATCGATCGGGCTCAAAAGGCGGACAGCGGCGTCCGCATCCGGCGAAAGGCCGAGGGCTTCGAGATCGCCGAGCGCTTCGCCGCCAGTCGGTTCGCGCACGCCCTTTTCGATGAGCGCAGACACCGTCGGTGCCACGGTCGCCATGTCATAGACGATGCCGTCCCGGACGAGCACGGGGGACGGGCCGTGGCCGCGATCGATGCGGCCCAACAACGTCGCGCTGCGCCAGTCGGCCGGCAGCGCGCTCACGATCGACGTGGCAGTAATTGTCATTATCCTCTCCAGACTTGTTAGCGGTATCGTCCAAGCGATCTGCGGCCGTCAAGTCACCGTTGCGGCTGTTGTTGCCGCTCGTCGCACGGGTCGCGGTACAACCCTACTTGTCGGTGGTCCCCGCACAGCCCAGCTACCGCATCATGAGGCTCAAGCAACTGCGTCCGCTGCTCCAAGGGGAGCTGGTCTACCCCGGGCGGGTCTCCCACCTCGTGAACGCGCCGGGCGCGGTGCGGGAGAGGGTGGAAACCCGCGCGGGCGTACTATCCGGCGTACGTGCCGCGCATGGACGCGCGTTCCTCGGCATCCCCTATGCCGCACCGCCGGTCGGTGCGCTTCGGTGGCGCGCACCCCAGCCGGCGACCGCGTGGAAGGGGGAGCGGGACGCATCGCGTACCGGCTCGCCAGCAGTGCAGACCGTCGGCCAGGGGCGGTTTGCGCCGGTGACGGGGAGCGAGGACTGTCTGTACCTGAACCTCTATGCGCCGCCCGGTGACCCGCCCGCCGCCGGGTGGCCGGTGATGGTGTACCTCCACGGCGGCGCCTTCGCGCTTGGCGCGTCAGACAACTACGATCCCAGCCTGCTTGCCACCGAGCAGGAAGTGATCGTGGTCGCTCCCAATTACCGCCTGGGCGCCTTCGGATTTTTCGCACATCCGGCCCTGGCCGAGGAGGAGCCGGACGGGGGATCGGGCAATTTCGGCTTGCTGGATCAGCAGGCGGCGCTCCGGTGGGTCCGCGACAACATCAAGTCCTTTGGCGGCGATCCGGACCGGGTGACGCTGTTCGGGGAGTCGGCCGGGGCGTGGAGCGCTTCTTACCAGATGTTGTCGCCAGGCGCGGCGGGATTGTTCCACCGGGTGATCCTGCAAAGCGGAAGTGCGACCGATCCGCTCTCGATCGTCGCGGCTGAGGAAGCAGAACGGGACGGGGTCGCTTTCGCGCGCAATCTTGGGGCGGAGGGCCCCGGAGCGCTCGATCGCCTGCGCGCAGTTTCAGCGGCATCGGTGGCGCGCGCGCCTGCAGTGCGGCGCGGCATCATGGGGCCGGGAAGCTGGGGCCCGGTGTGGGGCGAAGCGGTCATCCCGGTGGAGCCGAACCGCGCCTTCGCCAAGGGGCGCTACAACGACATGCCCGTGATCGTCGGCACCAACAGCGAGGAGGGGCGCCTCTTCGCGCTCGGCGTCACCAGTCACGCTGTCTATGAAGCCCGGGTCCGGTTCGATTGGGGCGCGGATGCCGACGCGGTCCTGGCGCATTATCCCGCCACCACCCGCGCACAGGCGCAACAGGTGTTTGCCGACCTGCTGACCGATGCCCGCTTCGCGCATCCGGCGGAGCGGCTGCGGCGGCGTATCGCCGACCGAACGCCGGTCTACGCCTATCGCTTCGATGATGCCGCTGCCCCGTTCACGATCCCGCACCCATGGGCGCCGTCCCCGCTGCGCGCCTACCACGCGGGGGAGCTGGCCTATATATTCGGCACCCGCTGGGTTCTCGCCAACCCGGCCCGCTTCACGCCAGCCCAGGCCGCGCTCGCCCGGCGGATGCGAGACGCCTGGGGCGAATTTGCCCGTGGCGAGACGCCGACGGACTGGCCGCGGTACACCGAAGCCAACCCCGTCTTGCGAGTCTTTGCGCCCGAAGGCGACCGGACAGAGACGGACTTCGCCGAGCGGCATCGCTGCGAATTCTGGGAAGCGCGCCTAGGCTGATACAGGCGCCATCACCCGGATCGCGCCCGCTGCGATGCGCGCGGTGATCGGGGTGGTGGCGAGAACTTCGCCATCGATCGAAATCGGCAGCGGCGGCTTGGTCGCGATCCGCAGCTCCTGCGCGTGGAAGGTGACGATGTCCTCGCGTCGCGAGTCCAGTCCCAGCACGGTGCCGCCCCAGTTGCGCAGCAATCCGCGCCGACCGTTCCGGGCGACCGCCTGGACGATGATCTCGCCGCTATCCAGCCGCGCTTCCTCGATCATCTCGACGCCGCCGTGGAAGCGGCCGTTGGAGATGCGGACCTCCGTCGCGTGCATCCGCTTCGCGTCGGGGCCGTCACCGATGACGAGTTCGAACGGACGGAAACGCGCGAACTGCAGCGCAGCCCAGGCCAGATACCCGGCCCGGCCGAACCAGCGCTTCAGCTTGTGCGGAATGGTGCTGGCGATCTGTGGCGAGATGCCGATTGCCGCGCAATTGGCGAAATAGTCGGCGTCTATCATGCCGAGATCGATCTGCCGGGGCTCTCCGGAGCGCAGCACCTCGACGGCGCCTTCCATTTCCAGCGGGATGCCCAAGGTACGTGCAAAGCTGTTCGCGGTGCCGAGCGGCAGCACCCCCAGGATCGTGTCGGTGCCGACCAGGTGATCGACCAGGCTGCTGATGGTGCCATCGCCACCGCCCAGGATCAGCAGATCCGGCTTCTTCGCCATGACCTCCTTCATGGTGTCCTGAAGGCGGTCGGGATCTTCAACGGGATGGGGATCGACGTCGAACGGCAGGCCGCTCAGAGCGGCACACGCCTGTTCGAATTGATCCTGCCCGGTACGGGATTGCGTATTAACGACCAGCGCGGCCGAGCGGATCTTGTCCATGCACCCCCAACGCGCGAAGGGCTCGCAGGATGCACGCGGGGATGCGTGGCCTGCGCTTGCGCGCCGCCGGAGCTTGGCCCACACAGCGGCCCATGTCTATCGCAGCTTATCCCGCGCTCCGCCTTCGTCGTACCCGTGCCGCCGAGTGGAGCCGGCGGATGCACGCCGAGACGGTGCTGACCCCCGCGGACCTGATCTGGCCGCTCTTCATCACCGGCGGGGAAGGTGAGGAGCCGGTCGCAGCATTGCCCGGCGTGTCGCGCTGGTCGATGTCGGGTCTTGTCGAGCGTGCTCGCGAAGCCCGCGACCTCGGCATTCCGTGCCTCGCGCTGTTCCCGAACACCCCCGCGGATCTGCGTAGCGAACTCGGCGAGGAATCCTTCAACCCGGACAATCTGATGTGCCGCGCAATTGCGACCATCAAGGATGCGGTGCCGGAGGTCGGGCTGCTCACCGATGTCGCCCTCGATCCCTATACCAGCCACGGCCACGACGGGCTGGTGGACGACCGCGGCTATGTGATGAACGATGCCACGGCCGAACAGCTCGTCCGCCAGGCGCTGGCGCAGGCACGGGCTGGCGCCGACATCATCGCGCCGTCCGACATGATGGACGGTCGCATCGGCCTGATCCGCGATGCGCTCGAAGCCGATGGGCATCACAACGTCCAGATCATGGCCTATGCCGCCAAATATGCGAGCGGCTTCTATGGCCCGTTCCGCGACGCCGTAGGTTCGCGTGGGCTGCTGAAGGGCGACAAGAAGACCTATCAGATGAACCCGGCCAATGCCGAAGAGGCGCTGCGGGAAGTCGCGCTGGACTTGTCGGAGGGTGCCGACAGCGTGATGGTGAAGCCCGGACTTCCCTATCTGGACATCATCCTGCGGGTGAAGACGGCCTTCGAAGTCCCTGTTTTTGCGTACCAAGTCTCTGGCGAGTACGCGATGATCGAGGCGGCGGCAGCGGTCGGTGCCGGCGATCGCGACGGCCTGGTGCTCGAGACGCTGATGGCGTTCAAACGCGCCGGCTGTACGGGCGTGCTGACCTATCACGCGGCACATGCGGCACGGCTGCTCGGTGCGTGATGCAGACCGGTTGCGGATGGCTGTCCGAGGTGCGGCACTACCGGGTGTTTGCCTGAGGTGACGGACCCTGTGCCGGATCTTCCCCGCCCGGGGCCAACACGCGCCCTGTTCGTGCTCACGATCCTCACGGGGTCGTTCCTGCTGTTCCTGATCCAGCCGATGGTTGCGCGCATGGCGTTGCCGCGGCTCGGCGGAGCGCCGGCGGTCTGGAACTCGGCGATGCTGGTGTACCAGGCGCTGCTTCTGGGCGGCTATGCCTATGCCCATTGGCTCGCGCACCGCCGCCCGCGGACGCAGGCGCTGGTTCATCTCGGGCTGTTCGCGGTCGCGGCATTATGGCTCCCGATCGGGCTGTCAGCGATGCGGCTGCCGAGCGGAGCGGAGCCCGCTTTGTGGGTGCCCTGGCTGCTCGGCGCCTCCATCGGCCCCTTGTTCTTCGCGGTCTCTGCCCAGGCGCCGCTGATGCAGCGCTGGTATTCGGCAGCGACCGGTGGGCGCGATCCATACGCGCTCTACGCCGCATCCAATGTCGGCAGCTTTGCCGGGCTCCTCGCCTACCCGCTGCTGGTCGAGCCCCGGCTGGCGCTTGCCGGGCAGAGCTGGCTGTGGACGGGCGGCTATCTGTTCCTGGTGCTGCTGGTCGCGGGCTGCGCGCTGCTGCTGCCGCGCAGTGGTCCCGCCGCCCAGCACCCGCCGCTCACCAGCGCTGCACCCACCCGGCGCCGCGTCTGGTGGTGGATCGCCCTGGCGTTCGTGCCCTCGGCGTTGATGATCGTCACGTCGAGCTACCTGACGACCGATATCGTCGCGGTGCCGCTGCTTTGGGTGCTGCCGCTGGGGCTGTATCTCCTCAGCTTCACGGTCGCGTTCGCTGCGCGGAGGGGCGCCGCGCGGTTCCTAACGCAATATGCGCCGGTGGTGGTACTCGTGTTCGGCAGCATCGTCGTTTCCGGCCATCACGACTATCCGGTCCTGAACGCCGTGATGGCGCTGTTGCTGCTGTTCGTCATCTCGGTCGCGTTGCACAGCTGCATGTACGCGCATCGCCCTGCGCCAGAACGGCTGACCGGTTTTTACCTCGCAATGTCGTTCGGCGGCGCTTTGGGCGGTGTGTTCGCGGGACTGGTGGCGCCGGTCGTGTTCGACTGGACCTATGAATATCCGCTGCTGATCCTGGCAGCTGGCGTGCTCGCGCCCCAGCACTTCCTGGTCCCCATCACGGCGCAGCTGTGGAGCGGCGGCCCCAAGCGCCGACGCATCGTCGCCGCCGTGATGCTGGCCGTCACCGCCGCCGCGGTCTGGTTCGGGCTGGATCCCGAGGCGACCCTAGCGGGTGGCAGCCGCCAGGGCATGGTGTTCGTGATGCTCGCGGTCCTCGGCCTGTTCGCCATCGGCGTGCGGCCCGTGTTTGCCTGCATCGTCGCGGGCTCGCTGTTCCTGTTCGGCGTGTACGACGCGCTGCGGCTCTCGGCGATCCCGGGCGCACGCACCCGCAGCTATTTCGGGGTCTACACCATCACCGATCGACCGGGTGCGCGCGACCTGGCGCACGGCACGACCCTTCATGGCGTGCAGCTGCTCGGAAGCGAGGCGCGGTTGCGGCAGCCGACGACCTATTATGTCCCGGATTCCGGCGTCGGGCTCGCCATGCGGGCGCTACCTTCGCTGTACCGCCACGGCGCGCGGGTGGGCGTCGTCGGCCTGGGTACGGGCACGCTCGCCTGCTACGCCCAGCCGGGGCAGCACTGGCGCTTTTACGAGATCGACCCGGCGGTGGTCCGCATTGCCAGTGGCAGCGGCCGGTTCAGCTTCCTCTCTCGCTGTCTCCCAGACGCCGACATCAAGCTCGGCGACGCTCGGCTGTCCCTGAGCGAAGAGCCGTCCGACGAACTCGACCTGCTCGTGCTCGACGCGTTTACCTCCGACGCGGTGCCGCTCCACCTGATGACGCGGGAGGCATTTGCAACCTATGCGCGGGTGCTGGCTCCCGACGGCTTGCTGCTGCTCCACACGTCCAACCGCTATATCGCGATGGAGCAGGTGGTCGCCGCGACGATCGCCGGCACGGGCTGGCACGCCGCAGCGCTCGACTTCTCACCCAGCGAGGATGCGGTCGAACAGGATGCCAGCGCTTCGCAATGGCTCGTGCTGGGGCGGGGCCCGAGCTTCGAGCGGTTGGTCGGCACGAACGCCGGCTGGCGCGAGCTGCAAGTCGATCCGCGGTTGCAACCCTGGACCGATGATTATGCCTCGATCGTCCCCGTGCTGCGCGGCATCACCATCGACGCCGACTGAGCGGGCTCAGGCGAGCAGCGCCTCGATGGCGCGGAGACGATCGAACTGGGCCGCCGCCCGTGCGGTTACCGTTTCCCGCGCAGCAGTCAGGGCGGGGTAGGGCGGCTGCCCGGCGACGGCACGGTCGATCGCGAGCTGTTCCAGTTCGGCCGCCGGTCCCTGGATGGCGGTGCGAGCGACATCCACTTCCGCAAGCGCCATTTGCGCGTTCAGCCACGGCTCGCTGCCTTCTGCAGAACCCCGCGCGCCGCGCGCCACTTGCTCGGCCGTATTGGCGGCTTTCGCGAAACCGGCGTCTGCTGCCTCGACTTCCTGCATGAGCTTGGCGATCTGCGCGTCGAGCGCCGGGTCCGGGGCCGCGACGGGGAGCGGGCGGTCCGGCTCCGCATCGCTGCGCTGCTCGATCGGACGGGGCAGAAGCGACGGGAAATCGCCGCGGTCCTGGGCGCAGCTCGAGGTGAGAACAACGGGGACGAGAAGGAGAAATGGCCTGCGCATGACGCGGGTCTAGGTCGTGGAGAAAAACTGCGCAACGGGCTTGCGTCCCCGAAAACCCCCGCCTATTAGGCCACCTCCACCGGGCGCCCGTAGCTCAGCTGGATAGAGCATCAGACTACGAATCTGAGGGTCGGACGTTCGAATCGTTCCGGGCGCACCATCGAAAGCCCTGCCAGGCATTTGCCCGGCAGGGCTTTTGTGCATCTGGGACTGATGGACTGGGGCGCCTCGGCTCAGTGGGATGCGATCGGCACCAGGGACTTGAGCGGCGTACCTATGTCGGCGAGCGCTGCCGGATCGACCATCGCACTTACCGCGACCAGCGCACGCCCCTGCACATAGTCCCGCGTCGCGTTGACGCAGTCGAGCGCCACGACGCGCCCCTCGCGCAGATAGATCAGGGCAAAGCTCCGCGCTGCCGGGTCACCGCGCGTCACGACCGCATCGTGCCCGGCGGACAGGCCCACGGTCTGCAGCTTCAGGTCGTACTGGTTCGACCAGAACCACGGCACCGCATGATAGGGCGCCGGCTCACCAAGGATCGCGCGAACGGCGGTCGCCGCCATGTCATGCGCGTTCTGGACGGACTCCAGCCGGATCGGCAGGCCATCGGCAAAGGGGTTGGCGTGCAACGCGCAGTCACCGATCGCGTAGATATGGGGCAGGGAGGTGCGGCAGTGCGCATCCACCGCCACGCCATTGCCGCCGCGAGCGCCGGCGGCCATCAACGGCTCGACCGCGGGCACGATGCCGATGCCGATGATCACCATCTCGGCTGGCAGAACTTCGCCGCTGGCGAGGCGCACGCCCGTTGCGCGACCGGCGGCTTCCTCGATGCACGTCACGCTCGTGCCCAGTCGCACGTCGACGCCATGGGCGCGGTGTTCCGTCTCATAGAAGCGTGACAGAGGTTCCCCCGCCACCCGCGCGAGCACCCGGTCCTGCGCCTCCAGCACCGTCACCTGCTTGCCGAGCTTGGACAGGACCGCTGCCGCCTCCAGCCCGATATAACCGCCACCGATCACCACCACGCGTCGGGTGTCCGGCAGCTCCACGAGCAGGCGGTCGACGTCTGCGCGGCTGCGCACCGAATGCACGCCGGCAAGATCGTGCCCGGTGCAGCTCAGTCGTCGCGCGTGGCCGCCGGTTGCCCAGACCAGCGTGCCATAGGCGATGGTCGCGCCGTCCTCGCAGGTGACGGCCTGCACGGCCGGGTCCACCGCCACCACGCGGCGGCCAGTGAGCAGGGCAACGACACGCTCTTCCCAGAATGCGGCCGGGCGGACGAGCAGGCGCTCGAACGGCTTGTCGCCGGCCAGATAATCCTTGGAAAGCGGCGGCCGCTCATAGGGGAGTTCCGGCTCCTCCCCGATGATCCCGATGCTGCCGTTGAACTTGCGCTGCCGCAACGCGATCGCCGCCTGTGCGCCCCCATGGCCGGCGCCCACGATCAGGATATCGAAGCGGTCGGTCAAAGCAGGTCTCCGGGAGCGTGACGAAAGCTGCGCTATAGCGCCGTCGCCACGCAAAGGGAGGGGCGGCGCGCGCCGCAGCGGATTACAGCGCGGAGACAGCCACCGCGATCGCCCCCATCGGCCCGGCAAGCCCGCCCAGTCCCGGAGCCACGATATAGGGTTGATCCTGAGGCACGGGCATATAGCCCCCCAGGCTCTCCAGCATCGCTGCCTCGATGCGAGCATGAAGATGCGGCTGGCCCGAAAGCACGCCGCCGCCGATCGCAATGCGCAGCGGACCGGTGGTGCACACGAGGTCATGGCACATCAGCGCCAGTGCGGAGACGATCGGATCCCACACCGGATCATCCTCCGCCACATCGGCAACCGATCGGCCACCCAGGCGCGCGACCAGGGCAGTGCCCGATGCGAGCCCCTCGATGCAGTCCGGGTGATAGCGACAAACGCTCGGAACCGTGTCGGAGGGCAGACGCGGGACGCGCAGATGGCCGATCTCGCTGTGGCTGATCCCGCGCGTCGGCCGCCCGTGCACGACCAGACCGACGCCGACACCGGTTCCGACCGTCACATAGGCGAAGTCGTCCAGCCCCTGCGCACAGCCCCAGCGGATCTCCGCCAGTGCCGCCCCGTTGACGTCCGTGTCGAAGGCGACCGGCACGTCGAACGGCGCCGAAAGCGTGCCGAGCACGTCCGCCCCGGGCCATGCTACCTTGTTGGTCGCCATCACCTGGCCATAGGTCGGCGAGCGCGGGTTGATGTCGATCGGCCCGAACGAGGCAATGCCGATCGCGCGAAAGCCGTGCGCCGCATGCCATTCCTTGAGGATGGCCAGGATCGCCGGGAGCGTCTCGCCGGGCACGGTCGTGGGAACGGTGCGCTGATCGAGGATCGTATCGGGTCCATGGGCAAGCGTGCAGATGCACTTGGTGCCGCCGAGTTCGATACCGGCGAGGGGAAGATCGGTCGCGCCGCGCGCGTCGGCCGAAATCGCACTCACGCGCGCGCGTCCTGAAACGGCACAATCGGGGGAAGAGATGGCAGGCGGGTCGCTGCCACCGGGTTCAACCGCAAGATCAATTCATCACTCCCCTTGATAGCGTCGCCGATAGAAAGGGTCCCCGCGCGCCCTTCACATTTCCGAATTAATACACCAAATTTCGTAACTCAACCGACAACCGTATCTCGGCATTCTCATCCATCGATGCTGCGGGAGCTTGTATCCGCTGCGCGCTGCGGCATTACTAGGTGACTACGCATATGCCGGTTGTCGGCGAACAGGAGAGGCAAATGCATCCGGGCAAAACCACGTTCCCCGACCCGACGCACCGCTGTACCCGTCTGGAAATTCGCCCCGCATGATTTCGGAAACGTCTGGGGCGCGTCTGTCCGGAACCAATCTTGAGCGTGCGGCCGATCATAACCAGCGCGTGACACTTCATGCGATCCGGGTCTGCGGATCGCTGACGCGCGTGGAATTGGCGGGGATCACCGGCCTGACGCCGCCCGCGATCGCCAACATCACCCGCCGGCTGCTGCAGGATGGGCTGATCGAAGAGGCCGGCCAGCGCCGCGGTGGCCGCGGGCAGCCGCCGACGAAGCTCGTGGTGCGCGGCAACGCCTGCTACTCGATCGGCGTCAACATCGATCGCGACCATATCACCATCGTGCTGGTCGACTTTGCCGGGCGCACGCTCGCACGGGTGTCCGAAGAGGTCGCGTTTGCGCTGCCCGATCATGTTCGCTCGCTCTACGCGCGGTCGATCAAGGAGATGCTCAGCTCGGCGGACGTACCGCCGTCCAAGCTCGTCGGGATCGGGGTTGCCGTGCCCGACGATCTGGGGCTGGTGGACCTGCCAGGCCGGCCGGCCGCCTATGACGCGTGGAATGGCGTCGACATGGCCGCGCTGTTTGCCGAGCCGCTCGATCTGCCGGTGTTCTTCGAGAACGACGCTGCTGCAGCTGCCACCGGCGAGATGCAGCTGGGCCTTGGCCAGAAACACAGCAGCTTCTTTTACGTTCTGCTGTCTGCTGGCCTGGGCGGCGGTTTCGTCGTCGACGGGGTCTATGTCCGCGGCGCGCAGGGGCGAAGCGGCGAACTGGGCTTCATGCTCGCCCCGGACGGGAATGGCGGACGCGAACCGGTCCAGAACCTGGTGTCGCTGTCCGGCCTCGCCCGTCATCTGGAGGCCGCCGGCTTCAGCCTCGCCGACACACTCCATCGGACGGAACTGCCGGCGGACCTTACCGCCTGTGTCGGTGAATGGATCGAGGCTGCGGCGCAGCGCCTGTGCACGCCCATCTCGGCGATCTGCTGCCTCATCAATCCGGCAACGGTGCTGGTCGGGGGGAGACTGCCGAGCGTGTTCGTCGAGCAACTGGCGGAACGGGTGAATGCGCTGATGCAGGAGCAAGCCGATGTGATCCCCGCGATCGCACCGGTCGCCCGGGCTGCGCTGTCGGAGGACGCACCCGCGGTGGGTGCGGCCGTCCTCCCGTTCAGCCACTTCCTGCTCCCCAAGCCCGGCGCCTTGTGGAAGACGCCGGTCGTTGCCGCCTCGGCAGAAGCGGCGACGGGTTTTTAGTCGCGGGACACGTACAGCAGGGACGGCGCCTCCCGCACGAACCGATCGAGCACGCCGTCGGCGAGCTTGATCGGGCCCTGCGGCCGGGTCGTGTTGGGGATCGTCTGGATTGCCTCGGCCTGGGTAGCGAGCGCCTCTGCCTGCGCAAAGAACGCGCGGGCACGCGGGCTTCCCTGTTCGGCGGCTGAAAGCCCAGACGCGGTTGCCTGCAACGCACGACCCCAAAGCTGGAGCGCGTCCAGCCACGGCTTGCTCTGCGCGATAAAGCCCGCATCGCTCACGCCCGCGCGGATCGTGTCCGGCGCGCTGGCGAGGTCGTCGGCGGTCGCCTTCAACCGAGCGAGGGCGTCGCGGCGCTGCTCGGCGCTGCCATGCGCCAGTGAATCGGCGACACCGTCCAGCGTCGCCTTCAGGCGCGGGGCGGACGGCTGCCAGGGCTGGCTGCCGAACATGGGCGCGAGATGCTCGACATCGAAGAAGGTCATCAGCGCCGCAGTCGTGGCCGCGTCGTTGGAGGCGAGCATCCGTGCCGCCGCCTTCCACGCACGATCGGCGTCATAGCCGCGGTCGTTCCAGGCGAAGGCGGCGCTGCCGAACACCGCCACCCGGCTCGGCGCTTCCTGGTTCATCGGGTTCGCCAGGATGCCGCTCAGCTCGTCCGAAAGGCCCGCCTCGCGCTTGGCATAGGGGGCCATCAGCAGGCGTCCGCTGGACTCGCCATAGTCATTGACGGGATAGTTGTCCCACAGCAGCGTCTTGCGGCCGAACGCCTTGGTGGCCGCCTTCGCGTCGCCGGTCGAGATCGCCGGCGGCACCACGTCCGTGCCGGTCCATTGCACGTATACCGCCGGGTCCACCTGCCGCAGCGCCGCCTTGTAGGGGGATTCGGTGGTGTTGAAATACTCGGTCGGCACGATCATCAACTCGGCCTCGGCACCATCCTTGGCCTTCAACCAGCTGTAGATCGTGTTCGAAAGCTGCGCCTGGGCGAGACCCGCCGCACGCTCGCCGGGCTCACCCAGCGCGGCGCGGTCCTGGTCGCAATTCCACTTGGTATATTCGATGTCGTCGAACGCGATGTAGAACGACCGCACTCCTAGTGCGCGGAACGCCTCGAACTTGCGCTTGAGCGCCTGCACATCGTCGGGGTTGGAATAGCAGATCGAGGGGCCGGGAGAGATCGCATAGGTGAAGCGGACGTGGTGCGCGCGTGCCTGGTCGATCAGGCCCTTGAGCTCGTTGAGCGTCGCCTGCGGATAATCCTCGCGCCACTTGTCGCGCGCGAAAGGATCGTCCTTGGGGCTGTACACATAGGTGTTTGCCTTCACGCTTGCGAGGAAGCCAATGTGCTGCGCGCGGTCGTGCATCGACCAGGGGGCACCATAGAAGCCTTCGATCGTGCCCCGTATCGCCATTGCGGGACGATCCTGGATCGTAACGGCGGGCATCGTGCCGCGCTCGGTCAGCTGACGCAGCGTCTGCGCGGCAAAATAGAGGCCGTCCGCGTCCTGCCCTGCGAGCACGACCAGTGCACCGTTATCCGTCGCGCCGCTAAGCAGCGCATAGCCCTCACGCTGGTCGGGAAGGGTGCCGCCCAGGCGGGACACCGCCGACCGGACCGGTGCGGACTTGCTGGTGCCGATCACCACCACCGTACCGCGCGGCTTCGCCGGCAGGCTGCGCGCGGTCTGGATCGTATCCACTCCCGCCGCCGTCAGCGCCCCGCGGATCAACGCAACCGTCGCGGGATCCGCCTGCTCGGCGCTGACGATCGTCACTTCGCGGCCGATTTCAAGCGCCGGCCCGGTGAGCTTCATCGCAACAGGCTGCGGGAACACGGAGGGCAGGCTGCTCACGGGCGACGCCTGGGCAGTGCCTGCGAGCAGTGCTGCGGTGGTGAGCAGAAGGGTTCGGCAGAAAATGGTCTGAGGCACTTTGGTCTCCGATAGGTAGCCAAAAGGTCTCAGATCATTCGCCTCCTGTCTAGTGCTCGCGCTCGATCTCCGCGCGCACCGATCCGGCGGCGCGAACCAGCACGGCGGTTGACAGCAGGATGGACGACACCAAGCCGCCGATCGCGAGCAGCCCGGCGGGTGTCACCTCCACACTGGCGCGCAGGCCGCGCCGGCGACCGAACCGGATGGCGAGGTGCGCGCGCTGCCGCCCGCCGACGGGCGAGAGGGCTGGGACGTCACTCCGTTCCTCTTGGGTCATGATGCAGTGCTCCCCGGATGTTCGAACAGGGCACGATACTGACGCGGCTGCGAGCGCAGATACTGGTCCGGCGCGCGAATGCTGGCACCCAGATGCGCCGCGGCGTGCCACGGCCAGCGCGGATCATAGAGGATCGTGCGGGCGAGCCCGACATAATCCGCATCGCCGGTCCCGATGATCGCCTCCGCCTGTTCGAAGTCGGTGATCAGCCCGACCGCAACCACCTGAAGTCCGGTAGCCTGCTTCACCGCGCGGGCGAGCGGCACCTGATAGCTGGGTCCGACCGGAATCTGCTGACGTGGGTCGAGCCCGCCGCTCGACACATGCAGGAGGCCGCAACCGCGCGCCTCCAGCGCCCGGGCGAAGGCAATGGTCTGCTCGACATCCCAGCCGCCCTCGACCCAGTCTGTGCCGGACACGCGCACCGTCACCGGCTTCTCGGCCGGAAAGGCGGCCCGGACGGCGTCATATACCTCGAGCGGAAACCGCATCCGGTTCTCAAGGCTGCCGCCGTATTCATCATTGCGCTGGTTCGAGAGGGGCGACAGGAACTGGTGCAGCAGATAGCCGTGTGCCGCATGGATCTGGATCGCGTCGATCCCCAACCGTTCGGCGCGGCGCGCGGCGGAGGCAAAGGCGTCGCGCACCCGCTCCATGCCGGCGCGATCCAGTGCCACCGGTGCATTCTCGTGCGCTTCAAAAGGGAGGGCAGAGGCAGACACGGTCTGCCAGCCATTGGCGTCGTCCGGCGGCAACTGCGCGCTGCCCTTCCAAGGCACTTCCGTCGATGCCTTGCGGCCGGCATGTGCAAGCTGGATGGCAATCGGCATCCGGGAGTGACGGCGGATGCTCTCCAGCGTCCGGGCCATCGCCGCCTCCGTCGCGTCGTCCCACAGGCCGACGTCGGCATAGGTGATGCGCCCTTCCGGCACGACCGCCGTCGCCTCGATGGTCAGCAGACCGGCCCCGGACAGCGCGAGATGACCCAGATGGATCTGGTGCCAGTCGGTCATGCAGCCGTCGACCGCGGAATACTGGCACATCGGCGCGATGACGATGCGGTTGTCCATCTTCAGCGAGCCCAGGGTCGCCGGCTTGAAAAGGGCTGGGGTGGTCATGAAAACTCCGTCAGGCGTCGGGGAAATCGGTGGCGAGGCTGATGTCGCGATAGCGCTCGATCTCCGCGAGACGTTCCTTCAACCGTGCGACCACGGCATCATGGGCGAAGCGCCCCAACACCAGGTGGCGTGGCGGGTCGGCCTGCTCGGACAGTGCGATCATCGCCGCGGCGGCGCGCTCGGGGTCGCCGGCCTGGGTACCGCTGACGCCGCGCGTATCGTCCATTCGCTTGCCAGCGGTCTCCGCATAGTCGGCAATGCGGTTCGGGGTCTGGCGGAGCGACCGGCCCGCCCAATCGGTGCGGAACGGGCCCGGCTCGACGCAGGTTACGTGGATGCCCAGCGGGGCGGCCTCGGCGCGCAGCGTGTCCGACCAGCCCTCCACCGCATGCTTCGACGCGGCATAATAGCCGGACGCGGGGTAGCCGGCGAGGCCCGCGAGGGAAGTGATGTTGATGATGTGACCGCTGCGCTGTTCCCGCATGATCGGCAGTACGGCGCGGGTCACGGCAAACAAGCCGAAGACATTGGCGTCGAATTGCGCGCGGATTTCAGCCTCGTCACCTTCCTCGACGCTGCTCTGATAGCCATAGCCCGCATTGTTCACGAGCACATCGATGCGCCCGAACTTCTCCCGGGCGGCAGCCACGGCGTCGGCGATCTGCGCCTGGTCGGTCACGTCCAGCGCCACCGCCAGCGCACGATCCTCGCGGCCCTCGACCAGGTCGGCGACACTGTCGCGGTTGCGTGCGGTCACTACGGCGCGCCAGCCGCGCTCCAGTACGCGCGTCGCCAGTGCGCGACCAAAGCCGGTGGAGCAGCCGGTGATGAACCAGACAGGAGAGGATGGGGGCATGGGGAGTGTCCGCGTCGCGAAGGGAACCTGCTAGGTAGGCACCACCAACCGCTCCGCAACCCGCCCGTCTCCAGCACGGCGCGCAAAAAAAGGGCCCATGCTCGGGAGAGCACGGGCCCAGTTCATGGGAACTTGGAAGTCCGGATGGACAGGATCAGAAGTTGACCGTCGCCCCGACCGCGATCTGGCGGCCGAGGATGTCGTAGCGCGAAGAGATCGTGTTGTTGCGGAACAGCCCCGTCACATCGCGCGAGTTCGGGAACACCGGCGGCGACTTGTCGAGCAGGTTGTTCGCAGCGACACGGAACGAGAACTGCTCGTTCACGCGATATGCGAGCGCCAGGTCGAAGTAGCTGACCGCATTGACCTTGTAGAAGGTCTCGCGGGTTGCTTCGGGCGTCCAGCCGAGGTTGGTGTCACCGGAGTTCGACACGTTGGTCAGCGGACCCAGGTAGCGCCAGTTGAGCGACGCGCTGAAGATGCCGTCCGCGGTGGTGTAGGTGCCGCGCAGGTTGTGCGTCCACTTCGGGATGAACTGGCCGCAGCCGGCACCACCGTAATAGCCCACGCAGTTGCGCTTGTTGAGCGTCGGCGCATCCTGTGCACCCAGCAGCGTGGTGAGCGAGCCCGAGAAGTCGAAGTCCAGCTTGCCGGCCGAACCCATGCGCAGCGCATACTGGCCCTGGAAATCCCAGCCATACGACTTGCTCTTGTAGTAGTTCGTCGTGCCGCTGCGGACATAGCCGGTCTGGGCGTTGCCGGTAGTCGGGCTGTACAGCGTGCCATCCGGGTTGCGGACGAACATCGAGCAGAAGAACTCGTTGCCGCTGGAAAGGCATCCGTCGCGGAAGAAGTCGTAGTTGTTGTAGCCGATCGAGTCATCCAGATCGATCATGTAGCGATCGACCGAAACCGTGAGGCCGGGCAGGAAGCGCGGCTTCAGCACGATGCCGATCGTCTTGGTGTAGGCCGTCTCCGGATCCACCGTGAAGCCGCCGCTGCGCGTGGTGCAGCCGACATCGGTCGGGCAGAGCAGGGTCTCGCTGCCATAGAGATTGTCGGCAAGGCCGGTCGCCGCGCAGACTTCGCGCGACGCCTGCGGAGCGCCGAAGACCGGGCGCTGCTGGCCCGAACCATCGGTCTCGTAGCGCAGGATGGTCGGCGCGCAGAAGTCGTTGAAGCCGTTCGGGTCGATGCGCGAATAGCTGCTGTTGCTCGCCTGGAACGCCTCGACGACCGTCGGCGCGCGCTGCGCCCTGTTCATCGACGCGCGGAAGGTGACGTCCGGGATCGGTGCCCAGATCGCCTCGGCCTTCCAGGTCGAGAAGGTCTTCGGATTGCTGCTGTACTTCGACAGGCGATAGGCACCGTTGACCTGGAGCAGTTCCGCGAACGGGCGGTTCTCGACTAGCGGGACCTGGACCTCGATATTTCCTTCCCAGACGTTCTGCGAGAGATGCTGGTCGGTGCCGCTGTACAGGTCGCGCCAGACCGCGTCGGCGGTGGAGTCGAGCCGGTCCTCACGATACTCGGCACCGAACGCGACGGCGACGCCCTGTTCCGCCCAGGGGCTGGTGATGCCGTGCTGGCCAAGGTCGCCCTGGATGGTCGCGATCGCGTTGTAGAGCGTGTTGACCGTCTTCTGCGTGCCGTAGCCGCCGACCATCAGGTAATCGAACAGCGCCTGGTCGTTGACCGGGGAGTTCGCACCGAACGGGTTGAAGGGCACGCAGCCGTCGCTCGTGTCGCGGCAGATGATCGAGCCGTTGCTGTTGACCGTGTCGAGCGCATTGTTGACCCGGTCGAAGTTCGGCCGACCCCAGGTCATGTTCATCTGGTTGCGCGCGTAGACGCCGCCGACGTCATAGCTCCATCCCTCGGCAAACGCGCCGCGCACGCCGCCGGTGATCCGCAGGCCCTTGTTCAGATAGGTGTCGTCGATCGGGTCGGCGCCGTTCGCGCGGTATCGCAGCTCGACCGGGACCGTCGCTGCGGTACCGGCAGCGCCGCCGCAGATGATCTGCGCCTGTGCTGCCGAGAGGAACGGGTTGTTGCAGCCGACGGTGTAGGGCGTCGCGCCATCGCCATAGGCGGTGGAGCTCAGGACGCGCGCCGGGAAGGGGTTGGACGACTTGTCGCGGAACCACATCGCGTTCGCATAGACCTCTGCCGCAGGCGAGATCTCGAACGAGGTGAAGCCGCCCGCATTCCAGCGCTTGTTCGCGCGCTGGAACGCCGTGCCGTCGAAAGGATTGGCGGCATAGGCTTCCGAATAGGGGAGCAGCGTGCCCGACCCATCCGGATTGTTCACATAGGTGTTGCCACGGTTAGGGCCGCTGGCCGGCGAGATGTAGCCGAACGGGGTGTAGGTGGACGAGGTGCAGCCGAGTGCACCATCCTTCACCGGCTGGGTCAGTTCGCAGGCAGCGATCTCACGCGAGCTGAACGGTACCAGTTCAGCCTGGCGATAGTTCACATAGCCGGAGATGTGGAAGCGGTCGTCGAACAGCTTCTTGCCGGCGGTGATCGAAACGTCCGTACGGGCGCCGTCGAAAGCATTGCCGCGAGCCGGCTGGCCGAAGTTGTAGCGGCTGGCGACTTCCGATGCGAGGCCCGGCTTGTTGTTGTGTGCGTAGAAATTATAGTTGCCGTTGATCTGCACGCCCTCGAAATCACTATCGAGGACGAAGTTCACGACGCCCGCAATCGCGTCCGAACCATAGACGGCCGATGCGCCGCCAGTCAGTACGTCGACGCGCTTGATCAGCGAAGTCGGGATCATGTTCGCGTCGAGGCCGTTGACAGTGCCCAGGCGCTTGCCGTCGACCAGGACGAGCGTACGCTCGAAGCCCAGGTTGCGCAGCTTGATGCGCTGGCGGCCGTCGGAATCCGCGTAGTTCTGCTGGCTGTCGGGTGCGATCTGCGGGATGCGGTTGAGCACTTCCTCGATGTTCACCGCTGCCTGGGCGCGGATCGATTCCGATGTGACCGAGGTGATCGGCGCCGCTGCGGTGACGTTGGGGCGGGTGATGCGCGAGCCGGTGACGACGATCGACCCGGAGTCCTGCGGTGCCTCGTCCTGGACGGGCTCGAGAGCGGAGTCCGTGGCGACCGGGCCGCCCGTGACATTGGCTTCCTGAGCCGCCGCCGGCATTGCCCCGAGGCCAGCAATGCAGGTGGATGCCAGCAACAAACGCGTCATCGTCTTCATGCTCGTCCCTTTGATCTTTTAGTTTTTTGCGCCGCTCGGCCCTTTGAGGCTCTGCGCAGCGTGAATGGTGGTCCGGCCCGCCGTGTCGGTGACCGCGTAGGTGAAGCCCGGCAGGTGCGCGAAGGCGCCGACCTGTCCCTTGGCGTTGATCGCCAGGAACGCGACCTGCGCGTCCCGGACGGCTTCGCCGCGAAGCTTGGCGATGTGCTGCACGGCCTCGCGGCACGCAGCTTGCGGGGTCATGCCCATGCGCATCGAGCCGGTGATGCGGGCGGCACCGGCGATGCGGGTGACTTCCTCACCCACGCCCGTCGCCGTCGCCGCACCCACGCCCGGCTCGACCATCAGGCCGCAACCGGCCTGGGGGGAGTCGCCGACACGGCCGCGCAGCTTGAACGCCATGCCCGATGTCGTGCACGCCCCCGCCAATCGCCCCTCCGGGCCGCAGGCGACGATGCCGATGGTATCGTGGTCGAGCGCGGAGCCGCGCTGGTTCTCGATATTGGCGATCGGCTGGTACTTGGCGGTCTTCAGCCATTCGCGCCACGCGGCCTCCGCCTCGGGCGTCAACAGCTTGGTGCGCTCGAAACCCTCGGCGATCGCGAACTGGCGGGCACCTTCGCCGACCAGCATCGTGTGCGGAGTCTTCTCCATCACGCGACGGGCGACGGAGATCGGATGCAGCACGTCTTCAAGCGCGGCGACGGCGCCGACATGGCCCTGGTCGTCCATGATGATCGCATCGACCGTCACATGGCCGTCCCGATCCGGGTAGCCGCCATAGCCCACAGAGTGATTGGTGGCGTCCGCCTCGGGGATCTTTGCGCCCGCCTCGACGGCGTCGATGAGCGATCCGCCTGCCTTGAAGCGCACGAAGGCCGCGGCGTTGGCGGCAGCACCGAAGTCCCAGGTGGAGACGATGAGGGCTCGGCCGGCTGGTGCCGCCCGCGCCACCGAGGCGGTCGCCAGTCCAGCAAGACCGATGGCAAGCGTATCCCTGCGCGAAACAACCACGGCATGGCCTCCCCGACCCCGCGGGACCATTGTCCCGCCCCTCCAAGCGTAGCGCGCAAGCCCGGAAGGGGCGCGCTGATGAAACAAACCTGTCACAGCAGCGGGAGCAATTCAATACCAAAAACGGTAAAGGTTATATCCGTCGTCCGTCCGCGCATCTGACTGCAACAGAAAGGCCGCAGACGCTCGCGCGCCGCGGCCTTCCGTATGTCAGTTGTGGCAGCTGCTATTGCCGCACGATGAACCCACCGATGCCTGCGATGGCAAGCCTTTGGGCGGGAACCGCCGTTTCGGCGAAGCGCAGTCGCACAAAGCGCGCGGTGCGGGGCTGGTCGAAGGGGATACGCTGCGTCGACAGCGCATAGGCAATGTTGCTGAACTCGCCCGAGGCGGCCGGCTGCCAACGCTTCCCATCCATGCTGGTCTCGGCGACATAGCCCTTTGGAGGCGCGGCGTTGGCCATCACCTGGCGGGACGGCGTCAGGCTGAAGCCGGCCAGCATGACCGCGTCCGGAAGCGCGACGGTCACGCTCGCGGGCTTGCCCGCAGCGGGGGCTGGCTGTGCCCAGATGGTGGCCGCGTCATTGTCGAGCAGCTTCTCCGCGCCGACTGCGCTCGCCTCGACGATCTTCCAGCCGGAGGTGTCGAGAACGGTCGGATCTGACGACACGATGGCCGGAACATCCACTGGCGCGACCGAGCGGAACAGCGCGAACTCGCTGATCGCCGGGCTGGCCGGCGCCTCCAGGATGCGAAGCCGGACGCGCCGCGCGGTGATCGGCTTTGCCAATCGCACGATCCGCTGGGCTGAAATACACTCATGCTCACCAAGCAGCTGCCAGCGCCCATCCACCTCGGCGTCGATGGCGAAGCGCGTCACGCGAACGCCTAACGGGAGATACTCGCGCACTCGTACCACGTCGAAGCTGCGGCCGGGCGGCAGATCGAGGGTAAGCGTCGGCGTCGTGACGTTGTCGGGCGAGGACCAATAACTTTCCCGGTCGCCGTCGAGCACCCGCGCCGGTTCGAACCCGTGGCCGCGGCTGTGGCTGGCGCTCGCTACCGCTCCCCTGGCGAGGTCGTTGGCAAAGGTTGCGCGGATGGCATCGCCGAACGACTTCAGGATCTTCATGTCCTGATCGGGAATACGTCCCCGGCGATCCGGCGGCAGGTTGAGGTTCAGATTGGTACCACGCCCGACGGACTCGTCGTACATGCGCACCAGCCGCTCCGGGCTCTTCACCTTGGAGTCTTCGTCCGCGTGGTAGAACCAGCCCGGCCGGATCGACACGTCGGTCTCGGCTGGCCACCACAATTCGGCCCCGCGCACACCGCTGTTGCCGTTCTTCTGGTCATAGGGCTCGTTGGGCATGGTCGGCCAGCAGGGATCTCCCGCCACGCCATCCTCATTGCCGACCCAGCGGATGTCCGCGCCGAGCGGATCGAAGGTACAGGCATTCGGCTGCAGCTTGTGGACCAGGGCGACGATCGAGGGCCAGTTATAGTAACGCGGTGCGTCGATCTTCCGCGCTTCCCGCGCACCGCCGTAATAGCCGTCACCGCCGTTGGCGCCGTCGAACCACACTTCGAACAGCTCGCCATAGCGGGTGCACAATTCGGTCAGCTGCGCGCGATAGTAGGTGATATACTCCGGCCGGCCATATTCGGCGTGGTTCCGGTCCCAGGGCGACAGGTAGAGGCCGAAGGGCAGGTTCGCACGGCGGCAGGCATCCGCCATCTCACGCACGATGTCGCCCTTGCCGTCCTTGTACGGGCTGTTGCGGATGCAATGCTCGGTGAGCATCGTTGGCCACAGGCAGAAACCGTCGTGGTGCTTGGCCGTCAGGATCAGTCCGTTGAGCCCGCCTGCCTTGGCAGCAGCGACGATCTGATCGGCGTCGAAGTCGGTTGGGTTGAACAGCTTGGGGCTCTCGTCGCCGAAGCCCCATTCCTTGTCCGTGTAGGTGTTGATCGAGAAGTGCACGAAGGCATAGGTCTCTCGCCCGTGCCACCGCCACTGGCGCGGGGAGGGGACGGCACCCCAGGGCTTGGGCGCGCGGGACCGGGCAGCGGCGTGCGCCGCACCGGCGGGAAGGGCGCCCGCCACCAGGCCGGTGGCGATCAGAGTGCGCCGCGTGAGATCGGTCATGGGGAACTCCGGGGAAACGGGATCAGGCCGGCGTGCTGCCGTAGGAAGGCGGGCGATCGGCCGGTGCGTGGCCAAAGCTGCGGTTCGGGGTCGCGCTGATGGTGAAGCGCAGCGTCCCGCCCTTTGCGAGCTCACGATGCGAGATCCAGCTGCGCGTCCACGGACGCCCGTTCCAGGTCACGGCCGCGACATAGGGCGTGTCCGGGCGGTTCCCCGGTGCTTCGACCACCAGCTTGCGGTTGCCGCCCAACTTCACCTCGGCCCGTTCGAACAGGGGCGACCCGAACACATAGGCCGCCTCCACCGGATCGACCGGATAGAAGCCGAGCGCGCTCATCACGAACCACGCGCTCATCTGCCCGCAATCGTCATTGCCGATGACGCCGTCGGGATCTGCCTTGTACATCTCGGTGAGCAGCCGGCGCACCATCGCCTGCGTCTTCCACGGCGCGCCGGTATAGGCGTAAAGATAGGCGACGTGATGGCTCGGCTCGTTGCCATGCGCATATTGGCCGACCAGTCCCGAGATGTCGGGCGGCGCGTTGTCGGGAAGCGTGGAAGGCGCGGTGAACAGCGCGTCCAGCTTCGCCTCGAACGCCGCGTCGCCACCGAAGTGCGCGATATGGCCGTAGATGTCGTGCTGGTTCAGGAAGGTCGCCTGCCAGCCGTTCGCCTCGGTATAGTCACGATATTTCTCGACCTTGTGGCCGATCTGGATCGGGTCGTACGGCGTGATCCAGCTGCCGTCGGCAAGCCGCGCTCGTGCGAACCGGATCTTGGGATCGAGGACATTGCGATAGTTGAGGCTGCGCTTGCGCAGGGCTGCTGCGTCCTCATGCGCGCCCGCTGCTTCGGCCAGATGCGCCATCGCCCAGTCGTCATAGGCATATTCCTGGGTGCGGCTGACGGACTCGTCGACGCGGTCTGCCGGCAGATAGCCATATTTCGCATAGTCACCGCGTCCGCGCGTCCCGTCTACGTCGGGGGTCGTGGGATCGAACGCCCGCGCGCGGATCGCCGGCCACGCCGCTGCATAGTCGGCCGGAATGCCCTTGGCGCGTGCTTCCGCCAGCACGGCGACGGCGTGCCAGCCGATCATCGTGCCCGTCTCGACACCTTGCAGCGGCCAGATCGGCGGACCGAACGGGCTCTCGCTGCTCTGGCGGAGCAGGTCGTGAGTGAACTCGACCGCGCGTTCCGGCGCGATCAGGGTCAGCAGCGGGTGGAGCGTGCGGTACGTGTCCCACAGCGAATAGGTGCTGTAGGAGCGCTCCTTGGCCGGGAGCTGGTGCACCTTCCGGTCGAGCCCCATGTAGCGGCCGTCGACGTCCGAGAAGAGCGTCGGCGCCAGCTGCGCATGATAGATGGCGCTTGCCAGGATCGTCCGCTGCTCCGGAGTGCCGCCGGACACGCGCACCGTCCCCAGGGCCTTGTCCCACGCCTTTGCAGCGGCACGCCGTCGGGTGTCGAAGTCCCAGCCGCGGCCTTCCGCCTCCAGGTTGGCGAGCGCGCCCGCCACGTCCACGCCGGACAGGCCGCACTTGGTCAGGATCGGCGCGCCGCCCGCGTCCTTATAGTGAAGAACCATTTTGAGCTTGTCACCGGACACGGTGGGGGTGCCTTCGGGCTGCGCCTTGTCATCGACGTAGAAGGTCACGCGGTCCGGGGTGCGCGACAGCTTGAGTGCAAAGTGGATCTTGCGACCCTTGGCCCAGCGGTAGACCGAGCGGCTGCCGGTGATGGTCCCGTCCGCAGCCACCGACAGCGTCGCGTCCCGCACCAACCGATAGGTGGGCGGCTGAACCGGCGGCATGTGCCAGAAGTCGAGCAGGATGTGGCCCGGCCCCTGCGGGAAGCGGTGGCGCTGCCAACCGGTCCGTTCGGTTGCGGTCAGTTCCGACAACACGCCGCTTTCCAGGCGGACGCGGTAATAGCCCGGCTCCGCATGCTCGTCGGAGAAGCGCTGGCGATAGCCTTTGTCCGGGTCCTCACGCGGGCCCGGCACCAGCTCCACGGGGCCACGGGTCGGCACCACCAGCACGTCCATCAGGTCGCCGATGCCGGTGCCTGACAGGTGGGTGTGCGAAAAGCCCATGATCGAGGTGTCGGTGCGGTGATAGCCGGAGCATCCCTCCCACCGCGTATTGTCGGTGTCGGGGCCGACCTGCACCATGCCGAACGGCATCGTCGGGCCGGGGTAGGTATGCCCGTCTCCCCCGGTGCCGATGAACAGGTCAGGCGGCGTCTTCACGACCCCGCGCGCGAACACGGGAGCGGGGAGGCCGGCCGCGGCGGCAGCGAGGCCGGAGGTGGCGAGCAGGGCGCGGCGAGTGAGTGCGGTCATTTCAGAATGTCTCGGCAAGCAGCTTCGGGCGACGGTCGGCTAGGGTGACGAGCAGTTCGCCGAACAACCCATTCGCCCAGGCGAACCAGACGCGGGTGAACTTGGTCGGATCGTTCTGGTCAAAGGCTTCATGGATGAAGCCGGTCCCACCGTCGGTATCTCGCAACATCTTCAGGCAGCTGCGGATGGTGGCGTCATCCTGGGCGACGAAGGCGCGCTGGATCAGCGACATCGGCCAGATCTGACCCAGGCCGACGTGCGGTCCGCCGATTCCCTCGGCAGCGCGGCCGCGCGACCAATAGGGGTTCACGTCGCTCCACGCCGCATCGGCCGTGCGGCGGAACAGCGGATCGCTCGCCGGCATGCAGCCGAGATAGGCGAGGCTGGAGAGCGACGGCACATTGGCATCGTCCATGAAGATCGCGTTGCCAAAGCCATCGACTTCGAAGGCCCAGACTTCGCGACCGTCGCGCAGGCGCATCTTGCCATATTCGTGGAGCGCCGCTTCCACTTCTGCGGCAAGCGCCACCGCATCCTGCGCCAGCGCCGTGTCGCCACGCGCTTCGTTGGCGACGACCGCCAGCTCCCGAAGCGCAGTCACGGCGAACCAGTTTGCGGGGATCAGGAAGGGATAGAGGCAGGCGTCATCGGACGGGCGGAAGCCGCAGTGGATCAGCCCCACCGACTTGGAAGGCGGGCCCCAGCCGTCGAGCATCATCGTCTCGGTCGTGCGGTTGCTGACGCGCTGGAAACGATAGGGGCCGCGGTCGGTCTTGCGCTGCTGCTCGCGGAACGTGCGAATGCTCAGCCGCGCGGCTTGCGCCCATTGGGCGTCGAACGGCGTCACATCGCGGGTCGCCTGCCAATAGCCGTGGGCGAGCCGCATCGCATAGCAGAGGGAGTCGATCTCCCACTTCCGCTCGGCGACGCCCGGCTTCATCTCGGTCTGGTCGGTCAGCGCCCAGCTAAGCTCGGTCTTACCGTTCGGATCCTCCAGGAAGGCGTTGGCATAGGGGTCGATCAGGATGCAGCGGGTGTGCCGGTTGATCAGTCCCTGGAACAGCGTGCGCAGCTTCGGGTCCTGCTTCACCAGATGCAGGTAGGGCTTCACCTGCGCGGCGGAATCCCGCAGCCACAGCGCGTCGATATCGCCGGTGATGACGAAGCTGTCGGGCTTGCCATCGACGGTACCCATTTTGACGGTCGTATCGAGGGTGTTCGGATAGCAGTTGGCGAACATCCAGCGCAGCTTGGTATCGGCGATCTTCGCCGACACCCGCGCAATCTCGCGCTCAACTGCCTTGCTGGTGAAATGCCGTTCGGCAAGTGCCGGCCGCTTGCTGGCAAGCGTAGGCGCTGCGCGCGCAAAGGCCGGCGCGGCGGCAAGCGCCATCCCGGCGCCCAGGACAGTGCGGCGATCAATCATTTTGCAAGCTCCCGGGCGTCGCCCGTCAAAGTGAAATCGGTCCAGGCGCCAGCGCCATCGCCCGGCTGGCCGCCGCCGACATAGAGGCGATAGGCGCCCGGCTGGACGGTGCGGGTGCCGTCGCGCGCGACCGTGCTCAGGCTGCGCGGATCGAGGTCGAAGCGGACGGTCGCGGACTTGCCGGGCTTGAGCGTGACCCGCTGGAACGCGACCAGCTGGCGCTGGAGTACAGGCGTGGTGATCCCGCTGCCCTTGCCGGCGGCGGGCGGCACCACATAGGCCTGCACCACCTCGTCGCCGGCCCGTGCGCCTTCGTTGCGAACGGCGAAGCTGACCGACACGTGGGTCGCGGTGTCGCTCGCCTTGGTAACCGGCGCGCCATAGCCGAAGCGGGTGTAGCTCAGGCCATGGCCAAAGCCCCACAGCGGCTCGCCGGTGAAGAAGCGATAGGTCCGCTCCTTCATGCCATAGTCGGTGAACGCCGGCAGATCGCGGGTCTCGCGGTAGAAGGTGACCGGCAGGCGGCCCGACGGATTGTTGAGCCCCGCCAGCGTCTCCGCGATCGCGGTGCCCCCGGCTTCCCCCGGATACCAGGCGGCCAGGATCGCGTCGGCCATGTCGGGTTCGACCGCGACAGCGCTCCCGCTGGTCAGCACCAGCACCACCGGCTTGGCGGTCTCGCGCAGCGCCTCGAGCAGTCGCTGCTGGACGAGGGGCAGGGCGATGTCGGTGCGGTCGCCGCCAACGAAGCCGGGCACGCTCACCTGCAGCGCCTCACCCTCCAGGTCGGGCGAGAGGCCGAGCACGGCGACGACGACGTCTGCGTCCTTGGCCGCGTTCACCGCCTCCGCCATCAGCGGCTCGGCGGGCGGCAGCCACATCAGGCGGACGCCTTCGTCCTCGCTCTGGTGGTCGAGCTCAAGTCGGATATCGACCGGGCGGCCGTCACTGGTGAACGGCACCTCGACGCGACCCTTGGTGATCTCCCCCGTGATCAGCTGCTTGCCGTCGATCCACAGGCGCGCGGCATCATGCGACTTGCAATATTTCCAGCAGGCCGGCGCATCGATCGCCAGACGGTATTTGCCTGGGCCCGGCGGCACGAGCTGTCCGGTCCAGCGCACGGCGAACCCTTCCGGCGAAAGCTGGGGCAGGGGGGCGGCGCGATTATAGTCGAAATCGATCCGACGATCCTGCCGGACGGCGACCGGAGTGCCCGTCACGGTGCGGCTGGCGAAATACTCGCCACGCAGGCCGGGCTTGCCGTCCGCGCGCAGCGCGGTTTCCGGCACCACCACCGGCGCGCCGTCGGCGAGGACGGAACCTTGCGCGTAGCGGACGTTCCCCGCGCCGAACTGCGTGCGGATTCCGTCGAGCGGCGTCACCGGCGCACCGGCGGTGCCGTGGTAATTGGCCTGCAGGACGCCCAGGTCGTCGGCGTTGGTCCCGATCACCGCAATGCGGCTTCCGGCCTTCAGCGGCAGGCGGTCGGCATCGTTCTTCAGCAGCACGATTGCCTTGCGCGCCGCTTCCAGAGCGAGCTTGCGATGTTCCGGCGTGCCGATCTGGCTCGGCTTGATCTTTGACCAGGGGCTGTTCGCCCCGAACGCGATCCCGAGCGCGCGCCGCGCGTTGAGCGCCCGCACCAGGGCAGTGTCGACCTCCGCCTCGGTCACCAGACCCTTGGCCACCGCTTGCGGCAGCGCTGCATAGGCGGTGCCGCAGTTCAGGTCGTTGCCGCCCTTGATCGCGGCCGCCGCAGCACCGGCATTGTCGAGCCGATAGTGGTGAAACACATTGATGTTCGCGACCGCGTCGCAGTCGGATACGGTGAAGCCGTTGAAGCCCCAGTCGTTCCGCAGCCGGTCGACCATCAGCGACGGCAGCGCGCAGGCGGGTGTGCCGTGGATCGAGTTGTAGGCGCACATCAGCGACTGCGCCTTGCCCTCCATGATCGCCATGCGGAACGCTGGCAGATAGGTGGATTCCAGATCCTGCGGGCTCACGTCGACATCGAAACTGTCGCGACCGGCCTCGGGGCCGCTGTGCACGGCGAAGTGCTTGGGCGTGCCGATCACCTTGGGATGCGCGGGGTCGGGCCCCTGCAGTCCCTGGATAAAGGCGACCCCCAGCTTGCCCGTCAGGTGTGGGTCTTCGCCATAGGTTTCCTGGCCGCGGCCCCAGCGTGGATCGCGGAAGATGTTGATGTTGGGCGACCAGATGGTCAGCCCCTCATAAATCCGCCGGTCGGCATGCACGGGCTTGCGGTTGAAGCTGGCGCGCGCTTCGGTCGCCACGACGTCGCCGATGTCGTGGAGCAGCTTCACGTCCCAGGTCGCGGCCATGCCGATCGCCTGTGGGAAGACCGTCGCCACACCATTGCGCGCAAGGCCGTGCAGCCCCTCGTTCCACCAGTCATAGGCGGGCAGCTGCGCCTTCGGATCGGCCGGCGCGCTGCTCTGAAGCTGCGCTGCCTTTTCCTCGATCGACATCTGCGACACCGTCGCCACGACCGGATCGGCGGGCGCCTCGACGCCGGCGAGAAGCAGGGGAAGGAAGATCATGGCTGGGCACTCAGGGTACGAAGGGTGAGGGCGCGGGCGAGCGCGCTTGCGGAGGCGTCGGACGCGACGTCGATCGTCACGCTCTCGCCGGGCATCAGGTCGAAGCCGTCATCGCTCGGCTGCGCGGCGATCGCGCCGAAGTCGAGCATGACCGCCCGCGCGAGGTTCCTGGTAGTGATCATCACGCGCTTGCCTTCCCAGCGGGCGGTGAGACCCGGCGCCGGATAGGCCATATCCTTGGGCAGCATCCGCTCGAACACATGCCGCGACGCGGTCTTGCCGTCGATCACCAGCTCGGCGACCGCGAAGCTGGCATTGGGTGCCGCGCTACCGAACAGCTCGGCGTCTGCAAAGCTGGCGATGTCCGTGGAGGAAAGCGGCGCGAGGGTGGTCGTACCGCCCTTGTCGCCGACCGGCTGCCCCGCCATGTCGAAGGCCCGCACCCGCCACTGGGCGGCAATCGGCTGGGTCGCGTCGGACACCAGCGCGATCCGCGTCTTTCCGCCGCGGTGCTCGGCGACGATCGCCTGCGGAGCGAAGAAGCGTCGGGCTGCGTAATGCAGCAGCTTCCAGCGGCCATGATAGTCGATGCTCGCCCAGGAGATCGAGGGCCAGGTATCGTTCATCTGCCAGTAGAGCGAGCCCATGTTGGTCGGGCGGCACGCGCGATGGTGGCGCGCGGCCATGTCGATCGCCTGCGCCTGGTTGACCTGGGTCAGGTAAACCGTGTCGGCAAAGTCCTTCGCCGGGCGCAGCCGCTGGTCGAGGTACATGCGCAGCCGCTCATTGCCTTCGCCGGCCAGGAACTTCTGGTGCGCCTTCAGCACCGGGCTGTCGAGCGCGAGCGGGCCATTGCCGGCGAACTCGCGGATCGTCGCCACGTCCGGCATCGCCTGGAAACCATATTCGGACATGAAGCGCGTGCAGCTGTCGAGGAAGTTCTCGACCGGCTTTGAGCCGGACCACACGTCCCAATAGTGACGATCACCGGCGGCGTCGGTGTCGACCGGGCCTTCATAATCGGTCGAGGGCGAGCCCGGCCAATAGGGCGTGCCGGGCGAGCGGGTCAGCACCGCATTGCGCAGCACCCGGTCGAAGAGCACCGCCATGTTGGTGCCGATCCGCTCCTGCTCATCGGCGCCGACGCGCTTCTTGAACGACTTGCGGTCGGACCAGTTCTCCCAGCCGGACAAAACCTCGTTGCCGCCTGCCCAGGCGACCACGGACGGGTGCGACTGGAGCCGGGCGACCTGCTGCTCGGCCTCGATGCGCACATTCTCGCGGAACTCGGCATCCGGCGGTGTCACCGCTCCGCCGAACATGAAGTCCTGCCAGATCATGACGCCCATTTCGTCCGCCATGTCGTAGAAAGCGTCGTCGAGGTAATAGCCGCCGCCCCAGATGCGCAGCATGTTCATGTTGGCGTCGACGGCACCCTGCAGGATGTGCCGCATCTGCGCGGCTGGCACCCGGCTGGGGAAATTGTCGAACGGGATCAGGTTCGCGCCCTTGGCAAAGATCGGAATGCCGTTGACCTTGAAGCCGAAGCCGCCGTTCTCGGTCAGTAGCTCCACCGTGCGCAGGCCGATGCGACGCTCGGTACGGTCGGTCTCGGCACCCCCCTCGATCAGCGCACCGCGCACCCGGTAGAGGGGCTGCGCGCCATAGCCGACCGGCTGCCAGCGTTGCGGGTTTGTGATCGACAGCGGCACCGTCACCTGGTTTTCGCCAGCCGCGACCTGCACCGTCCGGTCGACACCGTGCGTCTGACCATTCGGTCCGACGACATGGGTGCGCAGGGTGACGCTGCCGGCGGTGTCCGCCACCAGCGTGTAGCGCGCGGTCAGCCGCGCTTCGGCGTCGTTGATCGCTTCCTGGTCGATCTGCATCGCCTCGATGCGGGCATCGTCCCAAGCTTCAAGGCGGACCGGACGCCACACGCCGATGTTGATGATCCGGGGACCCCAGTCCCAGCTGTAATGATATTTGGGTTTGCGGATGTAGGGCGACGTCTGCTTGCCCTTGGGCTCATCGCCATAGGCGGAGTCATACTCGCCCGGCAGCGGGTTCGGCTCCTTGAGCACCATCGGCTGGAGCGTGCGCACGGGCGATGCGATCGACACCAGCAGTTCGTTCCGACCGACCTTGAGCGCGGGCTTCGCGGCCACCCGCCATTGGCGATGCGCGTTGGAGGTCGCGAGCAATTGCTGTCCGTTCAGCGACACCGTCGCAAAGGTGTCGAGGCCGTCGAACACCAGATCGAGGTGGTCGCGCTGAAGCATCTCCGGCGTCACGTCGATGACGCGGCGGAACTGCCAGTTGGTGAGCCCCGCCCACTGGATCTTGTCCTCGTTCTTGCCCAGGAACGGGTCCGGAACCCGCTTGGCGGCGATCAGGTCCTGCTGAACGCTGCCCGGCACCTTGGAACGGAACCACTTGGCCTCGCGCGGGTGCTGGCCGGCCGCCGTCGCGTCGGACGGATCGATGCGGGCCTGCCATTCGCCGTCCAGCGACACGCTGGTGCGCGGTGCACCCCAGGCCGGCAGCGCGGCGAACAACAGGGGCAGGGCGAACCAACGCTTCATTGTGCGGTCTCCGTAAGCGTCGCCCGTTCGACGGCATAAAGGGGATCAGAAGTCGGGGAGGTGAACTGGAAACAGAGGTCGCGCTCGCCATTTAGAGGCGGGAGCTTGCCGGACACCTGGAAGCGCGCGGGCGCGGTAGCAGGGCTGGGAAGCGGGAAAGTGCCGACCGTTACCGGCTTGCGGGACTTGTCCTTGTCGGCCGCCAGGCAGCCGGCCTGCACCATCAGCTCCCCATAGGGAGTGACGTTATAGTGGTGGCGCAGCTTCACGAAGTCGTGCGCAAGGCCATAGGGACGCGGCAGCCGCGCCACATCGAGCGTGAAGCCGCTCGCAACGTCCAGCGGCGCATCGGGATAGGCGCTGCACGGGTTATAGATGTTGATGTTGTAGGCCGGGGCGTTGGCCGTCGCGTCCGCCGTCAATGGCACCCGCAGCCACAGCGCGCCGTCGGGGCAGCCGACCATCTCGGCATTAGTGCGGGTGAGCAGGGCCGCACGGCTCGTATCGAAGCTGCGCGGCCCGGCGGTAGCGTTGCCGGCAGCGTCGAATGCCGCAGCGCGGATCGTCACGCCGGGTGTCAGGCTCAGCGCGCCCTTGTAAGCGCGCGAGCGGGCAGTCGGGTCCTTGCCGTCGAGCGTGTAGCGGATGGTGCCATAGGACGCCTGGGTGCTCAGCGCGACGACGGCCTTGTTGTCGCGCAACGTCGCGCTGCGATCGCCCTGCACTTCGAAGCCGACCGCGAAGGCGCTGTCCGCAACCTGCAGGCCCGATCGCTTCCAGCGGTGCATCTGCGGGCGGACGCGATCGAGGAAGCCGCGGAAATCCCGTGTTCCCGCAGGCGACCAGTTGATCTCCGCCAGTGCGGCCGCGCGCGGAAACAGCTTGTGCTGCACCTGGTACGGCGTGACCAGATACTCGCTCCAGGCATTGGCCTGCGCGCCCAGCACGTGCTTCGCCTTGTCGGGCGCGATACCGGCCGGCATCGGATCATATCCGTAGATCGTCTCCAGCGTCTGCACGAACCCGCGGCCCGGCGGCTCGTCGCCGCGGCTGCTCTGGAGATTGTCGAAGTAGAGAATGGGGCCGGGGGAAAGGACGACGTCATGCCCCTGGTTGGCCGCCTCGATTGCGCCCTTCTCGCCGCGCCACGACATTACCGTGGAGGAGGGCGGAATGCCGCCATCCAGGATCTCATCCCAGCCGATCAGTCGCCGGCGCTTGGTGGCGAGATGCTTGCCGAATTCCCCGATCAACCAGCTCTGCAGCTGGTTCTCGTCCTTCAGTCCCAGCGCCTTGATCTGCGCCTGTACCTCGGGCGAGCGCTCCCACTGGTCCTTGACCGCCTCATCGCCGCCGATGTGGATGAAGGTGCTCGGGAATACCTCGACCAGTTCGTCGAGGACGTTCTTCACGAACTCGACGCCCTCGGGCCCCGGGTTCAGAAGATAGGGGTTCACGCCCCAGTCGTGTCCCACCTCCGGCGCATCGCCCAGCACGCCCAGCTCCGGGTACGCGGCAACCAGCGCCTGCGCGTGACCGGGCAGGTCGATTTCCGGAACGATCGTCACCCCGCGCTCGGCGGCATAGGCGACCAGTTGCTTCAGCTCGTCCTGTGTATAGAAGCCGCCGACCTTCGGCCCCGGCGCGCCGCCCGACGAGGGTGGGGTGCGCCATGCTCCGACCTCGGTCAGCTTCGGGTAGCGCTTCACTTCGAAGCGCCACCCCTGGTCGTCCGTCAGGTGCAGGTGCAGCGTGTTGAGTTTCACCGACGCCATCTGGTCGATGACGAGCCGGATGCTCTCGAGTGGCTGGAAATGGCGGACGGGGTCGATCATCAGCCCCCGCCAGGCAAAGCGCGGCGCGTCCTCGATGGTGACGGCCGCCACCTTCACCGGCTTGCCATAGGCATGGTCCGGGCTCAGCAACTGCGCGAGCGTCATCGCCCCATAGAGCAGCCCGCGATCGCCCGATGCCGCAATCCGGATGCTGGCGGCGGTCACTGTCAGGCGATAGGCCTCGTCGCCCTTGATCGCAGCGTCGCGCACCATTGTGATGGGCGCTGCGCCGTTCGCCTGGGTAAGCGTCAGCCCGCGCTCCGTCCGGGCATGGCCGATCAACACCCGCGCCGCAGCCTCGGCGGCAGCGTCGCCGGACGGAACCGCAATCCCGGCGCCGTCGCGAACGGTGAAGCTGGCTCTTCCCGGTACGACCGAGACTGGCATCGGAACCAGCGGCAGTGGGCCGGCGAGCGAAGGGGCGGCAGTGCCGAGCAACAGCAGTGCCGTCAGGGCCGGCCGGCCGGTCCGTGCAAACTTTGCTGGCATCAGATACCCCCCTGCAAATCCGGGCGTTCCTCGCCCTGGTCTTGTAACTGTGTAACCAATATAGGTCCTGCGGCGCAACAGGGGTGTTATGGGATGCCATCGGCAATACCATTGCAGGACCGCAGTTGCCCGGGGTCCACGCTTGCGATAGCTCTGGTGTAAATGGCGCGAACAGGCGCCGGAGTAGGGGAGCGACAGAATGACGTTTTCGGATCAGGTAGGCCGGTTCCGTAAAGACAACCCCTCGCCGCTCTACCTCCAGCTCCAGCAACTGATCCGCGACGGCATCAACAACAACTTGCTTGGGCAGGGTGACGCCATCCCGCCCGAACGGGACCTTGCGACCGAGTACGACGTCTCGCGCATCACGGTTCGCAAGGCGATCGGTGGTCTGGTGGAAGAGGGGCTGCTGACTCGCCGGCGCGGGGCCGGCACGTTTGTCGCCGGCCGGGTCGAGAAAAGCTTCTCGAAGCTCTCCTCCTTTTCGGAAGACATGGCGGCGCGGGGGCGTACGGCCGGCAGCCGCTGGATTTCCCGCGCGGCAGGTACCGTGAACCCGGAAGAGGCCATGGCCCTCGGGCTTTCCCCAGGCGCGCCCGTCTTGCGGTTCAGCCGCATCCGGTCTGCCGATGATGTGCCGATGGCGCTCGAATATTCCACGATCGCCGGCTTCTGCCTGAGTTCGGTCGATGCCGTTGGGGACTCGTTGTACGAGGCGCTCGACGCGGCCGGCAATCGCCCGGTGCGCGCACTCCAGCGGCTACGTGCCGTCCCGTTCGGGGCCGAGCAGGCGCGGATGCTGGAAGTGGACACGGGTGCGCCCGGGCTGCTGATCGAGCGCCACGGCTTTCTGCGGGACGGCAGGGCGGTGGAGTTCACCCGCTCCTACTATCGCGGTGATGCCTATGATTTCGTGGCGGAACTGAACGACCTCTGACGGTCGCCCGCCTTTCGTAAACGCGCGCGGCCCCGGCCGCCGCCACCGGAGTATCTTCCATGCACCGACGCCAGCTTCTGGCGGGGGGCGCAGGGCTTGGCGCCCTGATCGCCGCTAACCCGCCGCTCGCCCTCGCCGCGCGCCGGGAAGGACACCATGATGGCCTTCCAATGCCGCAGCCCGCGCGTTCGCTGCCGCAGCCGCTGCTGGTGCAGGATCCTTCGCGCACGCTGCTGGAGCGCGGATGGCGGTTCCACGAGGGCGACATCGTGCCGGCGATGCCGGACAGCCACAACTCGACCTACCTGAGCGTGAAAGCGGGCAATGCGCTGGGCGCGGCGGCGATGGTCTATGACGATTCGGATTGGCAGGAGGTGCGGTTGCCGCACGACTGGGCCGCCGCGCAGCCGTTCGTGGAAACCGCAAACGTCTCGCAGGGCTATCGCCCGCGCGGCATCGCCTGGTATCGCCGTAGCCTCCAGCTCGATCCGGCCGATCGCGGCAAGACCATCGAACTCCATTTCGATGGCATCGCCACCAATGCGACGATCTGGGTCAACGGCAGCACGGTCGCGCACAACTGGTCGGGCTATAACAGCGTCCACATCGACCTGACGCCCTTCGCGCGCTTCGGCGACGAGGCGAACGTCATCGCGATCCGCGTCGACGCCAATGCGATGGAAGGCTGGTGGTACGAGGGCGCGGGCCTCTATCGTCACGCCTGGCTGGTCCGCCGCGCGCCCGTCGCGATCCTGACCGACGGCGTCCATTGCGATCCGCGGAAGGCTGAGGATGGGCGCTGGCGCGTTCCCGTCACCGCCACCATGGGTAACGTCGGTCGTGAGCCCGCGACCGTCACCGTCGAAGCGTTGCTGCTCGATCCCGTGGGCGGGACCGTCGCGACCGGCCGCACCGATGTGACCGTGCCCGTTCTGGAGCGCGCCGACGCGTCCCTGACCCTCGATGCCGGCACCCCGAGCCTGTGGTCGGTCGAGGCGCCGACGCTCTACACCGTTGTCACGCGCGTCCTGCGCGACGGTGCCTTGGTCGACGAGCGTCGCATCCCGATCGGCTTCCGGACCATCCGCTTCGACGCGGATCGGGGCTTCTTCCTCAACGACCAGTCCGTGAAGCTGAAGGGCGTCTGCCTGCACCAGGACCATGCCGGGGTCGGGGTGGCGGTACCGGACGCGTTGATCGCGTGGCGGCTGGAGCGGCTGAAGACGATGGGCTGCAACGCCATTCGCTGCACCCACAACGCGCCCAATGCCGAACTGCTCGACCTGTGTGACCGGATGGGCTTCCTCGTCATGGACGAGAACCGCCACTTCAACCCGGCGCCCGACTATATGGAGCAGCTCGAATGGCTGGTGCGGCGCGACCGCAACCACCCGAGCGTGATCCTCTGGTCGGTCTTCAACGAAGAGCCCATGCAGGGGACCGAAGCGGGGGTGGAGATGGTCCGCCGGATGGCGGCGGTCGTCCATCGGCTCGACGGCGCACGCCCCGTGACGGCGGCGATGAACGGGTCCTTCTACGATCCGATCAACGTCTCGACCGTCGTCGATGTCATGGGCTTCAACTATTACCAGGCCGACTACGACCGCTTCCACCAGCTCAACCCGACGGTGCCGATCACCAGTTCGGAAGATACGAGCGCCTTCGAGACGCGCGGCGCCTATGAGAGCATTCCCGCCAAGCACGTCATCACCTCCTACGACAAGGAGGCGGCAAGCTGGGGAGGCACCCATCGCGATACCTGGCGAGAGATCGCCAAGCGCCCGTTCGTCGCCGGCGGATTCGTGTGGACCGGCTTTGACTATCATGGCGAGCCGACGCCCTATGACTGGCCGACCATCTCCAGCTTCTTCGGGATCCTCGACCTCTGCGGCTTTCCCAAGACGGCCTTCGACATTCACCGCGCCCACTGGATCGACAACGAGGCCGTCGTCGGCATCGCACCACATTGGACGTGGCCCGGCAAGGAAGGCAAGACCATCCCGGTCTTCGTCAGCAGCAATGCCGAGACGGTGCTGCTGCGGCTCAACGGCCGTGACCTGGGCGTCCAAATGGTCGATCGGATCATGGGCAACGAATGGCAGCTCCCGTACGAGGCCGGCCGCATCGAGGCGCTGGCCATGCGCGGCGGCAAGGTGGTGGCGACTGCCGCGCATGAGACGGCCGGTCCCGCGGTCGCGCTGCGCCTGACACCCGCCCGCATTGTGATGGCGGGCGACGGAGAGGATGTGCAGCCGGTAACCGTCGACGCGGTCGACGCGCGCGGGCGCCATGTCCCGACCGCCAACCTCATGGCCCGGTTCGCGGTCGAAGGGGCCGAGATCATCGGCCTCGGCAATGGCGATCCCAACAGCCATGAGCCGGAGCATGGAGACCGCCGATCGCTGTTCAACGGCCTCGCCCAGCTGATCGTCCGCGCGGCGCCGGGGAAGGGGATCGTAACTCTCGGCGCGACGGCCGAGGGCCTGAAGCCGGCGCGTCTCACGATCAACCGGCTCGCCACGCAGGCGCCGCCGCAGGTGGCGGTCACGCCCCCTACCATGACGCTGGGCGAATGGCGCCGTTCGCCCGCGATGACCGAGCGGCCCGACCCCTCGCTCGCCCCGCCGGACGGGGACAACAACAGCTGGGCGTTCGTGCGCAGCGGCACTCCGACGCGGGCTGAAGCGACTGCCGGCTGGCGGGTCTATCGTGCGTCGTTCCGGCCGTGGAAGCGGGTCGCTGCGGAAGGCGGTACCATCCGCTTCGACAAGATCGCGGGCAGCGCGGAGCTGTGGATCGACGGCCAGAAGCTCGCCGCAAAGAGCAGCGCGACCTCGGGACCCCTTGTGGCGGACCTTCCGGCCGGCGCTGGCGTACGTCGGGTGGCGCTGCTGGTTTCGGCGCCCGCGAACGCGCCTTCGGGCATTATGGGGCGCGTCGGCATCACCACGCGCTGAGCGCGGCCTGTACCCCGGTCAGGGCCGGGGTACAGGCTCGGGTCCCTAGCGGGCGAGCAGCGCGTTGAGCTTGCCAGGGCCCACGATCAGGTGCGCCAGCCCATCCGCCGGCTTGGCCACGGCACGCACACCAAGCGCGCTCAGCTCTGCTTCGCGAGCGTCCGCAGGTTCGGTCAGCTCGACCCGGATGCGGTTTCCGTGAACGCTCGCGCCGCAGACGTTCGCTGCGCCGCCCAGCGCCGCGAGCAGCGCCGGCGCAAGCTGTGCCTCCGAACCGGCCGGCGCTTCCGCCGGGGCTGCGGTCGCAGGCAGCTCGAGCGCGTCGCGGATTTCCACGGCCACAACGTCGGCAATTGGCCCAAGCACGACCTGCACCGCCTTGTCGGACGGACGGATGATGCCGCGCGCGCCAAGCGCCTTCAGCGCCGCCTCGTCGATCCTGGATTGATCCTTCACGATCAACCGCAGCCGCGTGGTGCAGGCGCCGACTTCGGACAGGTTCTCCGCACCGCCCAGCGCCTTTGCGAACGCCGCGCCGCGCCCGCCGGCTGTTGCCGGCGCCGCCGACGCGCCGACCGGCTCCGGCTCGCGGCCCGGCGTCTTCAGGTCGAACCGTCGGATCACGAAGCTGAAGATGCCGTAATAGAGCGCGAAATACAGCAGCCCGACCGGGATCAGCATCAGCGGCCGCGTCGACTTTCCATAGTTAAGCGCGTAGTCGAACAGCCCCGCCGAAAAGCCAAAGCCCAGCTTCACGCCCAGCATGTCCATCAGCGTCATCGACACGCCGGTGAGCACCGCGTGGACCGCATAGAGCGCCGGGGCGAGGAACATAAAGCTGAACTCGATCGGCTCGGTCACGCCCGTCAGCATCGACGTCAGCGCCAGGCTGAACAACATGCCTCCCACCGCCTTGCGCCGCTCGGGCAGGGCCGTGCGGTACATGGCGAGGCAGGCCGCCGGCAGGCCGAACATCATCACCGGGAAGAACCCCGCCATGAAGCTGCCCGCGGTGGGATCGCCCGCAAAGAAGCGCCGCAGCTCCCCGTTGGCGCCGTTATAGTCGCCCAGCACGAACCAGAACACGTTGTTCAGGATATGGTGCAGCCCGGTCACCAGCAGCAGCCGGTTCATCAGGCCAAAGGCGAACAGGCCGAACCCGCCCGCATTGGCGATGCCATGGCCCAGGCTGTCGATGGCGGTGCTCAGCGCATTGAAGCTGGTGCCGACGATCACCGCCAGCCCGAGGCCGGCGACACCGCTGACGATCGGCACGAAACGCCGTCCGCCGAAGAACGCGAGATATTCCGGTAGCTTGATGCCGGAAAAACGGTTGTAGAAGATGCCCCCGGTCAGCCCGGAAAGGATCCCGATCGGCACGTCCAGTCGCGCGATCGCCTTGGCCTTCCATGCCGCCGCGGCCATGTCAGCGGTCGCCGTGTCCATACCCTGGATGACGTTGCCCGGCACCTGCAGCAGCACCTGAGCGGACTGGGTGGTGACCAGGAAGCAGACGATGCCGGCCAGGCAGGCCGCGCCATTGCCATCGCGGGCATAGCCGGTGGCAACGCCGATCGCGAACAACAGGCCCAGGTGCGAGAACAGCGCATCGCCGGCGGCGCTCAACAGCGCGATATCGAGCAGGTCGGGCTGACCGAGGCGGAGCAGCAACCCGGCAACCGGCAAGACCGCGATCGGCAGCATCAACGCGCGGCCCAGCGGCTGCAGCGCTTCCAGGATCGATTTCATGCGCGGAACTCCCGGGCGAGGGTGCGGACTTCGGCGGCCGACCCGCATTCCAGCGCGGCGGCGGCATGGGCGCGGCAAGCGTCCATCGAAAGGCGGGCGACCAGCGCCTTGATCTGGGGCACCAATGCCGCGGTCGCGGACAGTTCGGTGACGCCCAGGCCAACCAGGATCGGCACGGCGAGCGGGTCGGAGGCAAGACCCCCGCAGACGCCCGTCCAGCGATCATGGCGGGCGGCGCCGCGGCAGGTTTCGGCAATCATGCGCAGCACCGCCGGGTGCAGCCCGTCGATCGCGCCGGCAACCGCCGGGTTCCCGCGGTCCATCGCGAGTGCATATTGGGTGAGGTCGTTGGTACCCACCGACAGGAAGTCGGCCTCGCGCGCCAGCAGGTCGGCGGTCACGGCGGCGGCCGGCGTCTCGATCATCACGCCGACCTCGACATGCTCGCGGATGCCCAACTCGCCTCGGATCTCGTCGACGACGCCGCGCACGCGCCGCAATTCGTCGAGGCTGGCGATCATCGGGATCATGATGCGGCACTGGCCGATCGGCTGCACGCGCAGGATGGCGCGGATCTGGTCCTGCAGCAGCTGCGGGTGCGCAAAGCCCACCCGGATGCCGCGCAGGCCCAAAGCCGGGTTCTCTTCCGCAGGGATCGGAAGATAAGGGGCCGGCTTGTCGCCACCGATGTCGAGCAGGCGAACGATCAGCGCGCGGCCGGCCAGCGCATCGGCAATCGCCTGGTACTCCGCGGTTTGCTCGGCGAGTGAGGGAGCGGTGTCGCGCTCCAGGAACAGGAACTCGGTCCGCAGCAGCCCGCAACCCTCGGCACCGTTTGCGACCGCAGCTTCAGCATCGGCGCGCGAGCCGAGGTTCGCGAACACCTCGATACGCTCGCCGCCGATCATGTGGCAGGGCGCTGCCGCATTGGCCTGCGCTTCCAGCCGACGTGCGTGGCGATCCGCGAGCAGCGTGCGGGCCCTTGCCAGCTTCTCGGCATCGGGTGCGATCTGAAGGGAGGCTGCGTCGGCGTCGAGGATCAGCATCGACCCTTCCGCAATCTCGTGCAGCGCCGGGCCCATCGCCACCAGCGCCGGCAGCCCCATGCTCGCCGCGAGGATCGCGACATGTGATGTGGGTCCGCCCTTTTCGACGCAGAAGCCGACGACATTCGCCGGGTCGAGCGCCATCAGTTGCGACGGCAGCAGATCGTCGGCGAGCAGGATCGTGTCCGGCGGAAAGGTGATCGGCGCATCTTCGACACCCATCAGCAGCGACAGGATGCGCCGCTCGAGGTCACGCATGTCGTCGGCGCGCTCGGCGAGGTGCGCGTCGCCGGTGGCACGCAGCGCCTCCGCCTGCGGCCGGATCGCCTCGCGCCAGGCGTAGCTCGCACTTGCGCCATCGGCGATCATCGCCTGTGCCGCATCGCGAAGGCTCTCGTCCTCCAGCATCGATCGATGCGCGGCCAGGATCGAGCGCCGCGCGCCCGAAGCGGTTGCCGCCTCTGCCTCGAGCCGGCGAGCGAGCGTGCGCAGCGCCTGATCGAGCCGGGCCTGTTCTTCCTCGGCACCGACACCCTCCGGGTCGACCGCGATCTCGGCAAGGTGCAGCGTGCGGGCATGACCGATCGCCAGCCCCGGGGAGGCGGTCACGCCCGCGAGCCGCCCGTCGGCAGAAATGGCTGGGGCAGGGGCCGCAACTGCGACCGGCTGCGGCGCGCCCGGCGCCTGAAGCGGGTCGGCGGCCTCCCCCATGCCGCTTTCGATCAGCGCGGCAACCGCCTCGACCGCCGCTTCGGCGTCGGCACCAAAACCCTCGACGCGGATCGTGTCGCCCAGCCGCGCGCCCAGCGTCAGCAGCGTCACGGGGCTGCGGGCGTTTGCCACACGCTCGTCCTTGACGATCCTGACCTCGGCAGAGAAGCGCAACGCCGTCTCGCGGATGCGTGCCGCCGGCCGCGCGTGGATGCCGTGGGCGAGGGGCAGGCGCAGTTCGCGGGTAACCACCGCACCTTCGTCGGTTGGCGCCGCGCGGCTGGCGGCCCCGTGCTGCGGGACCAGCGTGAACAGGGGATCGCCGACGGCCACGGCGCGGTCTTCGCCGCCGATCGCCTCGACGGCATAGGCTTCGCTCTCGAGCAGCAGCACCGGCGTGATCACCGACGGCGCTTCCCGCACGAGCAGGTCCAGGTCGAACCGGATCAACGGATCGCCGCGCTTCACCCTGGCCCCGGTCGCCACCAGCGGCGTGAAGCCGCGGCCGCCCAATGCCACCGTGTCCACGCCGACGTGGATCAGCACCTCGGCACCGTCGGCGGCGGCAATGGTCACGGCATGGCCGGTCGGCTGCAGCGTGCGGATCGTGCCGTCACAGGGGGCGTGGACCGTGTCGCCGGTGGGGTCGATCGCGATACCCGCCCCCAGCATCCC
This sequence comes from Sphingomonas sp. 3-13AW, assembly GCF_049311085.1. Classification (NCBI taxonomy): domain Bacteria; kingdom Pseudomonadati; phylum Pseudomonadota; class Alphaproteobacteria; order Sphingomonadales; family Sphingomonadaceae; genus Sphingomonas; species Sphingomonas sp. 3-13AW. Next base: position 237,392 of record NZ_JASNVZ010000002.1, on the reverse strand, counting down.
TTGCGCAAACACCGCGTCCGGCACTTCGGCGAGCGGGCAGCGCCAGCCCTGCATCGGTGCATGGAGGACGATGGAGGCCACGGCCTTGTCGTCGATCATTGCGGTCGGCGTGGTCGTGCTCAGGGGATCCTCCGAGGGGTCAGGCAGAATAGTCAGGCGACCTGGTTGCCGGCAATCCAGGTGCCTGCCGGCTGCAGATCTTGGGTAAGGCATGCCCAGTCCGCGCGCAGCCCCGGCGCCAGTGCGCCGCGCTCGTGCGACAGGCCCAGGAACGCGGCCGGGCTGGTCGCAGCCATTCCTGCGGCCTCTTCCGGAGTAAGGCCAAGCCGGGTCACGGCGTGACGGAACGCACCCGCCATGTCCAGCGCCGAGCCGGCAAGCGTGCCGTCCTCGCCCAGGCAGCAGCCGTTCTCGACGCGAATGGTCTGGCCGTGCAGGACGAAGCTGTCGACGTTCGCGCCTACGCACGACATCGCGTCCGTGACGAGGAGGAACCGGTCGCGCGGCCGCGCGCGCATCGCAATGCGCAACGCCGCGTCATGGACGTGGAAGCCGTCGGCGATGACCCCGCAATAGACCTGCTGGTCGTCCAGCGCCGCACCGACCACACCCGGCGCGCGGTGCTTGAGCGGGGACATGGCGTTGTAGAGGTGGGTGACACCCGTCATGCCCGCCTCGAACGCAGCCGCGATCGTATCGTGATCGGCATCGCTGTGGCCGACGCTCAGGATCACGCCCGCTGCGGCAAGGCGGCGGATGTCGTCCAGCGAGACCATCTCGGGTGCCAGCGTGAGCAGCACCTTGCCCTTGCGGGGGCGGGTGAGCAGCTCGATCAGCCCATCGTCCAGCCGCCGGAATTTGGCGGGATCATGGATGCCCTTGCGCGCGGCATTGATCACCGGCCCTTCGATGTGGACGCCGATGCAGCCGGGCACGCCCGCCGCGATCGCCTCTTCGGTCGCGTCGAGCGCCCGCGCGATCGCATCGGGCACGTCGCTGATCAGGGTGGGGAGAAAGCCGGTGGTCCCGAACGGCGCATGGCCGCGCCCGATCGCGTCGATCCCCCCGGGGGTGAGCTCGTCATTGAACAGCACGCCGCCGCCGCCGTTGACCTGCACGTCGATGAAGCCCGGAACGACCATGCCTCCGGCCAGGTCGATCTCCTGCTCCGCCCCGGGGGCGGCAGGGTCGATCGAAACGATCCGGCCCTGCTCGAGCGTGAACGTCGCACCATCCAGGGTGCCGGCTGCGGTCAACACCCGGCCATTGGCAAAGCGGATCGTGCTCATCGGGTCTCGGTAACCTTGCGCAGGTGCTGCGGACGGTCGGGGTCGAATCCCCGAGCCACCGCCAGCGCATTCATCATCAGGTAAAAGCTCTGCACCATCAGCATCGGTTCCATCGCGGGATGGGCGGTGATGGTGGGAAGGGTCGATTGCGCACCGGCGCGCGCATCGGCGAGGCAAACCCGCGCGCCGCGGCTCGCGAAGTCGGACGCTGCTTCACGCACGCTATCGCCGGCCGCGTCGGAGGTTGCGAAGCCCAGTACGGGGAAATCCTTGCCGACGATCGCCATCGGCCCGTGGCGGACCTCTGCCGCGCTGAACGCCTCGGCATGCAGGCCAGAGGTTTCCTTGAACTTGAGCGCGGCTTCCTGCGCGATGCTCAGGCTATAGCCGCGGCCGATCACTAACAGGTTGCGCGCATCGAGCAACGCGTCCTGCGCGGCACTCCAGTCGAGGTCGCGCGCCTGGTCGAGCGCGTCCGGCAGGGCGGCCAGCGCCTCCGCCAGTTCCGCATCCCGGCTCCACGACGCAACGATCGCGGCAAGCCCGGCAAGCGCCGTGATGTAGGACTTGGTCGCCGCGACCGATCGCTCGGGGCCTGCCTTCAGGCCGATCAGCGTGTCGGCCAGGGCGGCCAACGGCGAGGTCTCGTCGTTGACCAGCGCCACCACATGCGCGCCTGCAGCCTTTTGTGCCTTCACCGTCTCCAGCAGGTCGGGGCTACGCCCGCTCTGCGAAATCGCGATGCACAGCGAATCTCCGGTGGCTAGGGGTGCGCGAAAGACGCTTGCCACCGATGGCGCGGCCGAAGCGACGGGCACGCCCACCAGGGTCTCGATCAGATATTTGCCATAGGTCGCGGCATGGTCGGATGACCCGCGCGCACAGGTAACGACCACCTTGGGCGGGTGCGCACGCAGCGTCTCGCCGAGCGTCGCGAGCGCTGCGCCATTGCTGTCCAGCAGTCGGCGAACTGCCTCCCCGGCTTCGCGCGCTTCGCTCGCCATCAGAGTCGCGCGCGCGTCGGCCACTGTTACCCCTCGTTCCATTCCGGCGACGATAAGTTACAGATTGGTATTCTACAAGGTACTATCGCACCCCGAGCATTATGGCCTTCACCGCCGCTACCTTGGCCGTATCGGTGCGCAGCCGCGGCCCGGTCTGGAAGCCGAACCGCCGCTCGACCTCGCCGGCATCCTCGCTCGGGCTGCGGCAAGAAGCATGAGCCTCCCGCACACCCGTTTCCAGTACTGCCGGCAGGCAATTTGCGTCGATGCCGCTGCCGGGCAGGATGATGATCCGACCGGCTGCACGCTGGTGTAGTTCCGCCAGCATGGGCAGGGCGTCCGCCGCGCGCGGCTCGCCGCCGGAGGTGAGGATGCGATCGAACCCCAGTTCCACCGCCACGTCGAGCGCCGCGGGCAGGTCGGGGCAGAGATCGAACGCACGATGGAGGGTCAGCGACAGCGGCCGCCCGCGTTTCGCACCGGCTTCCCGCGCGTGCGCGACCAACCCGGCAAGCAGCAGCGCATCGAGACGGCGATCCGGCGCGCTGGCACCGATGACGACGCCGGCGAGCCCGGCCTCGGCCGCGAGCGTGATGTCCTCGGCAATCAGCGCCACCTCCGCCGCGCTGTAGCAGAAGTCGCCGTCACGCGGGCGCGCCAGCAGGTTCACCGGGATCGGCGCCTCGGTCGCGAGCCGGACCAGCGAGACGGGGGGCGTCAGGCCCCCCACCGAGAGGGCGGCGCACAATTCGATGCGGTCAGCACCGCCGGCGACTGCGGCCTCGATCCCCGCAGCCTCGTCGACGCACACTTCCAGCATCGGCATCAACGCTTTGCTCCGCTCATCGAATAGGGACGGGCGCTTGCGGCCTTGCCCCAGCTGCGGTTCGGCGTCGCCTGCATCAGGAAGCGCAACTCACCACCAGCCATGATCTCGTCGTGGCGGAGATAGGTGCGGGGCAGCGGCTTCCCGTTCAGGAAAACCTTGCCGACGTAGAGATTGGCGTCGTTCAGCCCCTCCGTGACCACGGTGAAGCGCTTGCCGTTCGGAAGGTTGAGCGCCGCGCGATCCACGAACGGGCGCCCGATCACATATTCCAGGCTGCCAGGCGTCACGGGGTAGAAGCCGAGCCCGGTGAACATGAGCCAGGCCGACATCTGGCCGAGATCGTCGTTGCCGGAGAGCCCGTCCGGCGTCGGCTTGTACTGGCTGTCGACGATCTGCTTCAGCCGCGCCTGCGTCCGCCAGGGTGCGCCGGCATGGGCATAGAGATAGGCGACGTGGTGGCTCGGTTCATTACCGTGGATATACTGGCCGATCAGGCCTGCAATGTCCTCGGCATGGCTGTAGTCGAGCTTGGAATTATCATATTCAAACATGGCGTCGAGCTTGGCGATGGTCTTTGCGTCGCCACCCATCGCGCGGAACAGCGCGGCCTGATCCTGGGGCACGAACCAGCTATATTGCCAGGCGTTGCCCTCGGTATAATCGGACCCGTAGTTGATCGCGGTCGGATCAAAGGGGGTGCGGAACGCCCCGTCACTCTTCCTCGCGCGGACGAAACCGGTCTTCGGATCGAAGCTGTTCCGCCAGTTGCCGGCACGCGCGTAGAACTGCTTGGCGACGTCTGTACGGCCGAGCTTTTCCGCCATGCGAGCGATCGTCCAGTCGTCATATGCATATTCGACCGTCTTCGACGCTGCCTCGGGCTCGCGATCGATCGGGACATAGCCAAGCTTTTGATAGTCGCCCAGGCCGCCATATGGCGCGTAGGTCGCGCTCGCGATCATGGCGTCGAGCGCCTCGTTCGGATCGAAGCCGCCGATCCCCTTCAGATACGCATCGGCGATGACCGGCACCGCGTGATAGCCGATCATCGTCCAGGTCTCGCGCCCCTGGAACTGCCATACAGGCAGGATGCCGTCCGGGCTCACCTTCTGGCTGGCGATCAGCGAGCGGATCATGTCGCTGTTGGCCTTTTCCGGCGCGACCAGCGTCAGGAGCGGATGCTCGGCACGGAACGTGTCCCACAGCGAAAAGGTCGAGCGGAAGGTAAATCCCTCCGCCTTGTGCACGGCGTTGTCCGGCCCACGATACCGCCCGTCCACATCGCCCGCGACCGAAGGCGCGATCAGGGTGTGGTAGAGGGCCGTGTAGAGGTTGCGGCGCATCGGCTCTGGCGCCTCGATCTCGACGGCGGACAATGCCTTTTCCCAGGCGCCGCGGGTGGCGCTGCGCACTGCCTCGAACCCGCCGCTCTCGCTCTCCAGGTTCGCAATCGCGCCGGCCTCGTCCACCGAGGAGATCGCGACCGTTACCTCGAGCGGCGCGTCTAGGTTCCCGAAGTCGAGCCGGGCGACCAGTGCCTGGCCGCTGCGCTCCGCCACCGCGTCGCTGCCACGGCCCGGCGCCTGGAAGCCCTTGTACTTCACGTCCTTCTCGGTGCTGACGAACGCGTGGTCCTTCACCGGTGCGGAGAAACGCATCGCGAAATAGAGCTGGCGCCCGGCCGCCCACCCGCGCGTCGTGCGCGATCCCGTCATCGTCCCGTCGGGCCGCATCCGCAGCGAAGACCACAGGATCTTGCCGGGGTAATTGTAGAGCGAGCTGCGCAGGTCGAGCAGAAGGTGCGCGGCCTTGTCCTTGGCGAACGTATAGCGGTGGACGCCAACCCGCGTGCCGGCGGTCATCTCCGCCCGCACCCTGGGATCGGTCAGCGTCACCGCATAATAGCCCGGCTGCGCGACTTCATCGGCATGGCTGAACCGCGAGCGATAGCCGGAACCCGGCTGTTTGGGATCGCCCGGTTCCAGCGGCACGACGTCGCCCGAGACGGGCATCACCAGGAAGTCGCCCAGGTCCGAATGGCCGGAACCGGAAAAATGGGTGTGCGAAAACCCCTGGATGGTCGGGTCGTCATACCGATAGCCGGCCGCGTGCGGGTAGCATTCGCGGATCTCGCACCCAGTGTCCGTATCCGGGCTGAGCTGAACCATCCCGAACGGGGCGACCGCGCCGGGGAAGGTGTGGCCTTCGCCGCCCGTGCCGATGCGGGGATCGACATCCTGATAGCCGTTGCCAAGCAGCATGGGCATTGCGAGCGCAAGCGCGGCAACGGAGACGAGGCGGGTGCGGAACCTGTTCATGACGCGAGTGTAACCAGCTCGAAGCCGGACGGAAGAGCCCGCGAAAAAGATTCCGCTATTTGTTTGCGGAATTGGTTGCCGTCGTCGCCATATTCCACTTCGGCGTCGCCTCACCGCGAAGCTTGCGGACGAAAAAGTCGAATTGACGGCGCTGGACATAGTTGATCGGTCCGGTCGAGCGTCCGACGCTATGCTCTTCGTTGGGCAAGGCCAGCAGTTCAAAGTCCTTGCCTGCGCGGATCAGGGCATCGGCGACCTGCATGGTGGAGGCAGGATCGACATTGCTGTCCTGCTCGCCAACGATCAGCAGCAGCTCGCCCTGGAGCTTGCCGGCATGATCAACGCCCGATGCGGCGGCATAGCTCTCGTCCACCGGCCAGCCGAGCCACTGTTCATTCCAGCTGATCTTGTCCATCCGGTTGTCGTAGCAGCCGGCATAGGCGACCCCCGCCTTGTAGAAATCGGGGTGGAACAGCAGCGCGTTGAGCGAGCTCTGGCCACCGGCGGAGGCGCCATAGATGCCCACGCGGCTGATGTCGTACGCCGGGTCCTTGGCCGCCAGCGCCTTGTGCCACAGGATGCGATCGGCAAAGCCCGAGTCCGCCAGGTTCTTCCACGCAACATCGTGAAACGCTTTCGACCGGTTTGCCGTGCCCATGCCGTCGATCTGTACGACGATGAAGCCCAGGTCCGCCTGCGCCTGCATGCCGATCACCTTGTCGCCGCCGGAATGATAGCCGAACGGCCAAAACGCCTTTGGCACGAAGCTGTCGTGCGGCCCCGCATAGATGTTCTCGATGACGGGGTAGCGCTTGGCGGGGTCATAGTCGCGCGGGCGCACGACCAGCCCCCAGATGTCGGTCTTGCCATCGCGGCCCTTGGCGACGAACGGCTCGGGCGGACGGAAGCCGGCAGCGAGCAGCCGCGAGATATCGCCGCGCTCCAGAGTCGTGATCAGCCGCCCGTCGCGCGCGTCGCGAAGTTCCGAAACGGTCGGCAGGTCCACCCGCGAATAGGCATCAACGTAGCGGGTCATGTCCGGCGAGAAGCGCACCTCGTGCGTCGCGTCCGCGCTCGTCAGGGCGACCAGGTTGCGACCGTCGAAGTCGACCCGGAAGTAGTGTTTGTAATAGGGATCCTTGCCCGGGTGCATGCCGCTTGCGGCGAACCAGATCTGCCGCTTCTCGTCGTCGACCTTCACCACTTCGCGCACGACCCAGTTGCCACGCGTGACCTGGTTCTTCACCCGGCCAGTCCGGCCGTCGATCAGGTAGAGGTGGTTCCAGCCGTCCCGCTCGGAAGTCCACAGGATCTCCCGGCCGAGCCCGCCGACGTCATGGCTGAACCGGCGATCCCAGTAGAAGAAGGTCCTGGCGTCCTCGGTCACCGGGGCATGGGCCGCACCCGTGGCGACGTCCACGGAGATCATGCGGGCCTGCTGATGGCCACGGCGCAGATATTCGAACGCAAAGCTGCGGCCGTCCTTGCGCCAGGTCAGGTCGGATAGTTGATAGGGGTTGGGGAACAGCGTGTCCGCCACTTCGATCCGCCGCCGTGCTGCGACCTCGAACAGCACCGGCCGCTCCTGGTCCACCGCGTCGCCCGGCTTCGGATAGAGCTGCGTCCGCACCTGCGGCTGAAGCGAGTCCGTGGGCGCTGCTGCAACTCGCGTCACCTGACGCTGGTATCCGGGGCGCACGCGATAGGCGACCAGATGCCGGGAGTCCGGCGACCAGCGGATCGTCTCAGGATCGTAGAAGTCGCCCGGTGTTCCATCCGTGCTGAGCGTCACCGGATTGCTGCCGTCGGCGCCTCGGACCACGATATTGTCGTCCACCACCAGCGCTTCATACCGCCCGTCGGGCGACCGGTGGGGGCGGTCGTCGGCCGGCACGCTCATGTCACGCACCACGCCAAAGCCGCGCGGTCGGCTGCGATCCTTCGCCTCCTGCTTTGCGCAGCGATACGCGGCGAGGTCGCACTGCCACGGCGTATAGTCGATCGCGAAGGTGATCGTCGCGCCGTCGCCAAAGTCGAAACTCTCGAACGGCAGGCGCAGCGGGTCGACCTTGCTGCCCGTCGCCTCCCCAAGTGCCGCTGCCAAACGTGTCGCGTCGAACGACGCAGTCTTGGCAAGCGTCTGCGCGTCGACGGTCACAAAGGCGAAGCCGCCTTCGACGGTCTTGCGATAGGCAAAGCGCGTTCCGTCCGCGCTCCAGATGGCTTCGCCGGCCACGTCCCGGGTCAGGAACATCCAGTCCTGCCGCAGGTCGACGGACCGTTGGAACGCCGCGCGATCTGGCGCCCCTGCGAGGGCCGGCAGGGGCAGGGTGACGAGCGCGGAGAGAGCGGCGCCGGCGAGCAGCTTTGCAAAAATCATGTCAGTTCCTGGAGACTTCGGGCCGGATCTCGAACGCGAAGCTGCGCGGCTCCAGCGGAATCCGGTATTTCACATGGGGTCGGCCATCGGCGTTCCATCCGGTGTCGCCGCCGACGCCGGTCTGTACCGCATCGACCAGGAGCGTGCCGTTGCCGTGCGGTCGGATATCGGAGCTGTGCGCCTCGCCGACCGGTTTCATCTCCAGGTCGGAATAGGGAAAGGCGAGGGCATTGACCGACAGCGGCTGCGCGCCGGTCGCGCGAACGCCGCCGGCCTTGCCCGACAACGCCACCCAGCGCACGTCCTGCTTGGCCCCGGTCTCCTGCGGGCGGATATAGTCATGGTGCTGCTCGGCGAGCGCGCCGCCATGCACCGCGATCAGCCCGCTCGTCTTGCGGTCGGAATAGGTTTCGTGCGGCCCGCGACCATACCATTGCACCTGATCGAGCGCCGGCGGCGTCGCAAAGGCGAGGCCGATACGAAGGGGATCGGGCAGATCGTCGCGCAGCGGAACAAAGCTCGCCTCGACCCGCACTGCGCCGTCCCCGGCCATGCGGTATCGCGTCTCGAACCGCACTGCCCCGGCGCCGATGTTATAGCTGATCGAGATCGCATCGCCCTCGATCCGGGCGGAGGTCAGTGTCCGCTTCTCGGAGAACAGCTTCCACATGGCGTGGCTCTTGGGGATGCCGGTGCCGATGTCGTTGTCGGTCGGCGCCCTCCAGAAGTTCGGCGCGCCGCCCGTCAGCAACTCGCGCCCGTTCGCTGCATAGCGGATGAGCAATCCGGTCTTGGCATCCACCTCCAGCACGGCGCCCGCCGCCGCCAACTGCAGCGTGCCCGCCTGGGCAACCGGCTTCACGCCCGCACTGGCGAAGGCGGGCAGGGGGCTCGCGGGACCCTCGAGCGCGAACTGCTCCCACGCCATTACGGTGCCTTCCGGCACCATCGGCACCGTGCCAGCACCGGCATGGGCGCGCAGCACCACGCGATATTCGGCCCCCGCTTTCGTTCGCTGCGGCAGCGCGATGTCCATCGGCGTGCGCTCGCCAGCCGGTGTCGGCAGCGCGGTCGCATCTCCGCGTGCCACCGCGATCCCGTCCTCCAGCAGCTCCCAGTCGAAGCGGAAACCCTCCAGCCCGATGTGGTCGTGCCGGTTCACCAGCGTGAAGCGGCCGGCGTGGGCGTCGACCGCCTCGAACGAGATCGGCGCATAGACCTTTGCCACCTCATGATACTCCGGGTCCGGCGTGCGATCCGCCTGGATCACCCCGTCGCCGATCGTGCTGTCGTCGCCAATCGGGTTGGGCCCGTAATCGAAGCCCTGCGCCCAATAGTCGCGCCCGTCCTTGTTCTTGCGCAGCATCGACTGGTCCACCCAGTCCCACAGGAAGCCGCCCTGCAGCTTCTTGTGGGCGCGGATGACGTCCCAATAATCCTGCAGATTGCCCAGGCTGTTGCCCATCGCATGGCCATATTCGCACTGGATCATCGGCTGGGTGAATTCGGGGGAGGTCGCATAATCGACCATCTTCTCGATGTCGTCGTACATGGGGGCATAGAAGTCGACATAGCTGTTGGGGTCGTGCCGCCAGATCAACGTGCCCCAGCCGAGATAGTTGAGCAGCCGGCTCGGATCCCGTTGCTTGGCCCACCGCCCGGCAGCCTCGAAGTTCGGGCCGATGCCGGCCTCATTGCCGAGCGACCAGAAGACGACCGAAGGGTGGTTCTTGTCGCGCTCCACCATGCGCCGAACCCGGTCCATATGGGCGGCCGCCCATTCCGGCTTGAAGCCCAGCTGGTGCTTTGAGCGATCGGGGCTGGAGTTGCCGATCGCCATATAGGTGTGGCTCTCGATATTGGCCTCGTCCATCACGTAGAGGCCATATTCGTCGGTGAGCGCGTACCAGCGCGGATCGTTGGGATAATGCGAGTTGCGAACCGCGTTCACATTCGCGCGCTTCATCAGCTCGATGTCCTTGCGCATGCTCTCTTCGGACAGCACGCGGAAGGTGTGCGGATCATGCTCATGGCGGTTCACGCCGCGGATCATCACCCGCTTGCCGTTTACCCGGACTTCATTGTCGACGATCTCGATCGTCCGAAAGCCGATGCGCTGTCGCGTCGCCTCGATCACCTCGCCCTTCGCGTCGAGCAGCTCGACGATCAGCGTATAGAGATCCGGCCGCTCGGCGGACCAGCTGCGGATGCCGGGCAGGGTAGCCCGCACCCGCGCGGTCCCGTTCGGACCCGTCACGCCCACCTCGCGCGTCAGCAGCGCAGTCTCCCCGTCGAGTACCGTCGCCCGGACGCGGGCCGGCGCCTTCTTGCCGGCAACTTCCACGGACAGGTCGAGCGATCCGTCGCGGTAGTTGTTGGTGAGCCCCGCCCGCGCCTCGAAGTCGCGGATGCGCGTTTTCGGCGCCGCATACAGCGTGACGCTCCGCTCGATGCCACTCAGGCGCCAGAAATCCTGGTCCTCCAGATAGCTGCCGTCGGCGTAGCGATAGAGTTCGATCGCGACGACGTTGCGCCCCTGCCGCAGGTGCGGCGTCACATTGAATTCGGAAGGAAGTTTTGAGTCCTCGCTGTACCCGACGCGCGCGCCGTTCACCCAGACGTAATAGGCAGCACCAGCCGCGCCGATGGTCAGAAACACGTCGCGATCGGCCCAATCCGCACCGACCTCGAACTCGCGCCGATAGGACCCGACCTCGTTCATGTCATGCCGCACCAACGGCTGGTTCGTCCCGAACGGATAGCCCGAGCTGCTGAACAGCGGCTGCCCGTAACCCAGGGCCTGCAGGATGCCGGGCACCTGCACGGTCTTCCAGCCCGAGACGTCATAATCGGGACGGTAGAAGTCCTTCGGCCGAGCCTCGGGATTGGGAGAGAAGGCGAACTGCCATTCGCCGTCGAGCGAGCGGTGATATCGCGATTGCTCGGGCTTGTCGGCAAGCGCCTCGGCGCGGGTCGGATAGCCGCGGAAGGTCGCGTGGGCCGCTTCCTTGCCGATCTGGAAGACTTCCGGCTGCTCCCACTCGGGCCGTGCATCTGTCGAGGCTGGGGCCGCGTAGGCGGGCGCGGACGCCAGGCCGGCCAGCGCCAGCGTTGCGAGGAGCGCGGTGCGGCGGCGGGCTATGGTCACGCTCGTTCCTCTGAAACGCGTCGGACGCGAAGAGGCGATCCGACTGGACCGCCTCTGTCGTTCGCCGGTGCGGCAGGCTCGCCCTTTGGGTGAACCTGCCGGCCGGATTTTAGAAGTTGGCGCTGATGCCCATGAACAGCGTCCGTCCGGCGACGTCATACACGCCGGGATAAGTGTTCCCGTTGCCAAAGGCATAGAGGTTACCCTGCGCGAGGAAGGGCGGATCCTTGTCGAGCAGGTTGTTCACGCCGGCGCGGAAGATGATGCCTTCCTGCACCTTCACCGTCCCGGCGAGGTCGAAGTAGTTATACGCGTTGATATCGTGGTTCAGCGCGGCGCCGGTGTAGATCTCGGTCGCGCCGATGTAGCGCCAGTTGAGCGAGATGGTGCCGATCTTCTGTGCGTCGGTCCAGGTCAGGCGAGCCTGGTGGCGCCATTCTGGCGTGGGCTGGCCGCAGGTCGGACCGAACAGGCCCTTGCAGTCATAGGAACCCAGGCCCGGAACCGGCTCCGTCACCAGCTTGTCGAGCCAGGTGCCCACGAGATCGGCGGAGAAGGTACCCACCGAAGCCGTCGGAACCGAGTAGCTCGCGACCACGTCGATGCCGGCGGTGGCAAGCGACCCCGTGTTAAGGGTCGTCGAAACGACATAGCCTTCGCGGCCGAACAGCACGCCGGTGCGCGGATCACGTCGGAACAGATCGCAGAAATACGCCTGACCGCTCTCGAGGCACTGCTCGATCGACAGCGCCGCCGGGATCGAGCCGATGTAGTCCTTCACCTTGATGTTGAAGTAGTCGACCGACAGCGAGAAGCGCGGGAGGAAGCTGGGCGTCAGCACCATGCCCGCGGTGTAGGTGTCGCCCTTTTCCGGGCGGACGTTGGGGTTGCCGCCGAACAGCGATACGCAGGTCTGCGCCGGGCACTCGGGGATCGTGCCATATTGCGCCGGGGTCACGCCGGTCGCCAGGCACTGCTCCAGGCTCGCCACCGGGTTGGCGCCGGAGCAGGGGTCCTGCGCCGAGACGTTGCCGAGACCCTGGCTGGCGTACAGTTCGCTGATGTTCGGGGCGCGGATCGCGCGGTTGTAGCTGCCGCGGAAGCGGATGTCCGACACCGGCGAGTATTCGACCTCGAACTTGTAGGTCGAGATCTTCTTCGCCTGGCTGCTGTAGTCGGACAGGCGATAGCCCGCGTTCAGGGTCAGCGATTTGGCGAACGGCAGGTCCTGGAGAACCGGGATTTCGATTTCGCCGTAGATTTCGCTGACGTTGAACTTGCCCTGGGACTCGGTCGTGCCCTTGAACCGGGCGAGCTCGTCGGCGGTGAACTTCAGGCTCTCGCGCCGATGCTCGACACCCAGGACGAGGCCAATGCCGCGCGTCGCCCAGGGGCTGCTCACACCGTAGCTGGTCAGGTCGGCGCTGATGTTGCCGCTATAGACCTGCTCGGTATCGACGCCCCGCGTGTAGGTCGGCGCATAGATATAGTCGAACGCGTCCTGCGAGATCGCGCCATAGCCGAACACGTCGAGAGGCACGCAGTTCGGATCGGTGCCGTCGATGACAGACGTACAGGTGGGGGTGCCGTTGACGTCCACCACCTGTAGGCCGCGGTTGGCGCGGCGTGCGTCGATGTCGTTCTGGTAATTCTCGCGGAACAGCACCCGCGAATACAGGGCGTTCACGTCATACTGGATACCCTCCGCGATCTTGCCGCGGACGCCGCCGGTGAAGCGGTAGTCGGTGTGGCGCAGATCGTCGCGGCGCGGGCGGGCAAGGCCGGCGACCGGGCGATAGCCGACGAACAGGTCCTGCGTCTGCGGCGTGCCATAGGCGGAACCGCAGAGGATCTGGCCCTGCTGCGCACTCATCAGCGGGTTGTTGCAGTTGATGGTGTAGTTGTCGCCCTGCCACATGGCGGACGGCGCGACCTGCGAATAGCTGCGGTCGTCCATGAACATGCCGCTGGCATAGACTTCGGCGGCCGGGCTGATCTCGAATCGGGCGAAGCCGCCGGCCGTGTAGCGCTCATCCGAACGCTGGAAATAGTTCAGCGGCGCCGTGTTGTAGCGGAAGTCGGGACCATAGGTCGTCCAGGTCTTCTGCCCGTCCTTGGTGTTGACGAAGCTGTTGCCGCGCCCCGGGCCGGTGAGCGGCGTGAACAGGCCGTACTGGTTGTTCGAGGAGCCGCCACAGATAAGGCCGGTTGCGGTCGAGTTCGGATCGAAGGCGCAGGCGGAGACGTCGCGGTCCGATTGCAGGATCGGCTTCACATTACGGTAACCGCCATAGACGGTGATGTTGCCGCGACCTTCGGCGAAGTTCTTGCCGGCTGCCAGGTTCAGGTCGAGGCGCTGGCCGTCGAGCACGTTGCGGTTCGCGCGATCATAGCCGGCATCCTGGACGATCTGGCGGGCCGCGCGGTTGTTGTTGTCGTGGAACGAGAAGCCATATTGCGCGTCGGCGCGGATCCCGTTGAGATCCTGCTTCAGGATGAAGTTCACGACGCCCGAAATCGCATCGGAACCATAGACCGCGGATGCGCCGCCCGTGACCACATCGACGCGGTCCACCAGCACCGACGGGATCAGGTTGAGGTCGACCGCCTGCACCGGCAGCAGCCGCTGGCCGTTCACGAGCACGAGGTTACGGTTGTTGCCCAGGTTGCGGAGGTTCACCTTTGCGGTGCCGTCCGACCCGTTCGATACATTCTCGTTGGAGTCGGCGGTGACCTGCGGCAGGCGGTTCAGCACGCTCTCGACGTTGGTGGCGCCCTGAAGGCGGATTTCCTGGGCACCGACAACGGTGAGCGGGCTGTTGCTGGTGAGGTCCGGCCGCTGGATGCGCGTGCCCGTGACCGTGATCGAGCCGGCCTCGGTCTCAGGCGCCGAGACGATATCCTCGATGACCGGGCTGGTCGTCTGCGCAAGCGCCTGTCCCCCAGCGGTCAGCGCGGCGGCGACGGCGATCACCGACGTGTACCGCAAAATTCCCCTGCGACGCATCTCTACTCTCCCCTTGATCAGTCCCTGATCAGAACACACCCGATCGGATACGAAATGTCAAATACGTTATACGATTCTTATTGGGGAGGAGATTTCTAAGGGCCGAGTGTTGCTTTCGCGATACGCTGCGCGACACGAAATGCCGGCGCTTCGTGGCCCCAGGCTGGCGCCGCTCGGTGTTGTAACGCACCTGTCACGATACCGCCACGAGACCGTCTTTCGCCACTCCTAGGCAGCCGGCGACCGTCGCACCGATCGCGCCTGTCGCTTTCCTGGGGGAAATTCGCGTGTCAAACGCTCGACTTGCCCGCGCACTGCTGCGCTCGGCTCTGCTTGCATCCACCTTGTCGCTCGCCATCGCCGGTCCCGCTTTCGCGCGTGACGTAACCGGGACCGTCGTGGACGCGAGCGGCACCCGCAGCCTGAATGGGGCCGAACTTCGCATCATCGAACTCAACCGGGTAGCCCAGGCAAACCGGGATGGGCGCTTCCGCTTCGTCGACGTGGCGCCAGGCGATTACACTATAGTCGCCCGCTACATCGGCGCCGCCGACTCGAGTCGGCACGTCATCGTGGCGAACGACAGCGACGCGGTCGCCGACTTCGCGCTCGCTCCCGCTGGCGCTGCCGCCGACGCGGCCGACACCATCCTCGTCGTGGGGCTGGCCGCCAATCAGGCGAGCGCGCTCTCGCAGAAGCGCTCCGCCGACGGCGTCGAAAGCGTGCTGTCGCGCGACGCGATCGGCCAGAACCCGGACCAGAACGTGGCAGAGGCGTTGCGCCGTGTGCCCGGCATCTCCGTACAGGACGATCAGGGGGAGGGGCGCTTCGTCGTGGTGCGCGGCCTCGCACCCCAGCTCAACAACGTCTCCATCAACGGCGCCCGCATTCCTTCTCCGGAGGCGGACAATCGCGCGCTGGCGCTCGACACCCTCCCGTCGGAGCTGGTCGGCTCGATCGAGGTGAAGAAGACGCTGACGCCGGACATGGATGCGGACACCATCGGCGGCTCGATCGAGGTGAAGACGACCAGCGCCTTTGACCGCAAGAAGGACCTGCTGAGCTTCAGCTTTGAGGAAAGCTACAACGATCTGCGCGACCGCGCCTCGCCCAAGGGGGCGGTGGACTTCTCCAAGCGCATCACGCCGGACTTCGGCATCTCGGGTGGTGCCTCTTATTATCGCCGCCGCTTCGGCACCGACGGGGTGGAGACGTCCGACTGGGCGCGCAGCGATGCCGGTGTCGCCTATCCGGAGGAGGTCGACTATCGCGCCTATGACGTGACGCGCACGCGCATGGCAGGGGCGCTCTCGCTCGACTGGCGCCCGACCGTCGGCACCACCCTCTACGCGCGCGGCATCGTCAGTTCGTTTCGCGACGACGAGCAGCGCAGCCGCCTGCGCTTCACCTTTGGCGGGCAGCCGGTCGCAGGCGACGGCAGTAGCGCCAGCTTTCTCTCCGGCGCGGGTGCCGCCAACCGCATCCGCGTTCGCCGCGAGATGAAGGACCGCACCGAAATCCAGAACGTTTATTCCGGGACGGTCGGCGGCAAGACCGAGGCGGGACTTTGGACGATCGACTATTCAGGCAGCTTCTCCCATTCGGAAGAACGCGAGCCCAATCGCCAGGATACGATCTTCGATCGCCGCTTCCAGGCCGGCACCAGCCAGATCGGGGTGACGCTCTCCGGCCTCGACACGCAGACGCCGGAGTATAGTGTCAGCGATCCCGCGCGCTTCACCAACGGCAGCGATCCGATGAGCGCCATCGAGACTACGGACGGCCTCAGCACCGATCGCGAATGGGCGACCCGCCTGGACATCGCCCGGGACGTTCCGCTCGCCTCGGGCACGTTGCAGGTGAAGACCGGCTTCAAGGGCCGCTTCCGCCGCAAGCAGTACGACCTGGACTTCAACAGCTATGACGCCCTCACCGGAGGCAGCTTCCCGACGCTGGCCGATCTCTCCCGGTCGATCGGTGGCAAGGGTCTGGTGGACATGAACCCGGCGGTCGACCCCTTGGCCGTGCGCGGGTGGTTCCAGGCGAACCGCGACCGCCTCATCCGCAACGAGGAGGACAGCATCCTCTCCAGCCTCTCGGCCAGCTATGGCGTCGATGAGGACATCTATGCGGGCTACGGCCAGCTCCGCTACGACAGCGGCGCGCTGCGCGCGATCGGCGGTGTTCGCATGGAGCACACCGAGAACAGGATGCGCGGCTACGCGATCGACGCCGATGCGGTGGAGGCGACGCCCGTCACCTTCGATCGCAGCTACACCAACTGGCTGCCCAGCCTTAACATCCGCTTCGAGCCGACGTCGAAGCTGGTGCTCCGCGCCGCGGCCACGCGCAGCCTGGTACGGCCCAACGTCTCGGACCTCGCCCCCCGCTTCTCCTATAATGTGACCGAGGGTGAGGGCGAATTCGGCAATCCCGCGCTCAAGCCCTACCGCTCCTGGAATTTCGATGCGTCGGCCGAATATTACTTCGCCCCGAACGCGCTCGCCGAGGTGGCGGTGTTCCACAAGCGGATATCGGACTTCATCTTCCAGTCCCGGATCGACGATTACAACTTCGGCGGCATCGTGATCGACGAGGCCACCATCGCCCTGAATGGGGACACCGCGAAGGTCTCAGGCGTCGAGCTGAACCTTCAGGCTGCCCTCAGCTTCCTGCCATCACCGCTCGACGGCCTGCTGGTCGGCGGGAACTACACCTATGTCGACACCGAGGCGACGCTCTATGGCCGCGAGCTGACGCTGCCCGGCAGCTCCAGGCACATCTGGAACGCCTTCGTCGGCTATGACAAGGGCCCGCTCCAGCTGAGGGCGAGCGGTACCTATCGCGGTCGCTATCTCGACGAGGTCACTGCCGACGGCGACGGTGACATTTATGTCGATCACCGCCTGCTGTTCGACGTCGGGGCAAAGCTCCGGGTTGCGCCGGGTGTTCAGCTCACGGCAGACTTCATCAACGTCGGCAACGAACCCTTCGATCGCTACTATACGGGAACGCAGGCTGGTGGCCGCCGCATCGCCCAGCACGAGGAATATGGCTGGACGGGGAAGTTTGGTTTCAAGATCACGATGTGAGCGGCAGGAGAGCACCAGACATGACCCAGTATCTCGCCTGCGCCGCCCTCGGGATCCTCGCGCTCACGCAGTCGGCCGCGGCTCAGGCGGCGCCAGAACCCGCGGCCACGGGCACGCTCAAACTCGATCGCGTCGTGTTGCTGATGCGTCACGGCGTGCGCCCCTCGACCAAGTTTCCAGCGACCCCGGTCGGCACCACCCGCCAACCCTGGCCGGCTTGGTCGACCCCGGCAGGCGACCTCACCCCTCACGGCGCCGACGCCATCCGGCGTCTGGGCTCCTATGACGGTGCGCTCTTTGCAGAACAGGGCCTGTTGCCGGCATCCGGCTGTGCTGCCCCCGGTACAATAGTCGCGTGGGCCAGCTCCGCATCACGCGCAATCAAGACCGGGAAGGCGTTTCTTGAGACGCTCCAGCCCGGCTGTGCCGTTCCGCTCGACCATCCTGCCAACGAGGACGACGATGTCGTCTTCCATCCGCTCGACGGCAGCATGGAAATCAACGGGCAAAAGGCGCTCGCCGCCGCCGAAGCGCTGCTGCCTCCTGGCGGGATCGCGGAAGTGGTTGAACGCAACGCCGATGCCTTCGACGTGCTGGATCGCGT
Organism: Sphingomonas sp. 3-13AW; assembly: GCF_049311085.1. Lineage (NCBI taxonomy): Bacteria > Pseudomonadati > Pseudomonadota > Alphaproteobacteria > Sphingomonadales > Sphingomonadaceae > Sphingomonas > Sphingomonas sp. 3-13AW. The sequence goes on along the minus strand of NZ_JASNVZ010000002.1, from coordinate 219,721 downwards.
CGTCGGCTGCTGCCCCGGCAAGGCCTGCGCAACCACCGCCAGGCGCCGGCCCGCCTGCGCCACGCACCGCGCTTCAAAACTCGTGGCAGAGCCGGGGGACAAGCCCGACCTGGACGGTGCGCTCGGCTTCGCCTCCACCGTGGGCCAGACGATCCTGCTCCAGTATCTGGAGGGAATGCCGATGCGCTCGGTCGGCTGGGGTCGGGCTTCCAAGCGCGACATCCAGACGATGCTGCGCTTCCACCCGATCAAGTTTCGGTACGAAACGCGCCCTGCCTATGTAGCCGAGCGGGTGGCGGCGCCGATCGCACGTCGGATCGGCATGGCGCTAAGCCAGGGCGACGCCAAAGTGACCCTGTTGTTCGGCCACGACAGCAACCTGGCGGCTCTCGGCGGCTTCTACGACCTGCACTGGACGATGGCGGACTATCCACGCGACGATATTTCGCCCGGCGGCGCGATCGGCTTCGAACGCTGGAGCGATGCGCAAGGAAACCGCTTCGTCCGCGCATTCGTGCAGTCGCAGACGATGGACCAGGTCCGCGACCTCGCCGAACTCGGCAAGCGCAATCCTCCCGTCCGGCGCTACATCGCCATTCCCGGCTGTGGAGATGCCGAGACGCCGTGCCCGCTCGTGACCTTCAATCGCATCACCGCGGCCAAACTCGGCAACCCGGCCGAGGATTGAGCCCGATCAAGCGGCGCGTGCCTGCGCTGGAAGCCAGCTGCGCAGCCGCGCAATGGCTTCCTCGACCAGCGGCGTCGCGACCGCGAAGCTGAACCGAACGAACTGGTGACCCCGAACGGGATCGAAGTCGACGCCCGGCGCCGCCGCAATCCCGGTGTCGACCAGCATCCGCTTGCAAAAGCCGATGCTGTCGTCGGTCAGGTGCGCGACCGAGGCATAGATATAAAAGGCGCCGTCGGGGGGCGCGATGTCGCCCAGGCCAAGCTCGGGCAGGGCGGCGAGCAGCAGCTCGCGATTGCGTCGATAGGTCTCGACGTGCCCCTCCAGCTCCTCCAGCGCGTCGAATGCGGCGAGCGCCGCGTGCTGGCTGAGCGACGGCGGCGTCAGGAACAGGTTGCCCATCCGCTTGCGCGCTTCCTCGACCAGGTCCGCTGGCGCCACCATCCAGCCCAGCCGCCATCCGGCCATGCTGAAGTATTTGGAAAAGCTGTTGAGGATGATCGCATCCTCGGCATGGCGCAGCATCGTGTCCGCCGGCGTGCCATAGCTCAGCCCGTGGTAGATCTCGTCCGACAGGATGCGGATGCCGCGGGCCCGGCAGAGCTCGGCGATGTCGGCGAGTTGCTCGGTGGGGATGATCGTGCCGGTCGGATTGGCGGGGCTCGCCAGGATCAGGCCCTTGGGCGCGGGGTCGAGCGCCGCCAGCGCCTCCCGCGACATCTGGAAGCGCACCTCCTCGCCACAGTCGATCTCGACCGGCTGCATGTGGAGGGCGCGCAAGGTGTTGCGATAGGCGACATAGCCGGGCCGGGCGGTTGCTACCCGGTCGCCCGGCCGAAATGCCGTGGCGAGCGCCAGCACCAGGGCAGGGGACGCGCCGCAGGTCAGCAGGATGCGCTCGGGCTCGACCACAACGCCATAGCGGTCGGCATAATGGCGGGCAATCCGTGCCTTCAGCGTCGGGCTCTCCCAATAGCCCATCCCATCGTTGTCGAGCACATGATGTGCCGCGGCGATCGCGGTGGTCGGGGCGCCGGTCGAGGGCTGGCCGAACTCCATGTGGATGATCGACCGCCCCTCGCGCTTGAGCTGGTGCGCAAGCTGGCTGATGGCGATGGCGTGGAAGGGTTCGACGGCGCTGCTCATCCGAACCCCATTCCACGCCGCCCGCCCACGCGCTAGCCCCGGAAGCGGCCGCGAACCGCTTGATGGGCCAGCGAACGACGTTCGCCCTTATGCAACCTCGGCTGCGACCAACGCCTTCAACGCCTCGCCGAACGGCGCGATGCTTGCCTCGCTGAACCCGGCGATATTGATACGACCCGACGCTGCCATGTAGATCGCGTGATGTTCGCGCAGCCATGCCACCTGACTGCGGGTGACCGACAGGGTCGCGAACATGCCCTTGCCGCCGGCGATCGGCGCCAGGTCGATGCTCCCGATCATGCCCAGCGCGCTCACGCCCTGGCGAAGGGCCGCCAGCCGTTCGCGCATGGCTTCGAGTTCCGCCCGCCATTCCGCCGCAAGCGCCGCGTCCTCCAGCACGATCCGCGCGGCCGCCGCGCCATGATCGGGCGGCATCGACCAGTTGGCCCGCGCCAGCGCCAGCAGGTTGGAATAGAGGATCGCGCTCGCGTCCGCGTCCGGGGCAACCGTCCACAGTGCGCCCGTCCGCTCGCGATACAGGGCGAAGTTCTTGTCACAGGAATAGGCAAGCAGGCCGTACTGGCAGCGTGCCAGCACCGTCCTGGCACCCGCCGCATCCGCGTCCCAGCCGTCGCCGAGTCCTTGATAGGCCAGGTCCACCAACGGCACGAGCGCGCGCGCCTCTACCCGCTCGGCGATCTGCGTCCACAGGGCCGCGTCGGGATCGATGCCGGTCGGATTGTGGCAGCAGCCGTGCAGCAGCACCGCGTCGCCCGGCTCCGCCTGGTCAAGCGCGGTGAGCATCGCCGCGCCATCCAGCGTCTGGGTCGCGACATCAAACGGGTCGAACGCTTCCGGCTTCAGTCCTGCGGCTGCAAAAATCGGCGCGTGGTTGGGCCAGCTCGGCGTGGCGATCCAGATGCGCGAGACGCCGGCCCGCGCCAGCATCTCGGCGCCCAGTCGCAATGCGCCGGTGCCGCCGGGGGTCTGCACGCCGGCCAGCCGGTCGCTCGCCACCGCGTCGCCCAGCACGAGCGGCGCGAGCGCGGCGACGAAGGCGGCATCCCCTTCCGGTCCCAAATACGACTTGCTGTCCTGCGTCGCGAACAGCCGCTCCTCGGCCTTCTTGACCGCACGCATCACGGGCGTTCCGCCGTCTGTGTCGCGGAACACGCCCACGCCCAGGTCGAGCTTGTTGGGCCGCGGGTCGTCGCGATAGGCGCCGATCAGCGCCAATAGCGGATCGGCAGGCAAAAGGGTCAGCTGTTCGAAGGCCATAGTCTCTTCCGAAAGGGGGGAAGGCGCGCCGGGATCGACGCACCCGCGATGTCGCGGACGGTTAGCCGCCGGACCGGCCGCCGCGCAATCCGCTTGCAGCCAAGTTGCCGCCCGCCGCGTTGGGCTGGCCAGCAGGAGGCACTGGATGATCACGGTTCACCATCTCGAGAACAGCCGCTCGCAGCGGGTGCTCTGGCTGCTGGAGGAGCTCGGCCTCCCCTATGAAGTCCGCCGCTACAAGCGGAACAAGCGTACGTTGCTCGCCCCGCCCGAACTGCGCGAGGTGCACCCGCTGGGCAAGGCGCCGGTGATCGAGGATGCAGCGTCGGCGGGCGGCACCGCCGTGGTCGTGGCAGAGACGGGCGCGATCGTCGAATATCTCATCGAAAAGGCCGATGGCCGGCTCGGTGCACCGGCGCACCACCAGTCCGCGATGCGCTATCGCCACTTCCTCCATTATGCGGAGGGCTCGCTGATGCCGCCGCTCTTGATCAAGCTGGTGCTGGGACGGGTGCCGTTGCTGGGCAAGGCGGCGCAGCGCCGCATCCAGCCGATGATCGACGTCCACCTCGATTATGTGGAGGGAGAGCTTTCGCGCCGCGACTGGTTCGCCGGCGATCGCTTCAGCGCGGCCGACGTCATGATGAGTTTCCCGCTGGAGGCGGCACGCAATCGGGCGGGCCTCGATGAGACCCGCCCGGCTACGATCGATTGGCTTGAGCGCATCCATGCGCGCCCCGCCTATGGTGCGGCGTTGGCGAAGGGCGGGCCCTACGCCTACGCCTGATCAGCCCATGTCCCGGAAGCTGTCCGGAACATCCTCGCGCGGGTGACCGGAGGGCGCGCGCGGCGGCTCGATCTCCGGCGGCTCGGGCGGGTCGAAGCCGCCCTCCCACTTCGCGATCACGGTCGCAGCGATCGCATTGCCGACCACGTTGGTGGCGGTGCGGCCCATGTCGAGGAAGTGATCGACCGCCAGGATCAGCAGCAGGCCCGCTTCCGGGATGTCGAACATCGCCAGCGTGGCCGCAATCACCACCAGGCTTGCGCGCGGAACCCCGGCAATGCCCTTCGACGTCACCATCAGCACCAGCAACATGGTGATCTGCTGGCCGATGGAGAGGTCGATGCCATAGGCCTGGGCGATGAACAGCGACGCGAACGTCATGTACATCATCGACCCGTCCAGGTTGAACGAATAGCCGAGCGGCAGCACGAAGCTGGCGATGCGCGGAGGCACGCCGAACCGGTCGAGTGCTTCCAGCGTACGCGGGAAGGCGGCTTCGGACGATGCGGTCGAGAAGCCCAGCAGGATCGGCTCACGCAGGTACCGGATCAGCTGCAGGATCCGGGGACCGATCACCACGAAGGCAACGCCGAACAAGAGCAGCCACAGCGCGGCGAGGCCGGCATAGACGCTGCCCATGAAGTAGGCGAGCTGGCCGATCACGCTCGGGCCCTGTTCGGCAAGCGTACCGGCGACGGCCGCGAACACCGCGATGGGCGCGAATCGCATCACATAGTCGGTGATCTGGAGCATCACCTGCACCAGAGCTTCCAACCCGCGCACAAGCGGCGCGGCCTTTTCGCCGATGGCCGTCATCGCGACGCCCACGAACACCGAGAAGACGACGATCTGCAGGATCTCGTTGGTCGCCATCGCCTCGACCATCGAGGCCGGGACGATATGGCTGACGAAATCCTTGAGGTTGAACGATGCCTTGGCCAGACCGGCGGAAGCATCCGCCGGCGGCATCGGCAGGCCCAGGCCGACACCCGGCTGCAGCAGGTTCACTAGGATCAGGCCGACCGTCAGCGAGAGCAGGCTGGCGCCCACGAACCAGGCGAAGGCGCGCAGGCCCACGCGGCCAAGGGCACTCGTGTCGCCCATGTGGGTGATGCCCACCACCAGCGTCGAGAAAACGAGCGGCGCGATGATCATCTTGATCAACCGCAGGAACAGGGCAGTCACGATCGAGAAATAGCCGGCGATGTCCTTCAGCTGCGCGGTACCCGCGCCGCCGCCATCGTCCAGTGACGCATTCAGCACCCAGCCGAGTACAAGACCAGCGACCAGTCCAATCAGAATATACGCGGTAAGCCGCTTGGCCATTCAACACACCCCCAGGAAACCGGCGCGCAACCAAGGGGAATGCGTCGCGCGGGTCAAGCCGATTGTCCGCTCCACAGTAGCGGAATGAGGCCGCAGCGCCTCTTTTTTCGCGCTTCTGCGGAACCTTCGCCGAACAGGGGCATGAACCGCGTTCGGATCGCTTGGCAAGGTCGCGCCTTGCGCCTAATCAGCGCGCATGATCTCGACCAACGATGTTCGCCGCTCGTTCCTCGACTATTTCGAGAAGGAGGGGCATGCGCGCGTTCCATCGGCCCCGCTTGTGCCGCAGAACGACCCGACGCTGATGTTCGTGAACGCAGGCATGGTCCCGTTCAAGAATGTTTTCACCGGGCTGGAGACGCGCCCCTACAGCACCGCGACCTCGTCGCAGAAGTGCGTGCGCGCCGGTGGCAAGCACAACGACCTCGACAATGTCGGGTACACCGCGCGCCATCACACCTTCTTCGAGATGCTCGGCAACTTCTCGTTCGGCGACTATTTCAAGGATCGCGCGATCGAGCTCGCCTGGAACCTGATCACGCGCGAATGGGGGATCGCAAAGGACCGGCTGCTCGTCACCGTCTATCACACCGACGATCAGGCGGCCGATCTCTGGAAGAAGATCGCCGGCCTTTCCGACGACCGCATCATCCGCATCGCGACGAAGGACAATTTCTGGGCGATGGGCGATGACGGCCCCTGCGGGCCGTGCTCCGAGATCTTCTTCGACCACGGCGACCACATCGCCGGCGGACCTCCGGGATCGCCGGATGAGGATGGCGACCGGTTCGTCGAGATCTGGAACCTCGTCTTCATGCAATATCTGCAGCAGGCGAACGAGATCGTCGGCGAACTGCCGCGTCCGTCGATCGACACTGGCATGGGCCTGGAGCGGGTCGCCGCCGTCCTGCAGGGCGTCCATGACAATTACGATACCGACACCTTCCGCGCGCTGATCGACGAATCGGGTGCGCTCACCGGCGCCCCCACCGACGGTCCGATGCAGGCGAGCCATCGCATCATCGCCGACCATCTGCGCGCGTCGGGCTTCCTGGTCTCGGACGGCGTGCTGCCGGCCAACGAGGGCCGCGGCTATGTGCTTCGCCGCATCATGCGTCGCGCCATGCGCCATGCGCACCTGCTGGGCGCCAAGCAGCCCCTGATGCATCGCATGGTCCCCGCGCTGGTGGCGGAGATGGGCGCTGCCTATCCGGATCTCGTCCGCGCTCAGCCGCTGATCGAAGCCACGCTGTTTCAGGAGGAGACCCGCTTCCGCCAGACGCTGGACAAGGGTCTGCGCCTGCTCGACGAGGCGACTGCCGGAATGGCCAAGGGCGACACGCTCGCCGGTGAAACCGCGTTCAAGCTCTACGACACCTTCGGCTTCCCCTATGACCTGACCGAGGATGCCCTGCGCAGCCAGGGTCTGGGCGTCGACCGCGCCGGCTTTGAAACCGCGATGGCCGAGCAGAAGCGCGCGGCGCGCGCCGCCTGGAAGGGCTCCGGCGCCAAGGCTTCGGATGAGGTCTGGTTCGACATCGTCGAGGAAAGCGGCGCCACCGAGTTCACTGGCTATGCGGTGGCCGAGGGGCAGGGCGAAGTGATCGCACTCGTCCGCGACGGCGTGCGCGTCGATCGTGCTGAGGCCGGTGACGAAGTCTTCGTCATCACCAACCAGACCCCATTCTACGCCGAAAGCGGTGGCCAGGTAGGCGACAGCGGCACGATCGACACCGACAAGGGTCTTTCGGCTGAAGTGCTCGACACGTCCAAGCAGCTCGGCAAGCTTCACGTCCACCGCACGCGCATCGATGCGGGGACGCTGGCGGTTGGTGACAGCGTACACCTCGCGATCGACACCGCGCGCCGCAACCAGATCCGCGCCAACCACTCGGCGACCCACCTGCTGCACGAGGCGCTGCGCGAGCGGCTCGGCACGCATGTCGCGCAGAAGGGCAGCCTGGTCGCACCCGACCGCCTGCGCTTCGACTTTTCGCAGCCGACCCCGATCTCACCCGCCGACATCGCCGAGGTAGAGGCGCAGGTGAATGCGCAGGTGCGCGGGAACGGCACCGTCACCACCCGGCTCATGACCCCTGACGACGCGATCGCGATGGGGGCGATGGCGCTATTCGGCGAGAAGTACGGCGACGAAGTCCGCGTCGTCTCGATGGGGGAGGATGCCGAGGGTACCTATTCCATCGAGCTGTGCGGCGGCACGCACGTCAACGCCCTTGGCGAAATCGGCGTATTCAAGATCGTCGGCGAAGGCGCCGTGTCCAGCGGCGTGCGCCGGGTCGAGGCGCTGACCGGCGAAACCGCCCGCCAGTGGCTCGCCGGTCGCGACGAAAAGCTGCGTGAGGCAGCAGCCATGCTGAAAGCCACTCCCGACGAAGTGCCCGCGCGGGTGGCGACGCTGGTCGAGGAACGTCGCCGACTGGAACGCGAACTGGCTGAGGCCAAGAAGGCGCTGGCACTAGGTGGTGGCGCCGGTGCCGCACCGGCAGGCCCGGAGACGGTGGGCGGCGTCGCATTCGTCGGGCAGGTGCTCGATGGCCTGGAGGCCAAGGCACTGCGCGGCGCGGTTGACGAAGCCAAGCAGCGCATCGGCTCCGGTGTGGTCGCCCTGGTCGCGGTCAACGAGGGTCGTGCCTCGGTCGCGGTCGGCGTCACGGCCGATCTGGTCGGAACCCACAGCGCGGTCGATCTCGTCAAGGCTGCGGTGGCGGCGCTTGGCGGGCAGGGCGGCGGCGGCCGGCCCGACATGGCCCAGGGCGGCGGCCCGGACGGCGATAAGGGAGCTGACGCTCTCGCCGCCGTTCGCGCGGCGTTGGAGCCGGTCGCGGCCTGAACGGGCAGGGCGGATCAACTCCGCCCCTGATCCTTGCTCACACTGAGCCGCCGACTTCGTTAGCGGCAGCTTAGCGCGCTCTATTCGATCAATTTGACCGGTAAGTTCGGCCGCCAACCTTCTGTCTTTATGGTAGATTTGGTCGATTCAGCTCGCAAACACTCGGAGCTCGCAGGCTTGCGGTCCGAGACTATCCCGGGACATCGTTGCGTCGCATCCGCCGCAGCCGGGGTTCGCGCTCCAGCCCGGCGGCCTCGCGGATCTCGCGCCGTAGTTCATCGCGCTTTTCGTGAATGGATGCGATCACCGGTCCCATCGGGACGCCCATCTCCACCAGCACTGCCTCCGAAAGCTGCAGCGAGCTTTCCAGCGTCTCCGGCACCGCTTCGGTAACGCCGGCGGCGTAAAGTTCGGCGGCGTGGGCGGCGTCGCGGGCGCGGGCGACGATCGTCAGGTCCGGTACCCAGGCGCGTACCCGGCGAACGATACGGACCGTCAGCACGGGCTCATCCATGGTCAGGATCAGGGCGGTGGCGCGGCCAAGGTTCAGCCGGTCGACCAGTTCGGGGCGCACGACATCCCCGAAGATGACGGGGTATCCGTCGCGCCGCGCCGCCGCGACGGTGTCGATGTTGGACTCCACCGCGATGAAGGGCTTGTTATGCGCGCGCAGCATGTCCGCGACCATCTGGCCCACCCGGCCGAAGCCGATGATGACCGCGCCCGGTCCGTCCGCACTCGGCTGCGGTTCTTCCACGCCCGTGCCAAGGTCGATCTTGCGCGCCGCCCGTTTGCCGATCGTCGCCAGCAGGGGCGTGATGGTGAGGCCAACCGCGGTGACCGTCTGCCAGAAGGCCGCCGTCGAAGGCTGGATCAGCTGCGCCTGTGCGGCGGTGGCGAGCACGATCAGCGTCGTCTCGGATGGACTCGCCATCAACAGGCTGGTCTCCGCCGCCACGCCGCGGCGCAGGCCCGCGATGCGCAGCATGGCGGCGGTCACCAGCGCCTTCACCAGCACGACCCCGCCGACCGCGGCGGCAAGTGTCAGCCAGTTCTCGGCGATCGAGCGCAAGTCCAAGCTCATGCCGATGGTGATCAGAAAAACGCCCAGTGCCAGACCCTTGAAGGGCGCTGTTATCACCTCGACTTCGGTGTGATACTCGGTCTCCGCGATCAGCAGGCCCGCCAGCAGCGCGCCGACGATCGGCGACAGCCCGGCGGCGGTGGTGACCATGCTGGCGACGATCACCACCAGCAGGCTCGCAGAAAGGAATAGCTCGGGGCTCTTGGTGCGAGCCGCCTGGGCGAACAGCCTCGGCAGCACCAGTCGGCCGCCGACGAACAAGCCCGCGATCGCCACCGATCCCCAGATGAGCGTCTGGATCAGCCCGCCCCAACCGGCGTCCTGCGCATTGGGCGCGAGTGCCCCCAGCGCGAAGATGATCGGCACCAGCGCCAGATCCTCGAACAACAGCATCGAGAAGGCAGTGCGCCCAACGGTGCTGGTCGTGCCCGCCATCGGCAGGACCAGCGCGGTGGAGGAGAGCGCGAGAGCGAGGCCCAGCCCCATCGCGCCGGGGAGCTTCTGGCCCAGCAGGAACAGGCCGCCGCCGATCACTGCCGCCGCCAGCAGCAGTTCCGACGCGCCCAGGCCGAACACCTGCGCGCGCATCGCCCATAATCGCCGGAACGACAGCTCCAGGCCGATGGAGAACAATAGCAGGACGATGCCGAACTCGGCGAACGGCTCGATCGAATGTCGGTCCGTGATGGTGACGTGAAACAGCCAAGGAAACCGGTCGACCAACCCGCCAAGTCCTGCCGGGCCGACCAATACGCCCACGAGGATAAATCCGATCACCGGGTTGACGCGGAACCGCGCAAAGGCCGGGATGACGAGCCCGGCAGCGCCCAGGATAACCAGGGAGTCGCTGAACGGGGTCGAGTCGATCGGTAGTGGCATGCAGCCCTTGTTGCGGATGGCGCGGCGGATGCCAACGTCGCTGCTACGCGATCTTTGCGCGCGGGCCGGCTGGCGACGTGCGAGGTATCCAACAGAAAAGGGGCCGGCGGATCGCCCCGCCGGCCCCTTCCCGTTGCTCGCTCGAGCCGAAGATCAGGCGGCGATCGCGCCCATCTTGCTCTCCAGGTTCACGCGGACCTGCTCGAAGAACTGCTCGGTCGTCATCCAGGGCTGGTCCGGGCCGATCAGGATCGCGAGATCCTTGGTCATGTGGCCGTTCTCGACGGTCTCGATGCAGACGCGCTCCAGCGTCTCGGCGAACTTCGTCACTTCCGGGGTGCCGTCGAACTTGCCGCGGTACTTCAGGCCGCCGGTCCATGCGAAGATCGAGGCGATCGGGTTGGTCGAGGTCGCCTTGCCCTGCTCGTGCTGGCGATAGTGGCGGGTGACGGTGCCGTGCGCCGCCTCTGCCTCGATCGTCTTGCCGTCCGGGCTCATCAGCACCGACGTCATCAGGCCCAGCGAGCCGAAGCCCTGCGCGACCTGATCCGACTGCACGTCGCCGTCATAGTTCTTGCAGGCCCAGACGAACTCGCCGTGCCACTTGAGCGCCGAGGCGACCATGTCGTCGATCAGGCGGTGCTGGTAGACGATGCCGGCTTCCTGGAACTTGTCGGCGAACTCGGTCGCGAACACCTCTTCAAAGATGTCCTTGAAGCGGCCGTCATAGGCCTTGAGGATGGTGTTCTTGGTCGAAAGATACAGCGGCCAGCCGCGGCCCAGGCTGTAGTTCATGCTCGCGCGGGCGAAGTCGCGGATCGATTCGTCCAGGTTGTACATGCCCATCGCGACGCCCGAAGCCGGGAAGTCGAACACTTCGTGCTCGATGACCTGGCCGTCGACGCCCTCGAACTTCATGGTCAGCTTGCCCGCACCGGGCACCTTGAAGTCGGTCGCCTTGTACTGGTCGCCAAATGCATGGCGGCCGACGACGATCGGGTGGGTCCAGCCCGGAATCAGGCGGGGTACGTTCTTGATGACGATCGGCTCGCGGAAGATCACGCCGCCCAGGATGTTGCGGATCGTGCCGTTGGGCGAACGCCACATCTTCTTGAGGCCGAATTCCTCGACGCGTGCCTCGTCCGGGGTGATCGTGGCGCACTTCACGCCGACGCCGTACTTCTGGATCGCCTTGGCCGAATCGACGGTGATCTGGTCGTCCGTCTCGTCGCGCTTCTGAATGCCCAGGTCGTAATATTCGAGGTCGATGTCGAGGTAGGGGAGGATCAGCCGCTCACGGATCCACGCCCAGATGATGCGCGTCATCTCGTCGCCGTCGATCTCCACGACGGGCGTCTTCACCTTGATCTTGGCCATGATCTCGCTTTCCGATTTGCTGCAAAGGGGATTGCCCCTGCGTCTAGGAGCAACCTGGGCGACGATCAACCGGCAGCCTTGGGGAGGCGCGCGGCGAAGCGCGCGTGTTGTCAGGCGAACGGCGGCCGGGTACACCGCCCGGCATGGCATCCTTAGAAAAACCGCCGATCGTGACGACGACGGTCAAATGGCGCTGGCCTTCGGTTCACCCCGAGGGTCGCAAATATGTTGCGATTTCCGCGGCCGTCGCCGCGATCGTCTTCTTCTTCGTGTGGGACGAGCTCGGCTGCGCGCTGATCGGTTTCACCATCTGGGTGGCGGCGTTCTTCCGCGATCCGGTCCGGGTGACGCCGCAGGGAGCCGACCTGATCGTCGCCCCAGCCGACGGCCTGGTGACGATGATCGAGCGCGTGCCCCTGCCGCCCGAGCTGCGTGGCCCCAACGGCCTGGGCGACGAGCCGCTGGTTCGCGTCTCGATTTTCATGAGCGTGTTCGACGTCCACATCAATCGCTCGCCGATCGCCGGCACCGTCCGGCAGGTGGTCTACATCTCCGGCAAGTTCCTCAACGCCGACCTCAACAAGGCCAGCGACGAGAATGAGCGTCAGCACATCGTGGTGGAGGACATGTACGGCCGCCGCATCGGCTTCACCCAGATCGCCGGACTGGTCGCACGCCGCATCGTGGGCTTCGTGAAGCCTGGAGACATTATCGCCGCCGGACAGCGCGTGGGCCTCATCCGCTTTGGCAGCCGCGTCGACGTGTTCCTGCCGGACGGTATCGAGCCGCAGGTGATTCTCGGCCAGCGCAGCATCGCCGGCGAGACCATCCTCGGTCGTCCTGCAGTGCCGGCGCCCGCCGGCGTCGCCCAGTAAGGCGGCCGCGATGCGTCGTCCGCGTTCCGCAGGTGGTATTCCACTGCGAGCCGTCGCGCCCAACGCGGTCACCGCACTGGCGCTGTGTTCCGGCCTCACCGGCATCCGCTTTGCAATCGGCGGCGACTGGGAGCGGGCGATCATCATGATCCTGGTCGCCGGCGTTCTCGACGGGGTCGACGGCCGCATCGCCCGGATGATCCGCGGGCAAAGCCGGTTCGGCGCGGAACTCGACTCGCTCTCTGACGCGATTTCGTTCGGCGTATCGCCTGCGCTGATCCTCTACCTCTGGTCGCTGGGTGCAGCGCCGCGGGTCGGATGGATCTGTGCGCTTGTCTACGCGGTCTTCTGCGCGCTCCGGCTCGCCCGCTTCAACGCCCAGATCGACGTCGCGGAACAGCCGCACAAGTCGGCCGGCTTCCTGACCGGCATTCCGGCACCCACCGGGGCCGGTCTTGCCATGCTGCCGATCTATGCCTGGCTGTGGTCGGACGAGCCAATGTTCCGCTCGCCCTGGCTGGTGGCGCCCTGGGTGGCGTTCGTCGCCTTCCTGATGGTCTCCAGCCTCGCGACCTACAGCTGGTCGTCCCTCAAACTGCGCCGGAACATCCGGTTCGAGGCGATCGTGGTGGTAGTGGTCGCAGCCGCGGCGCTGGTCTCCGCGCCATGGCCCACGCTCACGGTGCTGTGCATCGCCTATCTCGCGACGCTGCCGTTCAGCATCCGGTCCTACCGCCGGGTCAAGCGGCTGCGCGAAGGGTCCGCGCCGTTGCCCGCTGCCGAATAAGGTCGCGGCGCGAGGACAACCGCACCGCCGGCAGCCGTTCCATCGGCGCCTGGGGCCCGTTGCGCAGCAGGCGCAGGATCCGCTGCCATTCGGGTGCAACGGTCGCGACAATGGTGGAGATCGCCACCGCGAAGGTGAGGGCAAAGAGTAGTGAAGCAAACAGACTGGCCATGAACAACCTCCGAGCGCTCGTCGGAACGCGGTAACGCTTCTTTAAGAAAAAAGAGGCGCGCACCGGATTGTTCCGAAATCCCGTTGTGGTCCTGTTGTGTTCCGCTTACGTTCCTGTGTCAATGCTTGATCAACGCCCGGTCTTGCGCTAAGCGCGCCGCCTCAACCCCGCATGGGAAGCGCTACATACCGGTGTTCGAAGGCCATCAGGCCGTCGGATTCCTGCTTCCCAGAGGCTCAACCGGAAGGAGTTATCCCTATGGCGGCACCCGTCGTCTCCATGCAGCAGCTGCTCGAATCGGGCGCGCACTTCGGTCACCAGACCCACCGCTGGAACCCGAAGATGAAGCCGTACATTTTCGGCGACCGCAACGGTGTTCACATCCTCGACCTCTCGCAGACCGTGCCGCTGTTCGCGCGCGCGCTCGAGTTCGTGTCGTCGACCGTGGCCGCTGGCGGCAAGGTTCTGTTCGTCGGCACCAAGCGCCAGGCGCAGGAGCCGATCGCTGACGCCGCGCGCAAGTCGGGCCAGCATTTCGTCAACCACCGCTGGCTGGGCGGCATGCTCACCAACTGGAAGACCATTTCCCAGTCGATCAAGCGTCTCAAGACGCTCGAGGAGCAGCTGTCGGGCGACACGCACGGCCTCACCAAGAAGGAAGTGCTGCAGCTCACCCGTGAGCGCGACAAGCTCGAGCTGTCGCTGGGCGGTATCCGCGACCTCGGCGGCATCCCGGACATCATGTTCGTGATCGACGCCAACAAGGAGGAGCTCGCGATCAAGGAAGCCAACACCCTTGGCATCCCCGTCGTCGCGATCCTCGACTCGAACGTCTCGCCGGACGGCATCGCGTTCCCGGTCCCCGCGAACGACGACGCAAGCCGTGCGATCCGTCTCTACTGCGAAGCAGTGGCGATCGCCGCGACCCGCGGTGGCCATCAGCAGATGGCAGAGGCTGACTTCGACATGGGTGCAATGGAAGAGCCGCCGGTCGAGGAAGCCCTGACCGCAGGCGATCCGGAGCATCCGGCAGCCACCACGGAGCCCGCAGCGGCTGCCGAGGGCGAGCGCCAGCTCGACGCCTGATCGACGCTGGTCGAACTTTCCGGGCGGGGTGGGGCGTGACGCTTCGCCCCGCCCGTAGCTTTAGCTGACAGACAAGGAGCCACCACATGGCAGAGATCACCGCCGCCGCCGTCAAGGAACTGCGCGAGCGTTCCGGCGCGGGCATGATGGATTGCAAGAAGGCGCTGGCCGAGAACGGCGGCGACATGGAAGCAGCCGTTGACTGGCTGCGCACCAAGGGCCTCGCCGCCGCCGCCAAGAAGTCCAGCCGCACCGCGGCCGAGGGCCTGGTCGGCGTTGCTGTTGCCGGCACCGTCGGCGCGGCAGTCGAGGTCAACTCCGAGACCGACTTCGTCGCCAAGAACGACCAGTTCCAGAATTTCGTTCGCGAAGTGACCCAGGTCGCCCTCTCCGTCGGTGACGACGTTGAAGCGATCAAGGGTGCGGCGATGGCATCGGGCACCACCGTTGCCGACGTGCTGACCCACAACATCGCCACCATCGGCGAGAACCAGTCGATCCGTCGCGCCAAGCGCCTCGAAGTCACCAACGGCGTGGTCGTCCCGTACGTCCACAACGCCGCTTCGGCAGGCCTCGGCAAGATCGGCGTGCTGGTTGCGCTCGAGAGCGAGGCACCCGCCGACGTGCTCGAGCCGCTGGGCAAGCAGATCGCGATGCACATTGCTGCGGCGTTCCCGCTGGCGCTGTCGGTCGAGACGCTGGATCCGGACGTCGTCGAGCGTGAAGCTGCGGTCCTGCGCGAGAAGAACGCGGAGAAGATCGTCGGCAAGAGCGCCGAAGTGGCCGAGAAGATTCTCAACGGCCCGATCGAGAAGTTCAAGAAGGAGAACGCGCTCCTGACGCAGGCATTCGTCATGGACGGCAAGACGCCGGTCCAGGACGTGATCGCCAAGGCGGGCAAGGACGCCGGCGCCACCATCGTGCTGAAGGACTATGTCCGCTTCCAGCTCGGCGAGGGCATTGAGAAGGAAGAGAGCGACTTCGCAGCGGAAGTGGCGGCAACCGCCGGCATCGCCAAGTAAGTCTCGCTTTCACGCGATCTTCGGGCGGGCGCGGCTACCCTCGGGTGGCCGCGCCCGCTGTCGTATTCACGGGATCTGCACGGCATCGGCGCTTGGCATCGCTGCCGCTCGCGCCTAAGGTTCGCGCCGTCCCCGAACCCTTATGTACAAGGTGTCATGACCCTGCCTCGCTTTGATCGCATCCTTCTGAAACTCTCGGGCGAGGTCCTGATGGGACCAGGTCAGTTCGGCATAGATCCCGCAACGTGCGACCGCGTCGCGCGTGAGGTGAAGGCCGCCCGTGACGAGGGGCACGAACTGTGCCTGGTCGTCGGCGGCGGCAACATCTTCCGCGGCCTGGCCGGTGCTGCCCAGGGCTTCGACCGCGCCAGCGCCGACTATATGGGCATGCTGGCAACCGTCATGAACGCGCTCGCCGTGCAGAACGCGCTCGAGCGGATCGGCGTCGAAACCCGCGTCCAGTCGGCGATCCCGATGGCGTCGGTGTGCGAGCCGTACATCCGCCGTCGCGCCGTTCGCCACATGGAGAAGGGACGGGTGGTGATCTTCGCCGCCGGTACCGGCAGCCCGTTCTTCACCACCGACACCACCGCTGCGCTGCGGGCCGCCGAAATGGGCTGCAGCGCCCTGTTCAAGGGCACCAGTGTCGACGGCGTCTATGATGCCGATCCGAAGAAGGTACCCACGGCCAAGCGCTACGAAACGCTCAGCTTCGGCCGCGTGCTTGCCGATGACCTCAAGGTCATGGACGCAAGCGCCGTCGCGCTCTGCCGCGACAACGACATCCCCATCGTCGTGTTCAACATCCGCGACGAGGGCAATCTGGCAGCCGTACTGCGGGGCGAAGGCACCGCGACGATCGTCCAGAACCAGAACAACGCATAACAGGAGCCTGATCCATGGCTGCATATGACAAGGCCGATCTCGAACGCCGGATGGCCGGCGCCGTAGAAGCGCTGAAGGGCGATCTGGGCGGTCTGCGGACCGGCCGCGCCTCCGTTTCGCTGCTCGACCCCGTCACCGTCGAAGTCTATGGCGCGCACATGCCGCTGAATCAGGTCGCGACCGTTTCGGCACCGGAGCCGCGGATGCTTTCGGTCCAGGTGTGGGACAAGTCCAACGTCGGCCCGGCTGACAAGGCGATCCGCTCGGCGGGCCTGGGCCTCAACCCCATCGTGGACGGCCAGACGCTGCGTCTGCCGATCCCGGATTTGACCGAAGATCGCCGCAAGGAACTTGCGAAGCTCGCCGGCCAATATGCTGAAAAGGCTCGCATTGCTGTCCGCAACGTCCGTCGCGACGGCATGGACAGCCTGAAGACCGACGAGAAGAAGGGCGTCATCTCGGAGGACGAGCGCAAGCGTCACGAGACCGAGGTGCAGAAGCTCACGGACGCGACGGTCGCGGACATCGACGCTGCCGCCACTGCCAAGGAAAAGGAAATCCTGGGCAAGTGAGGCCGCTTGCAGCCCCGGTTCCGACATCGGGGGGGACGGGCGCTGCGATGCCCCGTCACGTCGCGATCATCATGGACGGAAACGGTCGCTGGGCGAAAGCCCGGCGGCTGCCGCGTATCGCCGGCCATCGCCAGGGCGTGGAGGCGGTGCGCCGAACCGCCCGTGCTGCGCGCGAACTGGGCATCGAGGCGCTCACCCTCTACGCCTTCTCGTCGGAAAACTGGCGCCGGCCCGAAGAAGAGGTCAGCGACCTCATGGGCCTGCTGCGCCACTTCCTGCGCAGCGAGATCGACGAGCTTGCCCGCGAGAACGTCCAGCTCCACATCATCGGCGACTGGCGGCGGCTGTCGCCGGATCTCGTCCGGCTGATCGAGGATGCGGTCGCGCGGACGGCGCATAATAGCGGCTCCCAGCTGGCGATCGCGCTGAACTATGGCGCGCAGGCAGAGATTGTTGCCGCCGCGCGTCAGCTCGCCGTGCGCGTTCGGGACGGCGAGATCCCGGTCGAGGCGATCGACGAAGCCGCGATCGAGAGCGCGCTCACGACGCGTGCACTGCCGCCGCTCGACCTGATGATCCGGACTTCCGGTGAGGTCCGGCTGTCGAACTTCCTGCTGTGGCAGGCGGCTTATGCCGAGCTTCTGTTCGTCGACACGCTCTGGCCCGATTTCGGTGCGGACGCCCTGGCCGATGCAGTCGCGCAGTTCGGCCAGCGGCAACGCCGCTTCGGTGGTCTGTGACCGACGCGCCGGCGCCCCAGCGGCGCTCTGATCTGGGCATTCGCGCAGTTGCCGGCGTCGCGATGATCGGCGTTGCCGGCGTTGCCGTCTACGCCGGCGGGTTCCTGTACTGGCTGCTGATCGCGGTGGCCGCGTTGTTCATGATGGCGGAATGGGCGGACCTCCAGGGCGTCCCCTACAAGGACAAGCGCCTGGCGCAGTTTGCGCTGTTCGTGCCGGTTGCGATCATGGCGCCGATTGCCGCTGGCGCCGGGTTTCTGGCGCTCGGCCTGATCGCCGGTTCAGCGTTCTTCGTCGTTATCGTCACGCGTCGACCGGGGCTCGCCCATGGCATCCTCTATGTCGGCTTGCCCGTGCTCGCGCTGGTGCTGCTCCGCAATCAGGAGCAGGGGCTGCTGCTGAGCTTCTGGGCGATGGCACTCGTCTGGGCATGCGACATCGGCGCCTATTTCGCCGGCCGCTCCATCGGCGGCCCGAAGCTCGCGCCGACGATCAGCCCGAACAAGACCTGGGCCGGATTGATCGGCGGCGTGATCGCCGCGACGTTCTTCGGCGCCGTTCTGCAGACCCAGGGCCTCCCGCTTCACCTAGCGCTGGCGACGCCGCTGCTGGCGGTGTTGGCCCAGATGGGCGATCTGTATGAGAGCCAGCTCAAACGCCGCGCCGGGGTCAAGGACTCGGGCAACATCCTCCCGGGCCATGGCGGCGTGCTCGACCGGCTCGACGGCCTTGTGCCGGTGGCGCCGGCTGCTGCGCTGATGGTTGAGTTGGCGAAGATCACCACATGAAAACTGTTACCATTCTGGGCGCGACGGGGTCGATCGGCACCTCTACGCTGGACCTGATCGCGCGCGCGCCTGATGCGTTCGAGGTGCTGGCACTCACCGCCAACCGCGACGTTAAGAAGCTCGCCGAAGCCGCCATTCGCACGCGCGCCCAACGTGCCGTGGTTGCCGATCCGGGGTGCCTTGATGCGTTGCGCGACGCCCTGGCAGGGTCCGGCGTCGAAGCCGCCGCGGGTCCCGACGCGGTAGCAGAGGCTGCAACGATGGGTGCCGACTGGACCATGGCCGCGATCGTGGGGACCGCTGGCTTGCGTCCCGTGATGGCCGCGCTCAAGGCCGGTGGCACGGTTGCCCTCGCCAACAAGGAGGCACTGGTCTCCGCAGGGGAGGTCGCTACGGCCGCCGCGCGCACCCATGGCGCGACGCTGCTGCCCGTCGATTCCGAACATAACGCCGTCTTCCAGTGCTTTGACTTCGCAGCGCCCGAGCGGGTGCGCCGCATCGTCCTGACGGCCAGCGGTGGCCCGTTCCGGGAGACCAGCTTGGAGGCGATGCGCGCGATCACGCCAGCACAGGCGGTGGCCCATCCGAACTGGTCGATGGGCGCCAAGATCTCGGTCGACTCCGCCACCATGATGAACAAGGGGCTGGAGCTGATCGAAGCGTTCCACCTCTTCCCGGTGGCGGCCGAGCAGCTTGATGTGATCGTCCATCGCCAGTCGGTGGTCCATTCCATGGTCGAATATGTCGATGGCTCGGTGCTGGCGCAGATGGGTACGCCCGACATGCGCACGCCGATCGCGCATACGCTCGCCTGGCCGGATCGCATGGAGACGCCGTGCGCGCCGCTCGATCTGGCCGCGGTCGGCCGTCTCGACTTCGAGCCCGCCGATCCGGTTCGCTTTCCTGCGCTGGCGCTTGCGCGTGCCGCCCTTACGGCAGGCGGCGCGCGTCCGGCGATCCTCAACGCGGCGAACGAAGTCGCGGTGGCGGCCTTCCTGCAGGGGGCTATCGGTTTCCTCGAAATTGCCGCAATCGTTGCGGATACTCTGGATCGCTACGATCCGGAGTCTCCGGCCACGCTTGAGGCGGTCTTCGCCATCGATGCGGAGGCTCGGCGGTTGGCCGGAGAGCGTGTGAAGGACTGCGTCGTTTGATCGAGAGCCCGGGCTTCCTGCTGAGTGTGCTGGCTTTCCTGCTCGCGCTCGGTCCGCTCGTCTTCCTCCACGAACTTGGCCACTATCTCGCGGGCCGGCGGTTCGGGGTGAAGGTGGAGGCGTTCTCCGTCGGCTTCGGCCGGGAGATCGGCGGCTTCACCGACCGCCATGGCACCCGCTGGAAATTCGGGTGGCTGCCGCTGGGCGGCTATGTCCGCTTTGCCGGGGACATGAACCCGGCAAGCCAGCCCTCTGCCGACTGGATGTCGCTGCCGGCGGCTGAGCGCAGCGGGACCTTCCAGGCAAAGCCGCTATGGCAGCGCGCGATCATCGTTGCTGCCGGACCCGTCACGAATTTCGTCATCGCAATCCTGATCCTGGCAGGCTTTGCGCTCGCCTATGGCGAAAGCCGCACGCCGGCCACGATCGGCGTGGTCGCGCCGCAAAGCGCGGCTGCCGAGGCTGGGCTCCAGCCCGGTGACCGCATCATCTCGATGGGCGGGCGCGCGATCGATACCTTCGACGATGTCGCCCGATACACCCGTATCCGCCCGGGCGAGACCAGCGACATCCGCCTTGTCCGTGATGGGCAGGAGCAGGTCGTCTCCGTAACGCTGGGCACCACCAGCGAGCAGGATCGTTTCGGCAACGTCTTCCGCCTCGGCCAGCTCGGGATCGGCCCTGCAGGCCGGGTCGTGGAGCCCGTCGGCGTGCTGGAGGCACCCGCGGTAGCGGTGCGTCAGACCGGCGCCATCCTGGGCATGATGACCGACACGCTGTGGCAGATCGTCAGCGGCCGTCGGCCGGTGTCGGAACTCGGCGGCCCCATCAGCATCGCGCGCGCCTCTGGCGAGCAGCTGGTTCTCGGCCCCCAGGCCTTCGTCTTCTTGGTGGCCCTTATTTCGATTAACTTGGGGTTCATCAATCTATTGCCAGTTCCAATGCTGGATGGCGGGCATCTCTTGTTCTATGCAATCGAGGCGATCCGCCGCCGGCCGACGGACCCGCGCGTCGTGGAGTGGGCGTTCCGCGGCGGGGTGATGGCGATTTTGGCGCTCATGCTTCTGGTGACTGCGAACGATCTGGGATCGCTCGGTTTGTGGCGTGGCTTGTCCGGCTTGATCGGGTGAGCGGGTTAGGGCAGGGCGGACGCGATCCGCATGCCGTGTGTGTTTTACGGCTTACCGACTGGGGTGGGATGTGACGAAGGTTTCCAACTACGGCGTGCGCGCGACCGTGCTGATGGCAGGGACGATGCTGTCAGGTGTCGCAATGGCGCAGACGACGCCGGCCGCCCCCGCTGCCCGTGCGGAACAGGCAGCTCCCACGACTCCGCCGGTGGTCGTGTCGGCGCCGGTCCGCACCATCCGCTCGCTGACGGTGCGCGGTTCGCAGCGTATCGAGCCGGACACGGTGCTGTCCTATACCAAGCTGCGCGTGGGCCAGCCCTACACGACCGAAAGCCTCGACCAGGCGATCGTCGATCTGCTCGCGTCCGACCTGCTCGCAGACGCGCAGATCGAGGGTGTCGAGACCGGCGACATCGTCGTCGTGGTGCGTGAGAACCCGATCATCAACCGCGTGGTGCTGGAAGGCAACAAGCGGCTGAAGGACGACAAGATCGTCAAGGAGATCAAGCTCGCGCCGCGGCAGATCTTCACCCGCACCGCCGTCCGCGCCGACGTCGCGCGGATCATCGAGCTGTACCGCCGCCAGGGCCGCTTTGCCGCGTCCGTCGAGCCGCAGATGGTCATGCTCGACCAGAACCGCGTCGACGTGGTGTTCGAGATCAACGAGGGACCCAAGAGCAAGGTCCGTCAAATCAACATCATCGGCAATGATGTCTATTCGGATTCCGATCTCCGCAAGGAGATGTACACGAAGCAGGCGCGCACCTTCCGCCTGTTCAGCTCGGCCACCAGCTATGACCAGGACCGGCTCGCGGCCGACCAGCAGAAGCTGCGCCAGTATTACCTGACCCAGGGCTACGCCGATTTCCGCGTGATCTCCGCTGTAGCGGAACTCACACCCGACAAGCGCGACTTCATCATCACCTATGTGGTGGAAGAAGGCCCGCGCTATAAGTTCGGCGATGTGAAGGTCGACAGCGCGATCCGCGATTTCGACGGCGAAAAGCTCGCCAAGACGCTGCCGATGAAGAGCGGCGACTGGTACAACGCCAAGCTCGTCGAGGACTCGATCGATCGCCTGAGCGAATATGCCGGCCTCTACGGCTATGCGTTCGCAGACGTGCGCCCCGAGTTCCAGCGCGACCGCGAAAACCTGACGATGGGGATCAACTTCTTCATCGGCGAGGCGAACCGGACCTATGTCGAGCGCATCGACATCACCGGGAACACGCAGACGCAGGACAAGGTGATCCGCCGCGAAATGCGTGTTGCCGAGGGCGACGCCTTCAACCAGTTCCTGGTCAAGCGCTCGCAGGACCGCATCAACTCGCTCGGCTATTTCGCCGACAAGTTCGAGATCAAGCAGGAACAGGGTTCGGCTCCAGACCGAGTCGTGCTCGCCGCGAACGTCGAGGAACGGTCGACCGGCGAACTGTCGCTGTCGGCCGGCTTCTCGAGCCTGGAAAAGTTCATTCTTCAGGCGTCGATCCGGCAGAACAACTTCCGCGGCAAGGGGCAGACGCTCCAGGCCAGCGCCAGCTATTCCAGCTATTCGAAGTCCGTCGAGCTGGGCTTCACCGAACCCTATCTGTTCGACAAGAACATCGCGCTCGGCGGCACCCTGTTCCGCCGCGACTTCAACTCGTTCAATTTCTACGGCAGCAACCGCGACCGGAACGAGCTTTATTCGCAGCTTTCCACCGGTGGCTCGCTCGTATCGGGCGTCTCGCTGACGGAATATTGGCAGCTGTCGGGCCGCTACACGCTCCAGCAGGACAAGGTCACGCTGGATCGCGGCAACTATTACACCAACGGCGAGTGCGATCCGCTCAAGGCGGGCCGCTACCTCTGCGAAGCCATCGGCAATCGCATCACCTCCTCAATCGGCACCTCGCTGATCTACGACAGCCTGAACAGCCGTCTGCGGCCGAGCCGCGGCTCGCGCCTCGTGCTGGGTGCGGATTTCGCCGGTCTGGGGGGCGACGTCCGCTACATCCGTGGCCGCTTCGACGGTGACAAATACTGGAACCTCGGTGGCTGGATCCTGTCGGCGGGCCTGGAGGGCGGTTACATCCATGCCCTGCAGAAGAGCCCCGGCGAGGGCGTCGATCCGGTTCGCATCACCGACCGCTTCTATCTGGGCGAGCCGCAGTTCCGCGGCTTCGACATCCGCGGTGTGGGTCCGCGCATCCGTCGCACCAATTACACCGGCGACCCGTTCACGGGCACGCAGGAACTCACCACCCAGAACCAGTTTGACGATCCTCTGGGCGGCAAGGCCTACTACCTCGGCAAGCTCGAGCTTGAGCCGCCGCTCGGCTCCGGCATCGCCGAACTTGGCCTGCGTCCGTCGGTCTTCATCCAGTTCGGTGCGTTGTTCGGGCTGAAGCGGCCGCGTCCGACGTTCGACTTCACCCAGGCCACCGACGCCGCCGGGCAGCCGCTGTTCAACAAGGACGGCTCGCCCACGCTCCTGCCGGGTTCGCAGCCGATTACGACGTCCGATGGGCAGCCGTTGTACCTCAACCCCTATACCGGCACGAACGGCGCGCCGGCGACGCGCTATACCACCTGCTCGACGGGCTACTCCGCTACCTATGGCGGGACGTGCGTTGGCGGCGAAAGCAACACCCCGGCGATCAACACGATTGCTCCCTTCCTCGAACAGTTCCTGGGTGACTCGCCCAAGCCGCGCCTCTCGGTCGGCATCGGCGTCAACTGGAACTCGCCGTTCGGGCCGCTGCGCATCGACGTGGCCAAGGCGCTGCTCAAGCAGAAGGGCGACGATACCAAGCTCATTACCTTCAACGTAGGGACTCAATTCTGATGCGTAGCTTCTCCAAGGCGGCGCTCGCCGCACTCGTTACCGTATCGGCGACGTCGGTTGCCGCACCTGCCTTCGCGCAGGTCCAGGGCCTGGGCGTCGTGGACCTCCAGGAAGCGGTGCGCCGCTCCAACGCGTTCACGACCGCGATGACGCAGATCCAGACCACCTATAAGGCGCAGATCGATCAGGCGAACGCCCGTCGCACCGCGATCCAGAACGAGCTGAAGCCGCAGGTCGACGCGTTTGAGGCGGCACGTGCGGCGCCGAACGCAAACCAGCAGGCGCTTCAGACCCAGTATCAGGGCATCCAGCAGCGCGAGCAGACTGCCCAGCAGGAGCTCGGCCGCATCCTTCAGCCGGTCCAGCTGGCGCAGGCCTATGTGAACGAGCAGATCGTTCGCCAGCTTGAGCCGGCGCTCGACCGCGTGATGGCCGCACGTCGCCTGTCCGTGATCATTCCGCCCGACGCGACTGTGAAGTCGCTGCCGGCGGCCCAGGTCACCAACGATGTGATCGCAGAGCTCAACCGCCTGGTCCCCAGCGTGCAGATCACCCCGCCGGCCGGTTGGCAGCCGGGTGGCCAGCAGGCTGCTCCGGCAGCAGCTGCTGCTCCGGCGGCTCCGGCGGCGAAGCCGAAGGGCCGCTGATCGTGACGGCAGACGAGGTCATGACCCAACCCTATGATATCAAGCGGGTCATGGCGGCGCTGCCGCACCGCTATCCGATGCTGCTGGTCGACCGGGTTGAAGAACTCGTCCTCGATCAGCGCATCACGGCGATCAAGGCAGTCTCGATCAACGAAGAGTTCTTCCAGGGGCATTTCCCTGGGCGGCCGATCATGCCGGGCGTGCTTCAGGTCGAAGCCCTCGCACAGGCAGCCGGCGTGCTGGCGGTCGAGAGCCTCGGCCTCGCGGGCTCGGGCAAGCTCGTCTATTTCATGTCGATCGACGGCGTGAAGTTCCGCAAGCCGGTGGAACCGGGTGTGCTTCTCAAGCTGGAGGTCGAGTTCGTTCAGAAGCGGTCGCGTGTCTGCAAGTTTGCCGGCAAGGCCCTGCTCGACGGCGAAGTGGCTACCGAGTGCGAGTTCACGGCGATGATCGCGGATCCGCCCAAGGCGTGATCTTGGACTGACTTTCCCCTGACTTTCCGCCTCCAGGGCGGCCTGCTGCTTGCGGCGGGCCGCTCGTCCGTGTAGGGGGCGCCCTTCGTTCCGGCTGGTCGGAAACCAGCCATTCACAGGAGCCTGACGATGAAGAAAGATATCCACCCCGAGTATCACACCATCAAGGTGCAGATGACCGACGGGACCGTGTTCGAAACCCGCTCCACCTGGGGCAAGGAAGGCGACACGATGCAGCTCGACATCGATCCGCTGGCACACCCGGCATGGACCGGTGGCAACCAGCGCCTGCTCGATGCCGGCGGCCAGGTCGCACGCTTCAACAAGCGCTTCGGCGGCCTCACGCTCGGCAAGAAGTAAGCTCGGGCGGGCTGGTCCCGCCTACGGCTTGATCGCACGAGATACGACGCCCGTCGGCTGCAGAGCCGGCGGGCGTTCGTGTGTCCGAAACACGGGACTTGGAACCGACGTCGCCTGTTGCGGTTGTGCAGGCAGATGACGCGTCCTGCCCTTGTCCGGCTCGCGATCGGCGGGGCGGTGCTCGTGTGCATCCTGCTGCTGGTCCTTGGAGCCTTGCCCGTACACCACGCCCGCGGGCTGATCGCGGAGCGTCTCAGCGCGCAGTTCGGCCGCCCGGTGACGCTGGGCAGTGTGGAGCGGGTCGAACGTTTCTCCTTTACCCCCACGATCCTGTTGCGCGACGTGCGGGTGCCCCAGGCGGCATGGGCAGGAACCGGGGATCTCGCCTCCGTCCGGGAAGTCCGCATGCGCCTTCCCATCGTCCCGGTATTGGTGGGGCGGATCTCTCCGCAGGCGATCACCGTCACGGGCGGCCGGTTCACGCTCGTTCGTGCGGCCGATGGACGGGAAAGCTGGTCCAAGGATGGCCCGAAGAAGGAGAGCTCCGGCAGCGGACCCCGCCTGGAGGAACTCGCGGTCCACGACACGCTCGTCACCTACCGCGACTTCAAACGGGATCGCAGCGTCACCCTGCGGGTCGAGGCGCGTCCTGGCAGCGCGCTGACCGGGACGGGCAGCGGCACCGTACGCGGTGCGGCGGTGCGTGCCACCCTGCGCGGCGGTCCGTCAGCTCCGGGCAAGCGGTGGCCGTTCCACGCGCTTCTCGACGGTCCCGATCTGCGCTTCGAGGCGCGCGGGGACATGGCCCATGTCTTCGACACGTCGGACATGCAGGTCCATGTCGAGACGCGCGCGTCCGACCTGCGCCTGGTGGATGCGATCATCGAGGCGGGATTGTTCGGAACCCAGCCGGTGAAACTCTCCGCAGACGCCCGCCATGCGGATGATCGCTGGGACGTGCAGAACGTCGGCGGTACCATCGGCCGCTCCCGCTTCACCGGCAAGGTGAAGGTGTGGGAGGAAGGAAACCGCAAGAAGCTCGACGCCGAGCTGGTGGCCGACGCCCTCGACTTCGACGATCTTTCGTCGAACGAGGGCAAGGCGCGTGCTGCGGCAAAGCAGCGCCGTATAGGGCCGCGCGTGGTGCCCGACAGCCGCATCGACCTTTCGAAGATGCAGGACCTGGATGGCGAACTGCGCTTCACCGTGAAGCGCCTGCTATGGAAGCAGCCCAGCCCGTTCCGGGCGGCCCGCGGCACGCTTACGCTGGACCATGGCCGCCTGACCCTGTCGCCGGCGTCGATCGCGCTGTCGCGCGGAAGGATGACCGGCCGAGCCGTCGTCGACCAGCGGGACGGAGCCCGTGTTCCCACGCTCACGCTGAACCTTGATGTGAATGGGAGTACGCTCAAGACGTTCGTGCCGACGGCGCCGATGGATGGCCAGTTTCAGGCCCGTGCGCGATTACGCGGTCCAGGCACGACGGTGCGCGAAGCCGTCTCGCATTCGAACGGCTTCGTCGGACTGGTAGCGCGCGACGGCCCCATGCCGGCGAAACTCGCCTCATTCCTCGGTCTGGATGTCGGCCGGGGCACGCTGACGGATGAGGACAAGGGCGCGACACTGCGGTGCCTGGTAATGCGTCTTGACGTTCGCGACGGGTTGGGGCGGGGCAATCCGATCCTGATCGACACCTCGCGCAGTCAGAGTGCGGTGACGGGCACCGTCCGCTTCGGCCCGGAAACGGTCGCCTTGGCGATCACCGGCGCCCCCAAACACAATAGCCTGCTGCGGCTCGACACGCCGGTGCGCGTGACCGGCACGATCAAGGATCCGGAGATCGGATTGCCCCCCCGCGTGAAGACCGTGGGCAGCGTGCTCAAGATGGTGGGGAAGGCGATCACCGGGAAACAGGCGCCGCTTGCGACGGACGCGGACTGCGCGGCTCTGGCCCGGCGCGCCCTCTCAAGCTGAGGACGGTCTGACCCGGATTACGCGAGAGTGACGTTCAGGGAGCCACCGCAGCGGGTTCAAGCGCATCCACTCGTGGCATCTCGCCGCGAAGCGCCGCGTCAAAGCGCTCACGGTCGAGAGCGCCTTCCCACCGGGTGATGACCACCGTCGCAACCGCATTGCCGATGAAGTTGGTGAGGCTGCGGCACTCGCTCATGAAGCGGTCGACGCCCAGGATCAGGGCCATGCCCGCGACCGGCACCGACGGTACGATCGAAAGCGTCGCCGCAAGGGTGATGAAGCCCGCGCCGGTCACGCCCGCGGCACCCTTGGAAGACAACATCGCGACCCCCAGCAACAGCAACTGCTCCCCCAGCGACAGATGCACGCCGGTCGCCTGCGCGATGAACAGCGCGGCGAGGGTCATGTAGATGTTGGTTCCGTCCAGGTTGAACGAGTAGCCGGTCGGCACCACCAGCCCGACGATCGTCTTCGGGCAGCCCGCGCGCTCCATCTTCTCGATCAACGCCGGCAGCGCGCTTTCCGAAGAAGAAGTGCCAAGCACCAGCAGCAGCTCGGTCTTGAGATATCCGACCAGGCGGACGATCGAAAAGCCGCACAGCCGCGCAACGATGCCCAGCACGCCAAAGACGAACAGAAAGGAGGTGAGATAAAAGGTGCCGACAAGGAGCGCGAGGTTCGCAAGCGTGCCTACGCCATAAGCGCCGATGGTGAACGCCATCGCGCCGAAGGCGCCGATCGGTGCCGCCTTCATCAACAGCGCCACCAGCTTGAACACCACGACGGAGACCTGGTTGAGCAGGTCCAGCACTCCCGCGACCCGATCGCCAACCATTGCCAGGCTGACGCCGAACAGGATCGATACGAAAAGAACCTGCAGGATGTTGTCCTGGACCATTGCCGAGAGGATGGTCTCGGGGATCATGGCCATCAGGAAGCCGACCAGCGATGTCTCGTGCGCCTTGGCGGCGTAGACCGCGACTTTGGACGCATCCAGGGTGGCAGGATCGATGTCCATCCCGGCGCCCGGGCGGATGACGTTGGCGACGATCAGCCCGACGATCAACGCGAAGGTGGAGAAGAACAGGAAGTAACCGAACGCTTTTGCCGCTACGCGTCCGACCGATCCCAGATCCCGCATGCCCGCGATCCCGGTCACGATCGTCAGGAAGATCACGGGCGCGATGATCATCTTCACCAGCTTGATGAAGGCGTCGCCCAGCGGCTTCATCGCGGCCCCGGTCTCGGGATAGAAATGGCCCAGCGTCACGCCTGCAAAGATCGCGACCAGCACCTGCAAGTAGAGGTGCCGATACCAGGACCGATTTGGAAGCGGCATCGACTCGCCGGGGGCAGGGAGCGGCAACATGGTGACTTCCTTACTAGGCTTGTGCCCCTGCACGAGCAGCCGGGCCTTCACAGACGAAAACTGCGCCCAAAAGGCCGCAGTCACCGTCTTCCATCATCATGATTGGCGGTCCGTGTAAACGTACGCTTGAGCGCGCTCGACTTCCCCGGCAAGGCACGCCGTTCCTCATGCTACAGGTGAGCACATGCCCGGTGGACTGGTTGCGCTTCTCGACGACATTGCCGGTCTCACGAAACTGGCGGCAGCCTCCCTGGATGACGTGGGGGCGGCAGCGGGCAAGGCGGGTTCAAAGGCGCTGGGTGTCGTGGTCGACGATGCTGCCGTCACGCCGCGCTATGTCACCGGCCTGACCCCGCAGCGCGAGCTTCCGATCATCGGCAAGATCGCGCTGGGATCCGTCCGCAACAAACTGTTGATCCTGCTCCCGGCTGCCTTGTTGCTCAGCGCATTCGCACCCTGGGCGATCACACCCTTGCTGATGATGGGCGGCGCCTTCCTCTGCTTCGAGGGTGCCGAGAAGATCATCGGTGCGCTGAAGGGGGAACATCACGATGCTGCTCCCGTCGGGGACGAGTTCGTCGACGCAGCGGCGCTCGAAAAGGCCAAGGTCGGCGACGCCGTGCGCACCGACCTCATCCTGTCGGCGGAGATCATGGCGATTGCCCTCGCGGATGTGGCGGACTCGTCGATCCTGACGCAGGCGCTGGTGCTCATCGTCGTCGGTCTGGCCATCACTGCGGGCGTCTATGGTGTCGTCGGCCTGATTGTGAAGCTCGATGACATCGGCCTGCACCTGGCCCAGCGTTCTTCCTCCGGCGTCCGCGCGCTCGGAAGGGGCATGGTGAAGAGCATGCCCGGTGTGATGCAGGTTCTGTCGATCGTCGGTACGGGCGCCATGCTCTGGGTCGGAGGCGGCATCCTGTTGCACGGTAGCGAAGTGCTCGGCTTCGGGGCCCCGGCGGAGTTCGTCCATCACCTGGCCGAAGCAGTGCACCACGCCGTGCCGCTGGGTGGCGTGGTGTCGTGGTTTCTAACGGCGCTGCTCTCGGGCGTGCTCGGCCTGGCAGTCGGCGCGGTGATCGCCACCGTGCTCCACAAGGTTCGTCACTAAGACGTGGAGGTCAGGGCGCCGGGCGATCCGGCGCCGACCAGCCCAGACCCAGCGCCTTTTGAAGCGCAATATAGTCCGTGGTGAGCCCGGCGGTCGCCATCGACAGCTGCTGCTCGGCCGCGACCCGCTGCCGCTCCACGTCCAATGTGTCGATCAGCGTGGCCGTACCTGCCTGGTAGCGCTGCTGCATCAACGCCGATGCGCGATCGGCCGATGCTTTCGCGCGAACGAGGCTGACGAGCGTCTGGCGGCGGCCACCGAACCGGGCGAGCGCGTCCTCTGCATCCCGCAATGCCGAGAGAACGGCCTGGCGATACTGCGCCTCCGCCTCGTCGCGTTCCCCCTGCGTCTGTTCGACCCGCGCGCGTCCGCGACCGAAATCGAGGAAGTTCCAGCGCAGCATCGGCGTGGCGAGTGCGACGAGGTTGTCGGGATCGACGACGTCGGCCACGGAGGTGCCGCCCAGCCCGATCAGCCCCTGTAGGCTCAGGGTCGGAAAACGCGCTGCCTCCGCCACGCCGATCCGCGCGGTGCGCGACGCCAGCTGCCGCTCCGCAGCCCGGATGTCGGGGCGACGCTGTAGCAAGGCGGCTGGATCGCCGACCCGGACTTGTGCCGGCACCAAGGGGATTGGGGCAGGCGCCTGAAGTTCGGCGTCCAAGGCGCCCGGCGCTTCCCCTACCAGCACCGCCAGGGCGTTCAGGTAGCTCGCGACCTCTGCGTTCAACGGCACCAGTTCGGCATCGGTGTTCTCGACCTGAAGGCGCAGGCGCTCGACGTCGAGCGCCGACACCGTCCCCTGGGCGTAGCGCTGTTCGGTCAGTTGCAGGATGCGGCGCTGCATCTCCGAAGACCGTTGGGATAGCGCAATCCGCGCCTGTCGATCCCGAAGCGCGACATAGGCCTGGGCGACCTCGGCGGTGAGTTGCACCTGCGCATCGGCAAGGTTCGCCTCTGCTCCTTCCGCCGCCGCGCGTGCCGCCTCGACCGTGCGACGCTGGCGACCGAACAGGTCGGCCTCCCAGCTCGCGTCAAATCCCAGGTTGAAGAAGTCGAGGCCGCTGCCGCCGCCACCGCTTTCTCCGCCTGAGTCATCCGTCAGGGAGCCGAGATCGACCCCCGGCAGCTCCGCGTGCAGATAGCTGCCGCTGGCGCTGCCGTTTGGCAGCCGGTTCGCGCGCTCCAGTCGCAACGCACTGCGGGCCCGGCGAACGCGGGCCTGGGCGACGGCGATCGACGGATTGGCCGCCAGCGCACGCTGTTGAAGCACGTCGAGGCGTGGGTCGTTGAGGCTCGTCCACCAGTTTGCGGCGGCAGGTGCCGTGTCCTGCACGCCGCTGCCGGCGCGCGCGAACCCGCCGGCGGGGACGGAGGACGGCGCCGCCGGCGGTCCGGCATAGTCCGGGCCCAGGGTGCATGCCGCAAGCGGCAGGGTGAGGGCGAGAAGGGGCAGGGTGCGCATGAGCGAGCCTCTAGTGACCGGCAGCAAGGGAGACGCCCTTGGGAAGCGGGCGGAGGAAAAGGACCAGCGGCATCACCGCCAGGATCCCCACGGCAAGGAGCCAGAACAGGTCGTTGTACGTCATCACCAACGCGTCGCGCTGCATCGTCCGGGCGACGAGGCGCAGGGCCGCGTCTGGGCTTCCCAGCGCCTGGGCCAATCCCGCGAGGTAGCTCTGCACATCGACCGAGTTGGCGTTGAACGTCTCCTCAATGCGGCGGGTGTGCAGCCAGTTGCGCTGGTCCTGCAGGGTCGCGATGGCGGCGAGCGCGAGTGACCCGCCGATGTTGCGCGCCGCATTGAAGATGCCGGCCGCGTCGGCAGCGTATTTCGAGGCTACGGACGAGACGGCTGCCTGGTTCAGGAAGACGAACGCCAGGATCGTGCCGGTGCCTCGCAACAGTTGCGATTCGACAAAGGCGCCGCCCGTCGACTGTGCAGTCAGCGTCGTGTCGATCCAGCAACTGACCGCGAGGATGGCGAGGCCGGCCGCCACCGCAATCCGAATGTCGACGTGCCGGATCAGCAGCGGCGTGAACGGTAGCAGGATCAGGCTGGGGATGCCCGACAGCAAGACGACTTTACCGGCCTGCAGCGCATTGTAGTTCGCGATCGCGGCCAGGAACTGCGGGATCAGGTAGGAAGTGCCATAGATCACCATCCCGATGACGACCCCCATCAAGGCGACGCTGCCGAACTGCCTGTCCAGCAGCAGCCGCAACCGGATGACCGGGCGTTCGGACAGGAACTGGCCCGCAAACAACAGCCCGAAACCAAGGATCGTAACTGCGGTGAGCTGGATGATTTCGCTCGACTGGAACCACTGTTCGCGCTGGCCTTCCTCAAGCACGACGGTCAGCCCGCCGAGGCCGAGCGCCAGGCCGGCGATGCCAAGCCAGTCGGCACGCAGGAGATCGCCGAGCCGCGCCTTCTGATGCGGCAAGCCAAGCATCAGCAACGTCACGAGAAGGATACCGACGGGCAGGTTCAGGAAGAAGGCGTAGTGCCAGCTGATGCTCTCGGTCAGCCAGCCGCCGATCAGGGGCCCGAGCACCGGGCCCAGGATAGCCGTGACCCCGAACATCGCGGTCCCGATCGGCTGCTGGTGCGGAGGCAGGCGCGTGGCGATGATCGTCATCGCCGTTGGAATGAGCGCGCCGCCGGTAATGCCCTGGCCGGCGCGGCCGATGATCATCATGGTAAGGTTGGTCGAAAGCCCGCAGACCATCGAGAAAGCGGTGAACAGCACCGTCGCGATCAGCAGCAGCGTGCGCAGCCCCAGCACCCGCTCGAGCCAAGCCGACAGCGGGATGATGATGATCTCGGCCACCAGATAGGATGTCGCAATCCAGGTGCCTTCCGTGCCGCTGGCACCGATTTCGCCCTGGATCGTGGGAAGCGCCGAGTTGACGATGGAAATATCCAGCGTCGCCATGAACGCGCCCAGGCTGCCGGCAAAGACCGCCAGCCAGGCGGCGGCGTCCGCCTTCGCCGGGGGATGAGTACCAGCGGTGCGGCTGGCAACACCAGCTTTAGTCATGGCCCCGCTGCTCGTTGTAGCGTTCCTGCTCCTTCTTGATCCGCTCGCGCGCGTCGCGAGCCGCGCGGGTATCCACGGTCGGGCTCACCGACATTCCGGGCACCAGCAGCTTGAGCGTCTCCGGACCGGCATCGATCGCGATCCGGACCGGCACGCGCTGGACGATCTTGGTGAAGTTGCCCGTCGCATTCTGGGGCGGCAGCACGGAGAATTGCGCGCCGGTCCCCGGCGAGATGCTCTGCACCCGGCCGTGGATCTCGACGCCGGGAAGCGCGTCGACTTCCAGGCGCACCGGCTGCCCGACCCGCATCAGGCCCAGCTGGGTCTCCTTGAAGTTCGCCACGACATAAAGCTTGCTGGTCGGCACGATCGACATGGTGCGGGTGGCAGGCTGAAGATACTGGCCCACGCGCACGGTCTTGTCGCCGATGCGTCCGTCGATGCTGGCGCGGATCAGGGTGGAGCCGACGTCACTCTGCGCGCTGGCGAGCTGCGCTCGGGCCGATTTCCCCTGCGACAGCGCCTGCGCTACTTGTGCGTTGAGCGTTCCCACGCGGCGGCGTGCACTCGTCAGCGCGGCCTCGGCGCCGGCGACCTGCGCATTTGCCTGGCGTGCGTCGCTCTCGAGCTGTGCGAGGCGCTGACGGCTTTCCGCGCCGCTGGCCGCGAGCGGACGGTAGCGCGCGACTTCCGCGTTCGCAAAGGCGGCGCGGCTGCGGGCGGTGGCGAGCTCGGCCTGCGCTCGGTCGATGGCGGCTTCCTGCTCCCGAATCTGCGCGCGGACACCCTCGGCATTGGCCTCGGCCACGGCGATCTGGGCTTCGAACTGTTCGGCGCGCGAACGATAATCGCCCGGGTCGATCTGCAG
Source organism: Sphingomonas sp. 3-13AW (assembly GCF_049311085.1). Taxonomy (NCBI): domain Bacteria; kingdom Pseudomonadati; phylum Pseudomonadota; class Alphaproteobacteria; order Sphingomonadales; family Sphingomonadaceae; genus Sphingomonas; species Sphingomonas sp. 3-13AW. The sequence continues at coordinate 186,424 of NZ_JASNVZ010000002.1, read as the reverse complement.
GAGCGGTTGTCCGGCCCGTACCGGCTGGTTGTCGTCGACGAAGACGCGCTCGACATAGCCAGCGACCTTGGGCGCAACGATCACCGCATCCGCCTGAATATAGGCGTCGTCGGTGCTTTGCATGAAGCGGCCGACACTGCGGTACTGGATGAACCACAATAATCCGCCGATAAGGACAACAGCGGCGATGGCGATCAGGACGATCCGTATATTGCGCTTCTTGCCCGGAGATGCGGGCGCGGCGTCCGCCAGCGCCTCATCGTGCGTGCTGTCGCCGGTGTCGGTCGGCTGTTCGTGTGGATCGGCCATATCCTCGCCTTCGATATGCAAACTGACGGGCGCATCTGCTCGCAGTTGCAGCATAACGCAACACTATTTATGAGGGCCCTCACGAAATGCCCGATTCCACCAGCCTCGTCGACGCCTTTGGAAGGCTTGTGGTCCGCTTGCGGCGCATTGCCGATGCGCAGCTGGCCGAGCAGGGAGTGTCTCTCGCTCGCATGAAGTTGCTGATGTACCTGCGCTGCGAGGAAAGCGGCGCCCGTGCCGCGGACATTGCCAGCTTCTTCGGCCACTCCCCGCGAACCGTCAGCGAAGCGATCGAGGGCCTTGAGCGCGACGGGCTCATTCGACGCTCGCCCGATCGAACGGACGGGCGGGTGAAGCGCATTTCGCTCACCGAAGCGGGGGAGGCGGCAATCGCCTCCGCCGAGCCGGTGCGCCTACGCCTGAACCGAGCGATCTTCGGGGTGCTGGATGAGGGGGAGCGGGCGGCGCTTCGCGACATGCTCGCGAAGCTGGAAGCTGCGGCCCACGCACTGGATCACAAGGAAGACCCTCCGGCGTCCGACGATCGCTTCTAGGCGAACTCGTTCAACCGCCGCAGGAGCATGAACGGGTTGAACGGCTTGGAGAGATAAAGGCTACGCTCGGGCAGGTCCTCCGGATCCGGTCGGTGCGCCCCTGACGCGATTACCAACGTGACGGGCGGAAAATGTGCCCGTACGTAATGGCCTAGCCGAAGACCATCCATCGATCCCGGCATCTGGATATCGGTTAGTACAATGCGGATCGTCGGGTCCTGGTCCAGGATTGCGGTAGCTTCATCGGAATCGCCGGCCTCCACGACCCGATATCCCGAGGACTCGAACAGATCTGCCAGCTCAACCCGGAACAGTACCTCGTCCTCTACGATCAGGATCGTCGGGGTGGGGACTTCATCCCGCTCCATCAGCCCGGCTGACCAGTCGCGACTGCATCTGCCAAGGGCGCGTCCAGCGTCAGCAGCAGACCTTCCGGAGAAAAGTCGAGCGACACGTCGGCCCGGAAATACGCCTTAAGCGATCGCTCAATCATGACAGATCCGAAGCCCCTTCGCGCGGGCGGCGTGACAAGCGGGCCGCCCGTCTCACGCCAGGTTAGGTGCAAACGTTGATCGGCCTCATTAGGTCCGCCGGCAATCGACCATTGCAGCGCTACTTTGCCATTGTCGTTGGAAAGTGCCCCATATTTGATCGCATTCGTCGCAAGCTCATGAATGGCGAGCGCGAGCGCGAGCGCCGCACGCGGATTCACGGAGACGATCGGCCCTTCGACACGAATACGCCGGCGAAATGCCCCATGCGGTCCGAGGACCGTCGCGACGAGGGCCTGGATTTCCGCCGTCTGCCACGATGTCGTCGTGAGGATGTCGGTCGCCCGCCCGAGCGCCACCAAGCGAGCGCTGACGGCCTCGCCGGCATCTTCCAGGGTGGTCGCCTGGCGGATCGACTGCGCGGCGATCGCCTGAACCATCGTCAGGATGTTCTTCAGCCGATGGCTGAGTTCGTTGTTGAGCAAGCGCTGCTGCGCCCGGGCGTGCTCGACCTCGCTGAAGTCGCGCATGACCGCGCCATAGCCGATCAGGGAGCCGTCCTGCTCCTGAACTTGAAAGCCCAGATAATGAACCGGGATCCGATCGCCCGTCCGGAAGTGGCGCACGTTGATCTCCCCGCTCCAGCTGCCTGCATCCCGGATCGTGGGCAGCACCTCCCGGATCAGCCGCTGGGAGTCCTCGGGCCAGATATAGTCCAGCATCCGCGTCTCTGCGATTTCCTCGGGCGAAAGGCCGACCATGTTGCAGCCCGCGGGGTTCAGGAACTCGACCCGCTGGTCGAGGCCCGCAACGCCGATGAAGTCGGCGCTGTTCTCGACCACGCGCGCGAGCCGGTTGCGCTCGCGTTCGCCTGCCCGCCGTTCGGTGATGTCGCGCGCCACAAGCAGCACTCGGCCGGTCTGCTCCCCGTCCCCCGCGATCGGGCTGACAGACACATCCCACCACCGCATCGATGCGCCGCGTACGCGGGCAGGGGCAATGAAATTGGTCGCGTGCCCTTCGCACGCCGCAGCGATGGCCCCTTGCGCGCGGTTGCCGCCGACTTCCTGCCACAGGTCATGCCACGGCGTTCCGCGGACGGGGACGTCGTCCGGCAATGACACGGCCCGCCAGGCGTTGTCGGTCAGGAACAGGAGGCTGGCGTCGCCGTCGAGGACTGCGATGCAGTCCCCTGAGCTATCGAGAACGCCGGAGAGAAATGCCTCCCGGGACGCAAGCTCGTCCCGCGCCTCACGGGCATCGCGCATCAGCCGATCGGCCCGGACGAACGCAGCGCGAAGCTCCGACGCCAGCAGGACGATGCCCATCGAGACGATCACGAAGAGCGCCGAGGCGATCCACTGCAGGAGGTCCAGCCCCAGGAAGCCGCCGTCGCCCGCGATCGACCACCCGGCCAGCACCGCTGCAAGAAAGGTAGCATAGATCCCGACCGCTCGGCCGAACGTGAGCGCAAGCAGCAGGATCGCGGGCAGGAAGAGCAGCCACGGCAGCAAGACCGTGACGAAGAGCACGCGCACCACCGAAACGAGCAGGATGACCCCGGTCGCGATGCCAAACTGCGCCGCCACGGGCACGGGACGGCGGATCGACAGCGACAGGAACCGCTCAAATAGCCGGGTCAGACGGGGAGGCGGCATGGACGGCAGAATACTCCGCGTGGAGGACCATCCTGCCACCGTGTTGCAGCCGTAGCGCACTAGACGGCTGAACGCGAGCCCTGCGCTCGTTTTTGCGCCGGTTCCTAATCGGTTACGGCTTCTTCTGCCGGCCTGGCTTCCCGCGTGATCGTCAGCGGGCTGGGGTTGATGTGCAGTGTACGGGTGGGGGAGGCGAGCGCGATCCCTGCCTTCTCCAGACGCTCGAGCATGGTCAGCAACAGGTCCTGCTTGATGTACTGCGCTTCCGCTGCATCCGCGGTGGTGATGTACGAGAAGATTTCCACGTTGAACGAGCTTTCCCCAAAGGCAGCAAGGCTCGCGCGTGCGCCGTCTTCCGCGATGGACGCATGTTCCTTCAGCACGCCGTCGATGATCTCGATGCCTTCGCGCAGCTTCTCGGCCGAGATGCCGTATTCGAGGCGGATCACCGGGTTGAACAGAAAGCGGTCCCGGGTCGCGAAGTTCTCGATCTGAAGTGCTGCGAAGTTGCCATTGGGGATGGTCACGACGGTGCGATCGTTGGTCCGGATACGGGTGGAGCGCATGCCCACGTCTTCTACCGTGCCGGTGACATCGCCGACCTTGCAGAAGTCACCGACCTGCACGGGACGATCGACAATGACGGTCACGCTGCCGACAAGGTTCTCGATCGTCTTCTGGGCGCCCAGTGCAAGCGCGATACCGCCGATGCCCAGCGCGGCGATACCCGTGGTGACGTCGATACCGAGCGTGTCGAGGATTGCGACGATTGCGAACGCCAACAGGAACAGTTTTGCCGACCGGCGCAGGAGGGTGATGACCGACACTGCCTGGCGCCGCTGGGATCGCTGCATCCGCGCGATCACCAGGCGACTGACCGCGTCGACGAAGCGTAGGGCGAACCACGCGAGCGCTACCCATGCAACGATGCCCGCATACCGCAGCAACGTCTGGCGGGCCACGATCGAGACCGGGAGCGAGTCCGCATAGGCGTAGAAGCCGATCACCGCGACGAAAAGGCTGAGCGGCGGCAGTGCCGCGTGGGAGAAGCGATAGACGGCGCTCTGCTCGCGGTTGCGCACCACCCGGCCCAGCGAGAACAGGATGAGGCTCGCGAGCAGGCGCAGCGCCAGGAAACTCACGATGGCAAGGCCGAGCAGCAGCCCCCAGTCGACGAGCGGCGCACCGGCGACGGTGGTTTCGGTGATATTGTCCGCCGGGGCAGTCACTTCCGGCTTCGGAGCGTGTGCGCGCAACAGCTTCATCGTTTCGCTGGAGACGCGCCAGACTTGCTGCCCCGGGGTGACTTCCCCGCGGGTCAGGAGAATGGGCTCACTCTTGTCGTTGAACTTAAGGGTGCCGACCTGTTCCTGTTCCGGCGGCAAGGTGTCGTCGATCCGGCCGGTGGCATCGTTGGAAAGGCCCGCGAACGGAATGAGAGATCCCCCGCTGTCGAGCGCGGACTCTAGCCTGCGCGCCAGATCGGACGCCGCTGCGATCGCCTTGGGGTTTTCGGGTTGCGTGACTTCAAAGTAATTGGCGGCACGGGTGTAATCGCGCTCACCGAGTGCTTTCACCAAGCCCGTGACCGTCGAACGCGGCGTTTCGCGGCCATAGAGGTCGGCTAGTACGGCAGGCGCCGTCTGATTTCCGGCTGCCTCCTGCGCATGGGCGGGAAGTGCCGCCACCGTCATCATGAGGAGGGTCGCCAAAAGCCTCTTGATCACCAGCATCAACGAACCTTCTTCTTCCATTCGCTTGTCATCGTAGCGTCGCGGAGTGTCCCCGGACAGCTTTGGGCGCTCAAAGGAGCCACTCGATCGGCAGTTTGGCCGCAGCGGCCAGCCCGATGCGCGGGATCACGCCCATGCCGGGTTCGTGGCGGAGGATGCGCTCTTCGGCGCCGTCCCGCTCCACCCACACCAGGTCCTCTCCGTCCAACCGAACCTCATAGGCGAGATGCGCCACCTGTTCTGCGAACACCTCCGCCACCTGCGTGGCCAGATTGGGGCTCTCGATCAGGAAGCCCAGCTCGGTGTTGAGCGCGACCGAGCGCGGGTCGAGATTGAACGAACCGATGAACAGACGCTCGCGATCCACGGTGAACGTCTTGGCGTGGAGCGTCGATGCGCCGGAGCGTAGCGCTGCGGTCGATCCCGTTCCCGAGCCGCGGAAGTTGCTTGCGACACCCAGTCGGACGCCACGACGACGGTCACGGCGCCGCGGAACGGCGCGCGTTTCGCGCCGCATCTCGAACAGGCGCACGCCGGCTTCCAGCAACTGCTTGCGATAGGGTGCATAGCCCGCATGCACGATGCCGACGTCCGTGGCTTCATAGGCGTTGGTGAGCACCGAGACCGCGACCCCTTGCCGCGCCAGCTTCCCAAACTCGGCGCAGCCGCGCTTTCCCGGCACGAAGTAGCTGGAGATCAGACCGAGTTCGCGCTCGGACCGATCAAGCTCCGCGCGAAGATTGTCGCTGACCAGGGATCGTTCATGCTCACCGCCGACGGCTTTTGCCGGATCGTCGCTGATCATCCGCACGCGAACCCATTCGAGCGGCAAGTGGCCATCGATCAGCTGATGGACAAGCGGCAGGTCGCGCAACGCCTCGACATAGCGTTTCGCCGAGGGATCCCGCTCGATGATCGAGGCGCGCTTGATCAGCCGGCGCCGCTGCCGGTCGCCGACCGGGGGCAGGATGCTTGAGACCGGAAAGGAAGAGTCGCAGCACCAGTAGCGGTCGAAATCGGCCGAAACATCGGCGACGATCGGCCCCACCGCCAGCGCGTCGAGATCCGCGAACAGGCCACCGTCGGAAGCACCGAAATACTCATCCCCGATGTTGCGCCCGCCGACGATGGTCACACTGTTATCGGCGGTGAAGCTCTTGTTGTGCATGCGACGATTGAGGCGGGGAAACTCCGTCAGATACCCAATCGCCTTTGGCCAGCGGATGCGAAACGGGTTGAACAGGCGAACCTGGATGTTCGGGTGATGATCGAGCGCGGCAAGCGCCGCGTCGAGGCCGGAGATGCCATTATCGTCCAGCAGCAGGCGAACGCGGACCCCGCGCTCGGCTGCGGCGTGTACCGCCTCCAGCATCAGCGTGCCGGAACGGTCGCCGTGCCAAATATAATATTGGAGATCGAGGCTCCGTTCGGCCGCTCGCGCGAGCGCAACCCGGGCCGCAAATGCCTCTCGCGCGTCCGCCAGCAGTTGAACCCCGGATAGTCCCGGATGCGCCGCCGCCTCGCGAGCGGCGCCCCGCCCGAGAGCCGTGTCGGCAGCGTCGGTGATCGCGCCCGACTTCAGCCGCTGGACGTCGGATGGCAGACGATTGCGCCACCAGAGGATGCCTGTGGCTGCGGCACCGGCAGCGATCCACCAACCCATACCCGCCTTCACCGCTCCGGCTCCCTCAAATAACGTCCCGGCCGGTGCCGTGCTCATGCCTCATGAACGGTTTCGCCCGCGATATGATCCGGCACGATCCGCCTAGATACAATCGCACGCCTCTTCGATGGCGCCATACACGCGGTCCAGGTCCGCATCTTCGATGCAATAGGGGGGCATCACATAGACGGTATTGCCAAGGGGGCGGAGCAGCAGATCGCGCTCTCGGAAATGCGCCAGGAGGCGGGGCGCCACGGCGGACAGATATCCCTCACCGCCACCGACCTCCAGCGCGGCGATGGTGCCAATGCGCCTCGCCCCGTGGACGCGCGGGTGGGTTGCCAATCGGTCGAGCCGCACCTGCTGGCGCGCGGCTAAGGAAGCGATGCGCTCTTGCACCGGCTCCTCGTCCCAGATGGCGAGGTTTGCCCTGGCGGCGGCACAGGCGATCGGGTTGGCGGTGTAGCTCGACGAATGAAAAAACATCCGCGCGCGATCCGACCCGTAATGCGCCTCGAAGATCGGTTCGGTCGCCATGGTTACGGCGAGCGGGATCGCCCCCCCGGTCAGTCCCTTGGAAAGGCAGAGGATGTCGGGGACGATGTCCGCCTGATCGCAGGCCAGCAACGTACCGGTGCGGCCCCAACCGGTCATTACTTCGTCGGCAATGAATAACACGCCGTATCGCGCGCAGATGGCCCGCATTTCGCGCAGCACAGCAGGCGCATAGAAATGCATCCCGCCCGCGCCGAGCACCAGAGGCTCCACGATGAACGCGGCGGCGCCGTCGGCACACGCATGCTCCAGCGCGTCGAGCGTGTCCTGCTCCTGTCCGGCGACGGGAAAGGGGACGGTGCCGACGTCGAACAGCAGCGGCTCGTAGGCGCGATTAAACACCCCGCGCGCGCCGACCGACATCGCCCCGATCGTGTCGCCGTGATAGCCGTGCTCCAACACCAGGATACGGTGCCGCTTCGGGTCGTGCGCGCGCCAGTAGCCGAGCGCCATCTTCAGCGCGACCTCAACGCTGGTCGAGCCGGAGTCCGAGAAGAAGACGCGGCTAAGCTCTGCCGGCATGCGCTCGCAAAGGCCCCGTGCCACTGCCTCCGCAGGCTCGTGCGTCCAGCCTGCGAAAATGATCTGATCGAGGACCTCGGCCTGCTCCCGGATCGCCGCGACAATGCGCGGGTGCGAGTGCCCGTGTGTCGTCACCCACCAGGACGAGATCGCGTCCACGATCCGCCGCCCGTCGCTCGTGTAGAGCGCCGCGCCCTCGGCCCGGGTGACGAGCGGGATCGGCTCGCCAAGTCCATGCTGCGTGAACGGGTGCCAGATCGGGGAAGGGCTCACCGGAAGTCCTCAAGGTCGAAGTGGGTGCGAAAGGCCCGGGCGAGCGTATCGGCGTCCAGTCGGGAGAGCAGGGGAAGGCGTCCGAGCCGGCGTACCTGCCCCAGATCCGCGATGATCGCCTCGCTGTCTTCCACAGGATCGCCGATGAAGGCGACGCCCAGGATCGGCACGTCGCGGGCGCGCAGTGCCTCGATCGACAGGAGGCTATGGTTGATGGTGCCGAGGCCCGTCCGCGCGACCAGCACCACCGGGCGCCGCCATTGGGCGAAGAGATCGGCAAACAACAGCGTCCGGGTCACCGGAACCAGCACGCCGCCTGCGCCTTCAACGACCAGGGGGCCGTCACCGGCCGGCAGCCCGAGCCGCGCCGGGTCGATGGTAACGCCGTCGATCTCCGCAGCCCGGTGGGGCGAGCAGGGCGTCGCAAGGCGATATGCCTCTGGAACGATGCTGTCGGCTGGTACGCCCAGTGCCTCGACGCGGGCGGCATCGCTTCCATCGGCAAGCCCGGACTGGACCGGCTTCCAATAGCGGGCGCCGAGCGCTGCCGTCAGGCCAGCGGCAAAGACAGTCTTCCCGATGTCAGTGTCGGTTCCGGTTACGACGATGGCCTGGTTCATCGAATGACCTCCTGCAGCAACGAGGCCAGCCGGTCGACCTCCCCGGCAGAGGCGTTGAGTGTGAGCGAAATCCGGAGGCGCGAGGTGCCCTTGGGCACGGTCGGCGGGCGAATGCCGCGCACGTCGAAGCCCGCGGCCTGAACCGCCTCTGCGGCACGCATCGTCGCTGCATCATCGCCAATCACGAGCGGCAGGATCTGGGACCCGGTTGCCGTCACACCGGCCGGTGTCAGCGCCCGCTCTGCATGGGCTACGAGGGCGTGCAGTCGTTCGCGCCGGTCGGGTTCGTCCACCAAAATGCGCAGGCTCTCACGCACGGCGCGGGCCATGAGTGGCGAGGGGGCGGTCGAGAAGATGAAACCGCGCCCGCGATTGACGAGAAAGTCGCGCACTACCTTGGGCCCGCACACCAGCGCCCCCTCACACCCGAGCGCCTTTCCGCAGGTTCGCAGAGTCATGACATTGTCCTGCCCATCGAGGGCCTCGGCCAGGCCCCGGCCATCGGTTCCGAACACGCCGGTGGCGTGCGCCTCATCGATCAGCAGGATGGCGTCATGGCGACCGGCGATATCGGCAAGTGCCGCGAGGGGCGCCCGGTCGCCGTCCATGCTGTAGAGGCTCTCGACCGCGATCCACGGCGTTCCCGTGCCTCCAGAGCTACGCCAGGCGTGGATTGCTTCCTCAAATGCGTTCGGGTCGTTGTGCGTGGCGGCCACGCAATTCGCACGCCCGAGCCGCATGCCTTCATGCGCGCTCGCGTGGATCAGGGCATCATGGACGACCAGATCGCCGCGCTGGGGCAGGGTGGCGAACAATGCGGCGTTGGCGGCAAAGCCGCTCGCAAAGAAAAGCGCCGCCTCGGTGCCGAAGAAGGCGGCGGCCTCAGCCTCCAGGGCCTCATGCTCCTCGGAATTGCCGCGGAGCAGCCGCGATCCGCCGGAGCCAACTGCGACGCCCTCGGCAAGTGCCGCAGCGACCGCGTCGCGCAGGCGTGGCGCGGAGGCAAGGGCGAGATAGTCGTTGGAGGCGAAGTCCACGCCGCGGCGCGGCTGGAGCCGCCGGGCGCGATGTTGGTCCACCAGATACGCCAGGTCGGCGCGATGGGCTGCAAAGCTGGGCATGGCGGGGGATGTAGCGGCATCGTTGCCCGATGCCGACCCCCGCCATGCCATTCGCCTTTAGTGGTTGTCGCGCGGCAGACCCATGGTCTGGGCGATGCGCTGGTACTTCTCCGCACCTTCCAGGATGGCGCCGGTGTTCATCTGGCCGACCACCGAACGCTGGATCTCCTGCCACGGGGTCTGCGACGCCGGGTACTTGTAGCCGCCTTCGGCCTCAAGCTTGCGGCGGCGCTCTGCCAGTTCCTCGTCGGAGATCAGCACGTTCGCCGAACCCGTGTTGAGGTCGATGCGAACGCGGTCGCCGGTCTGGATCAGAGCCAGGCCACCCATCGCCGCAGCCTCGGGCGAGGCGTTGAGGATCGACGGGCTGCCGCTGGTGCCGGACTGGCGGCCGTCACCGATGCAGGGGAGGGCGTGGATGCCTTCCCGGATCAGATAGGCCGGCGGCCGCATGTTCACGACCTCGGCCGCGCCCGGATAGCCGATCGGGCCGGCGCCGCGCATGAACATCAGCGTCTCGGACGTGATGTTGAGCGAAGGATCGTCGATGCGGTGGTGATAGTCCTCCGGGCCATCGAACACGATCGCGGGGCCTTCGAAGGCGTTCGGATCATCGGGGTTCGACAGGTAGCGCGCGCGGAATTCCTCGCTGATGACGCTGGTCTTCATGATCGCCGCATCGAACAGGTTGCCCGACAGCACGATGAAGCCGGCTTCTTCCTTGAGCGGCTGGTCGAACGGACGGATGACGCGCTCGTCCTCGATCTCGACGCCACGGCAGTTCTCGCCCATCGTCTTGCCGTTGACGGTCATCACATCCTCATGGATCAGGCCCTGATCCATCAGCTGCGACACGACCGCGGGTACGCCGCCAGCGCGATAATAATCCTCACCGAGGTACTCGCCAGCCGGCTGCAGGTTCACGAGCAGCGGCACCTTGTGGCCGTGCTCCTGCCAATCGCGGATGTCGAGCTCGACGCCCATGTGGCGCGCGAGCGCCGCGAGGTGGATCGGCGCGTTGGTCGATCCGCCGATCGCCGAGTTGACGACGATCGCGTTCAGGAACGCCTCGCGCGTCATGATGTCGGACGGCTTCAGATCTTCTGCGACCATCTCGACGATGCGCTTGCCGGTTTCGTACGCGACTTCCTGACGGTCCCGATACGGGGCCGGGATCGCGGCCGAACCCGGCAGCTGCATGCCCAGCGCCTCGGCGAGCGAGTTCATCGTCGTCGCCGTGCCCATGGTGTTGCAATAGCCGGTCGACGGCGCCGACGACGCGACGAGCTTGATGAAGCCCGCGTTGTCGATCTCGCCAGCGGCCAGCATCTCGCGCGCCTTCCAGACGATCGTGCCCGAACCCGTGCGCTCGCCCTTGTGCCAGCCGTTCAGCATCGGGCCGACCGACAGTGCGATCGCCGGGATGTTCACGGTCGCCGCCGCCATCAGGCATGCCGGCGTGGTCTTGTCGCAGCCGATCGTCAGCACGACGGCGTCGAGCGGATAGCCGTAGAGCACCTCGACCAGCGCCATGTATGCCAGGTTGCGGTCGAGGCCCGCGGTCGGGCGCTTGCCGGTTTCCTGGATCGGGTGGACCGGGAACTCAAGGGCGATGCCGCCGGCTTCCCGGATACCTTCGCGCAGACGCTCCGCCAGGACCAGGTGGTGCCGGTTGCAGGGCGACAGGTCGCTGCCGGTCTGCGCGATGCCGATGATCGGCTTGCCCGACTGAAGTTCAGCCTGGCTGATGCCGAAGTTCATGTACCGCTCGATGTAGAGCGCCGTCATGTCGATATTCGCGGGATTATCGAACCAGGCGCGCGAGCGAAGCTTGTTGTTGGGGGTGGTCGTCATGGGGAGGATGTCCGGTCAGCGAGTCGTGGAAAGGCGATAGATCATGACATGCCGGTATGGCTTGCCGGGATCCACTCGGGCGGAAACAAAATCTTTCTGGTTGGGTGCGTTAGGAAACTTCTGTGGTTCCAACGCGATGCCGTCGCCCATGCGGTAGAGATGACCCTTCTTACCAACGAACGTACCGTCGAGGAAGTTGCCGGTGTAGAACTGCAGGCCAGGCTCCGTGCTGAGAACCTCGAGCACGCGACCCGATTCCGGATCCTCCAGGCGGGCAGCCAGTTCGGGCTTCGCCGTCACGCCCTTGTCGAGCGCGAAGTTGTGGTCATAGCCCTGGCCGTAGCGGATCTGCTGGTCGTTGCCGTCGCGAATGCCGTCGGCGATGACGCGCGGGCTGCGGAAGTCGAACACGGTGCCGGCGACCGGGCGGCGCTCGCCTGTCGGCACCAGCTTGGCATCGACCGGGGTATAGGTCGCGGCGGGGACGGTCAGCCGGTGACCCGTCGCACCCATCGGCGAACCTTCGCCAGCCAGGTTGAAGATCGCATGGTTGGTCATGTTGACCACGGTCGGCTTGGTCGTCTTGCCGTCGAACGCGATCGTGAGCGATCCCTTGTCGTCGAGCGAGTAGGTGACGGTGACGTCGAACTGACCGGGATATCCGGAATCGCCGTCCGGGCTGCGGTGGGCCAGCACAACGCTCGCGACCGGGCCGTTCTTTACGGAGACGACGCGCCAGACCTTCTTGTCGAAACCATTGCCGCCGCCATGCAGCGAGTTGGTCTTGTCGTTCAGCGGCAGCTGGAAACGCTTGCCATCCAGCGTGAATGCACCGCCGGCAATACGGTTCGCGTACCGCCCGACCGTGACGCCGAAATAGTTCGGATGATCCACATAGCTGGACAGGTCGTCATACCCGAGCACGACGTCCGCCTTGTTGCCGTCGCGATCGGGCGCGATCAGCGACTGCAGGGTCGCGCCATAGGTGAGGATGCGGGCGGAAACGCCATTGTCCCCAACGAGCGTGATTGCTTCGACCGCAGTACCGTCCTTGAGCGTGCCGGCAGCGGCCCGTTGTACTTGCGCGGCGGTCGCCGCGCCTCCTGTCAGCGCCGTTGTGGCTGCTGCCAAAAGCGCCAGAACAACCCCTTCGTTGCCCACCTTCCGCATTATCCCGTCCTTGTGTATCGACGCCGTTGACGCGCCTTTCGGGGCTATATAGTCAGACAAAATTCACCAGGGCAAGCCGCGCAGCAGATGCTGGGGAACAGCGCGACCGCTTCGGCTTCCACATAGGAGACAGGATGCATGGCGTTGCCGCCAACTTCTTCCGCAGCTTCGCCAGGCGCCCATCATGGGACCGGTGCAAGCTACAGGCCCGCACTGACGCTGCTTGCCAGCCTCTTCTTCATGTGGGGCTTCATCACCGTCATCAACAACACTCTGCTTCCGCATCTCCGGAGTGTTTTCGAACTCGACTATACACAGACGACGCTGATCGAATCTGTATGGTTCATCGCCTATTTCGTGGCGTCCATTCCGTCGGCCAAGTTGATCGAGCGGATCGGCTACCAGAAGTCGATCGTGACCGGGCTCGTCATCATGGCAGCCGGTGCGCTGTTGATGGTGCCGGCAGCAAAGATCCCGTCCTACGGGGTCGTGCTCACCGCGCTCTTCATCATCGCGAGCGGCATCACGCTGCTGCAGGTCGCGGCCAACCCCTATGTTGCCGTCATCGGTCCGCCGGAAACCGGCTCGTCGCGGCTGAACCTGGTGCAGGCGTTCAATTCGCTCGGCACCACGCTCGCACCGCTGTTCGCCGGTTATCTGATCCTGGGCCGTTCGAAGGGCGGCACCGCGGAGGCAGGCACCACGCTGACCGCCGCAGAGCGCTATGCGGATGCCCAGTCCGTCATTCTGCCTTACCTGATCGTCGCGGCGGTTCTGGTCGTCCTGGCGTTCGTGATCGCCCGCTTCCCGCTGCCGGCCATCGGCCAGGCGACGCAGCGCGTCTCGCGCGAAGCCCGTCGTGACATGTCGTTGTGGAAGCACCGCAACCTTGTCTGGGGCGTCCCCGCGATCTTCATCTACCTGATCGCGGAAATCGGCGTCGCCAACCTGTTCATCAACTTCGTGTCGCAGCCCGATATTGCCGCGATCACGCACGAGCAGGCATCGCGCTATCTGGCCCTGCTGTGGGCCGGCATGATGATCGGCCGCTTTGCTGGCAGCTTCCTGATGCAGAAGGTTGCGGCAGAGAAGGTTCTGGCTGCCTTCGCGGTCGGCGCATTCATCGTGATGCTTCTCGCGACCTTCACGACCGGCCACGTCGCGATGTGGTCGCTGATCGCGGTCGGCCTGTTCCACTCGATCATGTTCCCGACGATCTTCACGCTGGGTATCAAGGGCCTCGGCCCGCTCACCGAAGAAGGTTCGGGCCTGCTGATCATGGCGATTGCAGGTGGCGCGCTGGTCGTGGTGCAGGGCTGGCTGGCCGATACGGTCGGTCTGCAGATGTCGTTCCTGCTGACCGCAGTGTGCGAACTCTACATCCTGTTCTACGCGCTGTGGGGCTCCAAGCCGACGCATGCGCTGCCGGATCCGGAAGTGATCAACTAAGCCTTGATCCCTGAACTTCGAGGGCGCCTCCGCTACTGCGGGGGCGCCCTTTTTGTATCACGTCATGGCGTAGCGGGTATCTTCAAGCGCCAGTTCCACCAGCGCGCGCATCGCCGCGCCCGCCGCTTCCGGATCGCCCGCGGCAATTCCCTCGTACACGCGGAAATGGTCGGGGAGCGGATCGCGGGGCAGGGCACGCGAACGCTGCTTGAACTGCGTCGTCCAGTTCACCGCCGCACCGATGCTCGCGCTGAGGACCACCAGCGCGTCATTGCGGGTGGCACGCAGCACCGCGTCGTGGAAATCGCGGTCGGCGGCCAGCCCCGCGTCCGTCGCCAGGGTATGGCGGCGCATCGCCGCGAGAGCGTCCTTCATCGCCTTCAGGTCCGAACGGTCCCGGCGCTCCGCCGCAAGGCGGGCCGCGGCCGGCTCCACGATGGCACGCAGTTCGAACAGGCTGCGGATGAAGTGGATGTCGGGATCTCCGGCAAAAGCCCAGGCGACCACATCCGGATCAAGCAAGTTCCACCGGCTTCTGGGAAGCACGCGCGTTCCGGCCTTTGGCCGGCTCTCCACCAGCCCCTTTGCCGTCAATACTTGCACCGCCTCTCGATAGGCGCTGCGCGACACGTCCAGTGCTTCCGAAAACGCCACCTCTCCCGAGAGCGTATCTCCCGGAGCATATTCGCCGGATACGATGGCCAGCCCAAGCTTGTGCGCGATTGCGCCTCGCAGCCGCCGGCCCGTTCCGCGCGGTCGACGCGCCGCGGGTGTCGCCGCATTCGTCGCGTCGCCCTCGCCCTTCGCATCGGTCATCCCTATCTCCCCATTCAGGCCGTAGTTGTGTTTTGTATGCGGAACGAACGATTGCCAAGCCGGCACCGCTTTAATATGTCCGAGTAAATAAGGAGCCACCATGACCAACCAGACCGCAACCCTCGACCGGGCCAGCGATACCGGCTTTCGCTCAATCTCCGCCGACACGGGCCAGCCTTACGGTGAGCCGTTCGCTGTTCACGGCCCGGCAGATGTCGAAGCCGCCTGTGCAGCAGCCGAAGCAGCATTCGACGTGTATCGTTCGACCGACCGCGAGACCCGCGCGGCGTTCCTGGAAAAGATCGGCGAAGAGATTCTCGCGATTGGCGATGAACTGATCGAAACGGCCATGCGGGAGAGCGGCCTGCCGCGCGCGCGCCTGGAGGGTGAGCGCGGACGTACCGTCGGTCAACTCAAGATGTTTGCCGGCGTGGTCCGTGCCGGCGGCTGGCTTGGCCTGCGCATCGATCCCGCGCTTCCGGATCGTCAGCCGCTGCCGCGCCCTGACCTGCGCCTGCGCATGATCCCGCTGGGCCCGGTTGCCGTGTTCGGCGCATCCAACTTCCCGCTCGCCTTCTCGACCGCCGGTGGCGACACCGCCTCGGCACTCGCGGCAGGCTGCCCGGTCGTCGTGAAGGGTCACCCGGCGCATCCCGCGACGGGCGCACTGGTTGCCGACGCCATCCGCCGCGCGGTGGCTGCTTCCGGTCTTCCCGAGGGTGTGTTCTCGCACCTCGTGGGTCCCGGCAACGAGCTCGGTTCGCAGCTGGTCCAGGATCCGCGCATCACTGCGGTCGGCTTCACCGGCTCGCGTGCGGGCGGCCTGGCCCTGGTCAAGCTCGCGCAGGCGCGCGAGGTTCCGATCCCGGTCTATGCCGAGATGTCGAGCATCAACCCCGTGCTGCTGATGCCGGAGGCGCTCAAGGCGCGCGGCGCAGCGCTCGGCACCGCCTTTGTCGGCTCGCTGACGATGGGCGCCGGCCAGTTCTGCACCAATCCGGGCCTGGTACTCGCGATCGAAGGCGAAGGGCTGGACGCGTTCGTCGAGGCAGCACGTACCGCGCTGACCGACGCAGGCGCGAGCACGATGCTCACCCCGGGCATCCACCAGGCATATTGCCAGGGCGTCGAGAACCTCGCCTCGCACGCGAACGTCGAGACGATCGCACGCGGCAAGGTGGGTGAGGGCGTGACCCAGGGTCAGGCCGCGTTCTTCTCGACCACGGCAGAGGCTTTCCTGGCCGACAAGGCGCTTGGGCACGAAGTGTTCGGTGCGTCGTCGATCCTGGTGCGCTGCCGCAACGAAGAGGAACTCCGTCAGGTTCTGGTCGCGTCCGAGGGTCAGCTGACGGCGACGCTGCACATGGATGCCGGCGATACCGAGCTGGCAGCGCGGATGGTGCCGGTGCTTGAGCGCAAGGCGGGCCGCATCCTCGCCAATGGTTGGCCGACCGGCGTGGAGGTGACGCATGCCATGGTTCATGGCGGGCCGTTCCCGTCCACGTCCGATGGTCGCACGACTTCGGTCGGCAGCCTCGCCATCGATCGCTTCCTGCGTCCGGTGTCGTACCAGAACCTGCTGCCGGAACTGCTGCCGCAGGATCTGCGCGACGGTGCCCAGGCCGGCCTGCCGCGCCTGATCGACGGCAAGCTTCAGAACGATTGATCAATCCCGGCGACCGCAACCGCGGCGTTCGATTAGGGGAGGAATTAGGATGACGTTGCGTTTGTTGCAGCATCGGGGGCCCGACGGCACGCGATCGGTGATCGCGGCCCAGGGCGACCGAGCTGCGATCGTGCCGGGTGTCGACAGTGTGCGGGCGCTTGCCGCCCGCGCCATTGCCGAGGGCACCAGCCTTGCGGATGCGGTGAAAGCTTGCGGGGAGGGGGCTTCGGTCGACCTCGCCGCAGAGTTCGCAGCCGGACACCTGATCGCGCCGATCGACCATGAGGATCCGGCGCACGTCGTGATGACGGGCACCGGCCTCACGCACCTCGGCTCTGCCGAAGGCCGTGACAAGATGCACCGCGAGGCCGCTTCTGCCGAAAAGCAGACGGACTCGATGCGGATGTTCCTGGAAGGCGTCGAGGGCGGCAAGCCCGCTCCCGGCCAGGTCGGCCAGCAGCCGGAATGGTTCTATAAGGGCGATGGATCGCAGCTGGTTGCACCGGGTGCTCCGCTGTCGATGCCGGCGTTCGCGCAGGATGGCGGCGAAGAGCCCGAACTGGCAGGCATCTACCTGATCGGTCCGGACGGAACGCCGTTCCGCCTGGGCCTGTGCCTCGCCAACGAGTTCAGCGATCACGTGACCGAGCGTCACAACTATCTGTGGCTCGCACATTCCAAGCTGCGGCAGGCGTCGCTAGGGCCGGAGATCGTCGTCGGCACGCCGCCGTCGGACGTGCGCGGCAGCAGCCGCATTCTCCGCAACGGCGAGGTTCTTTGGGAAAAGCCGTTCCTTTCGGGTGAGGACAACATGTCCCACACGCTGGCGAACCTGGAAGCGCATCACTTCAAATACGCACTGTTTCGCCGTCCGGGCGACATCCACATCCACTTCTTCGGCACGGCAACGCTGTCGTTCAGCGATGGCGTGAAGACGGAAACCGGCGACGTGTTCGAGATCGAAGCCGCGCCGTTTACCCTGCCTCTGCGCAACCCGCTCGCGCGGGAAGCCGAGGTTCCGGTAACCGTTCGCGCACTCTGATCCAGCCTGCCCGGCTTCCGCGCAGCGGGGCCGGGCAGCAACTTTCCGGCCCCTGCAGGGCTTGCAGTGGAGATGCTCTCTCGCGACGAGGGGCATAGCCGGCGCGGCTTTGACCGCGCGCCACTGCACAGGATGTCCCCGATGGTCTTCACCGACATCGCCACCCGGACCTATAATCACAATTTCCGGCTCGACCCTATCGTCCGCAGCCTGCTGGACACCGACTTCTACAAGCTGCTGATGCTGCAGATGATCCGGAACGTGTATCCGGACGTCCAGGCGACCTTTTCCGTCATCAACCGGACCCGGTCGGTCCGTCTCGCCGATGTGATCGACGAAGCCGAGCTTCGCGCGCAGCTGGATCACGCGCGCACGGTGCGCTTCGCCAAGAAGGAGTTGATCTGGCTCGCCGGCAACAGCTTCTATGGAACGGCGCGGATGTTCAGCCCGGACTTCATCCAGTGGCTTTCGGAGTTCCAGCTGCCCCCCTATGTGCTGGAGAAGCAGGACGGCCAATATGCGCTGCGCTTCGAAGGCCCCTGGACCCACACGACCATGTGGGAAATCCCTGCGCTCACCATCCTCAACGAGCTCCGTGCCCGGGCCGCGATGCAGGACAAGGGCCGCTTTGCGCTCGATGTGCTCTATGCCCGCGGCAAGGCGAAGCTTTGGCAAAAGGTCGAGCGGCTGCGCGCACTGCCCGATCTGGTTCTGTCGGACTTCGGCACCCGCCGCCGCCACGGTTTCCTGTGGCAGCGCTGGTGCGTGGATGCCCTGAAGGAGGGGCTGGGGAGCCGTTTCATCGGCACCTCCAACGTCCTGCTGGCGATGGACGCGGACCTGGAGGCGATCGGCACCAATGCGCATGAGCTGCCGATGGTGGAGGCAGCGTTGTCCAACAACGACGCCGAGCTCGCCGGGGCGCCGTATCGCGTCCTCGAACAATGGCGCCAGCATTACGGCGGCAACTTGCTGGTCGCCTTGCCGGACGCCTATGGCACGACGGCGTTCCTAGCCAACGCGCCTCGCTGGGTAGCGGACTGGACCGGCTTCCGTCCCGACAGCGCGCCGCCGATCCCCGCAGGCGAGCAGATCCTGGCGTGGTGGCAGAAGCACGGCGTCGATCCGCGTACCAAGCTGCTGATCTTCTCGGACGGGATGGACGTCGACACGATCGAGCAGGTGTATCGCCATTTCCACGGGCGCGTGCGGATGAGCTTTGGCTGGGGCACCAACCTCACCAACGATTTTCGGGATTGTGACCCGGACGGCGCACACGGGCTGGAGCCGATTTCGCTTGTCTGCAAGGTCACGCGGGTGAACGGTCGCCCCGCGGTGAAACTCTCAGACAATCCCGCCAAGGCGACCGGCGAACCGGACGAGATCGCCCGCTATCTGCGCGTGTTCGGCGGGGAAGATCGGGTGGCTAGCGCGGTGGACGTATAGCCAGTGCCCGCGGGCAAGCGCCGCTTGCGGACCCGAAGGTCTTGCAAGCGGCTTGCCGTTACGGAGCCTGCTGCTGCGCAGCCGGCGCCGGTTGGCCGGAAGGCCCCTCTTCGTTGATCTGCTGATAATGGCTGATGTTATAGCCCACGAAGACGACAACAGCGACCAAGACGACGATCACGAGAATGATCGCAAGGCGCTTGATCGGCGGGCGGCCACGGGGGTCAGGGGCCAGGGGCATGACAGGTCCTTTTCGGGGTGAACGTCCAGCCAGGGATCAGCGGCTGCCGTCTTCGCCCGCGACCTTCAGGTCGACAAAGGTGCGCATGATCTTTGGAATGCCGCCGATCACGAAGTCGGCCATCGCTTGTTCCTCCGCAAGCGACTGTTCCAGCAACGAGGTGACGTTGCCGAACCCGCCATCCTGCGCGAGCGTGATGAGGCCGGTGTAGCTCGCGATCTCGAAGTTCTCGAACGCGAAATTGGCAAAGCTGTTCTTGATGATCTCGTCGCCGGCGATGGTGTGGCTGAGCGCGGCGAGGTTGCCTGAAATGGTGAGGCCCAGATCCTTGATGCTCGAATGGCTTTCGCCAAGATCGGCCAGGATCTGCTCTACGCGGCTGATCTGTTGCTCGGTTTCCGTGCGGTGGCTGCGCAGGCGGGCCTCTACCTCAGGGTAATTCTTCAGCCGATCGAGCTGGCGGTCGATCAGAGCCAGTGCCTGATGCTCCACCGCGTGCACATCGCGCAGGCCGACGATGAAAAGTGGACGGATGACTTCGTTCGTAGTTGCCACAGGCACCTCCTATCGATTGCCCGCACAAAGCGCGCGGAGGGAAGGAGAGGTTCCCTGCGAGACCCTGGCGGGCGATCTCAAGCGTGGGTGACGAGTGTCAGCGGGCGGGCAAAAGCCGTCCGGTTGCGACCCATCGCCTTGGCGGCATAGAGGGCGCGGTCAGCCGTAGACATGAGGGTCTGCAGGTCCGAGCCATCAACCCCGTATTCGGCAACACCCACGCTGACGGTCGCGCGGATGCGGCCGTCTTCGCCATTGCCGGTGGCGGCGAGACGCCGTGCGACCGCCTCGCCGACTTGCTGCGCACCCCAACTATCCTCTCCGGGCAACAGCGCTGCAAATTCCTCGCCGCCGAGGCGGACGAGCAGCGCGTCCTTGCCGACGATTTCCCGCGCCACGCGCGCAAAGGACTTCAACACTTCATCGCCCGCGGCATGGCCCCAGCGGTCATTGATCGTCTTGAAATGGTCCAGGTCGAAGGCGAGCAGCGACAGGGGCGCGTCTCCACGCAGCATCGGGACGCCTTCCTCGAAGAAGCGTTGGCGATTGCCAAGGCCGGTCAGAAAGTCCGTGCGCGATGCGGCCAACAGATGCCCCTGCGCCTCCTCGCGCACCAGCGCGAGCAATGCCATTGGCATCGCCACCGAGTAGAGCACGCCCTCGTACAATGTGGCTTCGCCAACCGCTGGCAGGATATCCCCGCCGTGATGCGCCACCAGCACCGGCAGCACCAGGGACCGGAACGCATAGAAGATCGCGTGCCCCCCGGTGATCGCGACAGGGAGGGGTAGGGAGCGCATCGAGCGCAGCGGCCCGTCCCGCAGGAGCTCCCGAGCGGCAAGGCCGCACGCCAGCGCAATCGGGAATGCCGACCAGTAATTCCAGAACATCGCCTGGTTCGCGAACCCGCCGGCTGCCCAGACCAGGGCCACCACCGCAAGGATCCCTGCCGACAGCTGGCCGTACCGTCGCCCGTTGACGTGCCCGATACCGTTCAGGATCAGCAGATATCCCGACAGGATCACGAGGTTGCTTAGCGCCCAGCCCCCGGGTGCGGGCAGATGCGTCCGCGCGATCGCCAGGCCGCAACCCGCGGCGAGCAGCGCATATCCGCCAGCCCAGATGCCGAGCGCCGTCGATCGTTCAGGCCGGGCCTGCCGCTCCCACAGCGTCATCGCCGCGCTAACCAGCAACGTCCCGATGGCGAGACCATACAAGGTGAGAAGGTCTAAATGCATCGTTCAGTCGGGTCCCCGGCGGGGGATATACTTCAACCCGAGGGAAATTTCTATCGTGATGGAACTGGCGCCAAGCACGATTGTTTAGACGCGCCGCAGAACCGGTTGGCGGCGAAAGTGGGATTGGAACCCAGCGAAGGAGTTACCCCTTCGCTATCTTTGCAGGCCGCTGAGTCGACCACTCTGCCACCCGCAATTCGAGCGAACTCTACCGGCCGGTGTTCACCCTGCGGCTATAGCCTCGCACCAAGGTCCGAGCCTGCGCAACAGGCGGGGCGGCGAGTGGGCTCGACGGTTGCAACATGCTATCCCTGCTGCTCGCCGCCCAGATTCGTCAGAAGCGGAGGCCCACGCCCGCGACAATCTGATGCCGCTTTGACCCGAAATTCTCGTACACCCCGTCGTCAAAGGACTTCTCGTTTGAATAGTCGGTGTAGACATATTCGAGCTTGCCGTAGACGCTGTCGGTGATCATCACTTCACCACCGGCGCCAAGATGGAAGCCACCAAAGTTCTTTCCCTCGTTGAAATTGAGCTCCGGAAAATCCGCATCCGTATATTTTTGCTTCAGCCGGCTATTCGAGTAGCCACCCTTCAAATACACGACACCGCGGCTCAAGACGTAACCAACACGGGCGCCTACCGTGATGTTGCGGCCACGCTTCAGGCAGAAGCGATCGCCGAAGGGAGTGCGCTCGCAATCCTTGATATTCGACCCCGCGAGGCCGGCATAGGCGCCGATCAGAATGGGCGACGTGTCCAGGACGTAGTCGTACCCGGCCTCGACGCCATAGGCGATGCCGCTCTTGCCGTCCTTGCGCTCTATTGCCAGATCTCCGGCGAAGATCCTGTCCTTGAATTCGGCCCGGTCCCACCCGAAGCGTGCTTCGACGCGCCCGCCTGAGGTCACTGAAGGGCCGGACTGCGCCGCGGCGGGCGCAGCGACGAGCAGCGCAAGCGTGCCCGCGACTAGATATTTCATATCGCACCTCCGTTATCCGGGCGACCATTCTCCGGATAGCAGCGATACCGGCCGATGACAGGCCGCAACACCGGTAACAGTACTTGGAGGGCAGCCGTAGCCGCGACCATCGCGTACGCGGTTCTCGCCTGCGTCATACGGACGCTCCACTCGCAGCGCTGATGAACAAAAGGGTCCCAAAACGGCAGGGGTTCGGCGGAAGAGGTGGGATTCGAACCCACGGAACGGTTACCCGCTCGCCGGTTTTCAAGACCGGTTCCTTAAACCACTCGGACACTCTTCCATACCGATACCGGCGGGCAGCTCTCAAGACCGCTGCCTTGAACCGCCCGGCCATGTCTCCGCACACAGCGCGCTTACGGCGGCTTGTCGGGTTTGTGCAAGTCTCCTGACGGTTAAGGGGTTTCGCCCGGCGTCTCGCCTGTGGCACAGAGCCGTTTCACGTGCGGGAGCCTAGTATGCGTAAATGGGGCAAGGGGCTGCTCGCCCTTGCAGGGATGATGACGTTCAGCGGCTCGGCCGCAGCGCAGGATGAGGCTGGTTTTCAGACCTATCTTCGGGGCGTTGCCGCCAAGGCGCGCGCCGAAGGGGTAAGCGATCGCGCGATCGCGTCCGTACTGAGCGGGCTTACCTATAATCCCCGAGTGGTTGAGCTCGACCGCGGCCAGCCCGGCGGCACCAGTCCCAGCAGCATTCCTGCCTTTGCGCCGTACAAGGCGAGGCACGTCGATGCCGCACGGATCAGCCGCGGCCGCGACGCCTATCGCGCACAGCGGCCCAAGCTGATGGGCATCGAGCAGGAAACCGGCGTTCCCGAATCAATCATGGTCGCGATCTGGGGCCATGAGACCAACTATGGCGGCTATACCGGCAACTTCGACCTGCCACGCTCGCTTGCAACGCTCGCCTATGAAGGGCGTCGCCGCACCCTGTTCGAGCCCGAGTTGATCGCGACCATGAAGATGGTCGATCGCGGGGTTCCGCGCGACAGCCTGAAGGGAAGCTGGGCTGGGGCCACGGGATACCCGCAGTTCCTCCCGTCCATCTATCTGCGCCTGGCGCGGGATGGGGATGGCGACGGGCGTGCGGACATCTGGACCAACGCAGCCGACGCGCTGGCTTCGATCGGCAACTATCTCGTGAACGCCGGCTGGCGTGCCGGGCAGCCCTGGGGCGTCGCCGTGACGGTTCCGGCGGGGCTGGATCGCGGGGCGCTGACATCGCCTACGCGCTCGCCGCGATGCCCCCGCGTCCATGAACGGCATACCCGTTGGCGGACCATGGCCGAATGGCGGCGGCTTGGCGTGGCGCCGCTTACCGGTCGCTGGCCGGACGACAGCATCCAGGCGACGTTGCTGGAGCCAGATGGCCCCGGCAAGACGGCGTACCTGCTCACCGGCAACTATCGCGTAATCCTGGATTACAACTGCTCGAACTTCTACGCGCTTTCCGTGGGGCTGCTGGCCGATGAAGTCGCACGCTAGCGCGGTTGCCGTGCTGCTGCTGTCGGGATGTGCTGGCAATTCCTTGCCGCCCGCGCCGCAGCAGCCGGCCGCGGCAAACATGAACACGCCGGTGGGCGGCGAAGCGATGTCGGTGCAGACGCGGTATGACGCCGTCGGCTGGGCTGCGACGGAGCGATCCGCCGATGCGGCGCAGGACGTGTTCGTTGTCCATCCGACGCTGCCGGTGGGGAGCTTCGTCGAACTGACGCTGCTCCGGACGGGCCGTACGGTGGTAGCGAGGGTCGGTAAACAGGCCGAGGTGCCGGCGGGGTATATCCTCACGCTGTCACCCGTCGCTGCACAAGCCTTTGGGGTTGGCGAAGCTGGCGCACCCGTCCGCGTCCGGGAAGTCACCGTCGCGCCGCAGGATCGCGCTGCGGCGGCGGGCGGCAGCCTGACCCGCATCGACGCGCCACAAGTCCTGCTCGCCGCGCTCCGGAAACGCCTTCCGCCAGCGCCCACCGGCGCACCGGTGGAACGGCCTGCGGTACAGCCATCCATTCCCTCCGTTCCGCCGGCAGGCCCGGCGCCGATCGCGACCGTCGACCTGCCGCCGAGCCAGCTGTCGTCTCTTCCTAGCGCGCCGGCGCCCGCTGGCGCACCGGCAGCAGAAGGCGGCTGGGCGGTCCAGGTGGCGGCCCTTTCAGACGCAACCCGCGCGGAAGCGCTGGCACGCGAGCTCGGTGGCTTCACCGTTCCCGCCGGCTCGCTGGTGCGCGTGCGGATGGGACCATTTTCAAGCGCGGCCGCAGCAGAACGCGCGCGTGCGCAAGCCATCGCCCGCGGCTATGGTGACGCAAAACTTATTCGCAACGACTGACCAAGGCCCTGGACATCCCACGATGAAGAAGCTGATCACTGCCGTCCTGCTCTCCGCCGTCGCCGTAACGCCGTCGGTCGCTGCCCCGCCGCCGTTCGAAACGCCGGCTCCCGTTGCCTATCTGCAGGACCTGTCTTCGGGCGCGATCCTCTATGCCAAGGATGCCGACAGGCGGATGCCGCCGGCTTCGATGGCAAAGATGATGACCGCCTATGTCGCGTTCGACCTGATCAAGAAGGGCGAGCTCAAGCTCGACCAGAAGTTCACGGTTCGGCCGGAGACGTGGAAGCGCTGGCACGGCCCCGCCGCGGGCTCCACGATGTTCCTGTCCCCCAATGAACAGGTCAGCGTCGACGATCTGCTGAAGGGCATCATCACCCTTTCCGGAAACGACGCCTGCGTCGTGCTTGCGGAAGGTGTTGCGGGCACCGAAGAGGCGTTCACGAGCCTGATGAACCAGCGCGCCAAGGAACTGGGGCTGACGAACAGCCAGTTCGGCACGTCCAACGGCTGGCCGGATGAAGGCCGCACCTTCGTCAGCGCGCGGGATCTTTCGAAGCTCGCCTCCGCCACGATCCAGAACTTCCCCGATCTCTACAAGCGCTTCTACTCGCTGGAGAGCTTCACCTGGGGCAAGACGCTGGGCGCCGGCAACGCCATCACCCAGGCCAATCGCGACCCGCTGCTGGGCCGGGTCGCCGGGGCCGACGGCCTGAAGACCGGCCACACGCAGGAGGCTGGCTATGGCTTCACCGGTTCGGCCGAGCAGAACGGCCGTCGCCTGGTGATGGTGCTCGCCGGCCTCACGAGTTCCAATCAGCGCATTGCGGAGTCGGTGCGCTTCATGGAGTGGGGCTTCCGCGCCTGGCGCGCCCGCCCGATCGCAAAGAAGGGCAAGCTCGTCGAGACCGCCGATGTCCAGATGGGCGACAGCAGCAAGGTCGGTCTGGTCGCGCCCCGCGACCTGAACGTAACCGTCCCGGCAGGCGCCGCCACGGAGCTCGCCGGCACGGTCGTCTATCAGGGACCGATCCGCGCGCCGATCAAGGCCGGGCAGCACATTGCCGATCTGGTGATCACTTCGCCCGGGATGGACCCGCAGCGCCTGCCGCTCGTCGCGGAGAAGGACGTGGATGAGGCAGGCTTCTTCGGCCGCGCATGGGCGGGGCTGATGGCGCTGTTCGGCGCTTGAGCGGCCAGTTCATCTCGCTGGAGGGCGGTGAGGGCGTCGGCAAGTCGACCCAAACCGCCCGCCTTGCCGCCGCGCTGGAAGCACGCGGTGTGCACGTCGTCGTCACGCGTGAGCCGGGCGGCAGCGAAGGTGCAGAGGCGATCCGCGGCCTGTTGATGCAGGGGGAGGTGAGCCGCTGGAGCCCGCACGCCGAAGCCCTGCTGTTCGCCGCGGCGCGCGCGGACCATGTCGAAAAGCGAATCCGGCCGGCGCTGGAAGCCGGGCAATGGGTGCTGTGCGATCGCTACATCGACAGCACCCGCGCTTATCAGGGCGGCCAGGGGATCGATGACGCGGCGATCCTGGCGCTGCACGCCTTCGGCTCGAAGGGGCTTTTGCCGGACCGTACGCTGCTGCTGACGCTGCCGGCCGGGACCGGCGAAGAGCGCGCGCTCGAGCGGGACCAAGGGATTGCCGATCGCTTCGGCGCACGGGGATCGGAGTTCCACGCGCAGGTCGCCGCAGCCTTTGATCGCATTGCGGACGCCGAGGGCGACCGCATTCGCCGGGTCGACGCCAGCGGCTCGCCGGATGCCGTGACCGGACGGCTGATGGACGCGCTGTCCGACCTGTTGCCGTGAACGAACTGGTCGGCAACGCGGCCGCGCACGACGCCTTCTTCACGGCGGCGGAAGGCGGCAGCCTTCATCACGCATGGCTGCTGACTGGTCCCGAGGGCGTCGGCAAGGCGAGCTTTGCCCGGATCGCGGCTGCGCGGCTGCTGGCCCATGCCGCCAACCCGCGGATCCCGATCAGGGGCGGGCCGCTGCCGATCGAGGACCGTACGGCGTCGCTGATCGCGGCCGGCTCCCACCCCGATTACCGGGAGATGGCGCGCCAGCCCAAGGATCCGGCGAAACCCGACGAGAACCTCGCGCGGAGTATCCCGATCGCGCAGGTGCGGGCACTGCAGCCGCTGTTCGCGACGAAGCCTTCTTTGTCCGAGCGGCGGGTCGTGGTGATCGACTCGATCGACGATCTTGAAACAGCGGCGGCCAACGCGTTGCTCAAGAATCTGGAAGAGCCGCCCGCCGGCACCATCTTCCTGCTGGTAAGCCATGCCGCCGGCCGCCTGCTGCCGACAATCCGCTCCCGCTGCCGCTTGCTGCGGTTCGAACGGCTGTCGGACGAAGAGGTCGCAACCGTGGTGCGCCAGGCCATGCCCGACGTCAGCGAGGTCGAGTGTGACGCGCTTGTCCGCGGCGGCGACGGCTCTGCCGGGCGCGCCCTCACATTTGCGGGGCTCGACGTCGCCGCGATCGAGCGAGCGATGGCAACCATCGCGCAGGATGGGGACCCCAGCAATGCGCAGCGCAGCAGGCTTGCCAAGGCTCTTGCCGGCAAGGCCGCCCAGGCGCGCTATGAAGCGTTTCTGGAACGCGCGCCCAGCTTCATTGCGGCGACTGCACGCCTGCGCACCGGGTCGGAGCTCCGCACGGCGCTGGAGGCATACCAGGCCGCACGGGCCCTTGCGGCAGCTGCGCCGGCATTGTCGCTCGACGCGCAGGGGACCGTGTTCGAGATGGCAGGCATTCTGGCGCGACTTGCACCGCAGGACGGGCTTCAATCCCGCGGAGCGATGCACTAGGGGACACGGCATGGCCGAGCCCTATTACATCACCACCGCGATCCATTATCCCAACGGCAAGCCGCATATCGGCCATGCCTATGAGATGATCGCCGCCGACGCGATCGCGCGTTTCCACCGACAGGCGGGCCGCGATGTCCGCTTCCAGACGGGCACCGACGAGCACGGTCTCAAGATGGTCCAGACCGCCCGCAAGCGCGCCATGGAAGTGCGCGATCTGGCGGACGAAATGTCGAGCTATTTCCATGAGATGGCAGACAGGCTTGATATTTCCTATGACCGGTTCATCCGCACGGTAGAGCCCGCGCATTATGCCGCGAGCCAGGCCATCTGGCAGGCGATGGCGGGCGCGGGCGACCTGTATCTGTCGCGCTACGAGGGCTGGTACTCGGTCCGAGACGAGGCCTTCTACGAAGAGAAGGAACTGACCGACGAGGAAGGGGGCGTTCGCCTCTCTCCGCAGGGCACCCCCGTGGAGTGGACCGCCGAGGAGACCTGGTTCTTCCGGCTTTCGAAGTATCAGCAGCGGCTGCTGGATTTCTACGCGGCAAATCCGGAGTTCATCCAGCCTGAAAGTCGCCGCAACGAGGTGCTTCGCTTCGTGGAGGGTGGCCTTGCCGACCTGTCGGTCTCGCGCACCAGCTTTGACTGGGGAGTACCGGTTCCGGGGAGCCCCGGGCACGTCATGTACGTGTGGGTCGATGCACTGACCAACTACCTGACCGGCGCCGGCTATCCCGACGGCGGCGACACCGCGCGCTTCTGGCCCGCCGACCTGCACCTCATCGGCAAGGACATCGTTCGCTTCCACGCCGTGTACTGGCCGGCGTTCCTGATGTCCGCCCAACTCGCTCTGCCGCGTCGCGTGTTCGGGCACGGCTTCCTGCTGAACCGCGGCGAAAAGATGTCGAAGTCGACAGGCAATGTCGTCGATCCGATGGCGCTCGCCGAGCTCTACGGCGTCGACGCACTTCGCTATTTCCTGATGCGCGACATCAGTTTCGGGCAGGACGGGACCTTCTCGGACGAAGCGATCGTGACCCGCGCCAACGCCGATCTTGCCAACAGTTTCGGCAATCTGGCGCAGCGCACGCTGTCGTTCATCGCCAAGAACCTGGAAGGCGCGCTGCCGCTTCCCGGCCGCAGCGATCCGGCCGATGCCGCACTGCTGGAACAGGTCGCGGAAGCGGGCGCGCAGTTCCGGCGTGAGTTCGCAGAGCTATCGCTATCGCAGGCCCTGGAGAGCTGGATGCGCGGCGTCTTTGCCTGCAACCAGTATATCGACGCACAGGCGCCTTGGTCGCTGCGCAAGACCGATCCGGAACGCATGCACGCAGTGCTGGGCACGCTGGTGCGCGCGATACGCGATCTTGCGATCGTGGTGTGGCCGGTGATCCCGACTTCCGCGGGACGGGTGCTTGACCAGCTTGGGCAGGATGCTCGCGACCATGCTGCGCTTGACGACGGCGGGTGGTATCAGCGCGCAAGCGAAGCGGGCTTCCGCATTGCGCCACCAGCGCCCATCTTCCCACGCTTGACCCTGCAGGAAGTCACGGAAACCGCATGAAGCTTGCCGACAGCCACTGCCACCTGAACTACAAGGGCGTCGCAGAACAACAGGGCGAAGTGCTGGCCCGTGCGCGCAGTTCCGGCGTGGTGGCGATGCTCAACATTTCCACGCGCGAAAGCGAATGGGATGCGGTGATCGCGACGGCTGAGCGGGAAGGGGATGTCTGGGCGACCGTCGGCATCCACCCCAATGAGGCGGATCAATATCCCGATGTGGGCACGCAGCGCCTGGTAGAGCGTGCGGCGCACCCGCGTGTCGTCGGCCTGGGCGAAACCGGACTGGACTATTATTACGAGCATTCGGATCGCGACCGGCAGCAAGCGAGCTTCCGCTCACATCTCGCCGCCTGTCGCGAAACCGGGTTGCCGGTGGTCGTCCACACCCGCGACGCAGAGGCTGATACCGCGCGGATCCTGAAAGAGGAACTGGGGAAGGGCGCCTTCACCGGCGTGATCCACTGCTTCACCGGGACTGGCGACTTCGCCCGCCAAGCCCTTGATCTCGGGTTCTATATCTCGATCTCGGGCATCGTCACGTTCAAGAATGCGCGCGAACTCCAGGAGACGGCGCGCTGGCTCCCGCGTGAGCGACTGCTGGTGGAAACCGATGCGCCGTTCCTGGCACCGGTGCCCCATCGCGGCCGCCCCGGTGAGCCGGCCTATGTCGCGGACACCTGCCGCTTCCTCGCCGAACTGCGGGGTGAGGACGCCGACGAACTCGCCGACGCGACCCGCGCCAACTTTCACGCGCTGTTTGCGAAAACCGTAGCGTGAAGATCCGCATCCTCGGCTCCGGAACATCGTCCGGCGTCCCGCGGATCGGCGGAGACTGGGGTGACTGTGATCCGACGGATCCGCGCAATCGCCGCACCCGCGTCTCGGCGCTGATCGAAACCGCCACCACCCGCATCCTCATCGATACAGGTCCGGATATGCGGCAGCAGTTGCTGGACGCTCAGGTCAGCGACGTCGACGCGGTGCTTTGGACCCATGATCACGCCGACCATTGTCACGGCATCGACGATCTCCGCCAAGTGTTCCATGTCCGTGGACGACCGGTCCGCGGCTACGCCCGCGCGGCGACGCTCGACGTGCTCCAGAAGCGCTTCGGTTATGTCTTTTTCGGCCGCGATGGATATCGTGCGACCGTCGAGGCGGAGGTTCTGCCGGATCGACTGCGGATCGGCGACATCGACGTATCGGTAACGGATCAGCCCCACGGCACGATATCTTCGGCAGGACTCCGGTTCGACCACGACGGGCGCTCCATCGTCTACGCGACGGATTTCCATAAGGCGACCGCCGCGATGCGCGATCTGTACCGGGGGTGCGACCTGATGGTCGTCGACGCGTTGCGGGACGCGCCCCATCCGACGCATCCTACCGTCGATGGAGCGCTGGAGCTGATCGCAGCCTGCGGAAATCCACGCGCCGTGTTGATCCACATGGACCACAGCCTCGACTATCGAACCTTGAAGTCGCGACTGCCGGAGCACGTCGAACCCGGCTATGACGGGCTGGAACGGACCGCGTGAACGCAGACAACCAGGCGCAGCTGCTGTGGGGTGTCGGCGTGCTGGTGCTGGCAATCTCAGCCTTGGCCGCGCAGCGGCCTCGGGCCGGGACGCTCCTTCGCTCGCTGCTTGCCTGGGCAGTCATCGGCGTTCTGGTCCTTGTAGTCGTGGCATATCGCCACGAGCTCGGAGGGATCTTCGGGAATATCGGGAGCCGGCTCGGTCTTCAGGAGCAGACGATCGACGGTGAGACGGTGCGCATCCGCCAATCGGCCGATGGGCATTTCTGGGCGAACGTAAGCGTCAACGGCCATCCGCGCCGCATGTTGATCGACAGTGGCGCGACGGTGACTGCCTTGTCGCAAAGGACGGCGGATCTCGCCGGTGTAGAGAGCGATGGCCGGCCGGTGGTGCTGTCGACAGCGAACGGGGACGTTCCGGCAGAGCGCGGGGCCGTTCATGAACTGACGATCGGTGCGCTTACGGCCCATAGCTTGCCGGTGGTCATATCCGCCAGCTTCGGAGAGATCGACGTTTTGGGAATGAACTTCCTGTCGCGGCTCGAGTCCTGGCGGGTAGAGCGGGATACCCTCATTCTCGAACCCAGATCGTCGCGGGATTAACATAATGCAGATTACCGCACTTTCCGATATCCTTCTCCGGGGCGTGTTCTGATGATGGAACGCCTCGTGGCTATCATGACCCGGCTTCGCGATCCGGAGCTCGGATGCGAATGGGATCGCGCGCAGACCTTCGCGACCATCGCACCCTATACGATCGAGGAAGCCTATGAGGTCGCCGACGCCATCGCCCGCAACGATGTCGGCGATCTGAAGAACGAGCTCGGCGACCTGCTGCTTCAGGTGGTGTTCCACAGCCGCATCGCGGAAGAAGCTGGCCAGTTTGCACTGCCCGACGTCGTCGCGGCGATCAGTGAAAAGATGGAACGGCGCCACCCGCATATCTTCGGCGATGCCGCTGCCAGCCCCGGCTGGGAAGCGATCAAAGCCGCAGAGCGTGACGAGAAGACCACGGACGCCACAAACGGTGCGCTTTCAGGCGTGGCGCTCGGCCTGCCGGCCCTCAGTCGCGCCGAAAAGCTCCAGAAGCGTGCGGCCCGCGTCGGCTTCGACTGGCCCGACCCGAGCGGACCTCGTGCCAAGATCGATGAGGAACTCGCCGAAATCGAAGAAGCCGATGAAGCGCACCGTTCGGAGGAAGTCGGTGACCTGCTGTTCTCCGTGGTGAACTGGGCGCGTCACCTGGGTGTCGATGCGGAAGCTGCTCTCCGCGACGCCAACGCCAAATTCGAGCGCCGCTTTGCCGCAATGGAAGCAGAAGCCGGCGCGCGCTTTTCTGCCCTGCCGCTCGACGAGAAGGAAGCGCTCTGGGGGGCTGCCAAATCCGCCGAGCGGACCTGACACCTCCACTACTTGCTCACTCAGCGTGTGAGGAACCGATCGTAATCGGCCGGTGCCATTCGCACATCATAGAGTGAGCGCCCATCATCCATCCAGTGGTCGACGACCTCGCCATGGGCGTGGAGCCAGGCGGCGCTGGCGCCATCCTCGGGCGCAAGCGCGATGCGATACCGCCGGTGTCCCTGCGTCAGGCGATCGGCAATCGCTCGCATCAGGGTATCTACCCCTTCCCCGCTCAGCGCGGAGATCGCGACGACGTCCTCCCGATGGGCCGCCTCGCCCTCCAGTTCGATCCGGTCTTCGGGATCGAGCAGGTCGAGCTTATTCCATGCCTCGATCCGCGGCATGGTTTCGTCGACCCCAATGTCTGCCAGCACCGTTTCGACGTCATCGGCCTGCGCCTGGGTATCGGGGTGCGCGATGTCGCGGACATGCACCAGCAGGTCGGCCGAAACGACCTCTTCCAGGGTCGCCTTGAACGCAGCGACGAGCTGCGTCGGCAGCTCGGAGACGAAGCCCACCGTGTCGGACAGGATCGCCTTGTCCACCCCGGGAAGGGATATCTGGCGCAACGTGGGATCGAGCGTGGCGAACAGCATGTTCTCCGCCATCACCTCGGCCCCGGTCACCCGGTTGAACAGCGTCGACTTGCCGGCATTGGTATAGCCGACCAGCGCAATCACGGGCCAGGGCGCCCGCTGGCGGCGGTCGCGGTGCAGCCCGCGCGTACGCGAGACGCTCTCGAGTTCCCGCCGCAAGCGGGCCATCCGGTCGCGGATCAGGCGGCGATCCGCCTCGATCTGTGTCTCGCCCGGGCCGCCAAGAAAGCCGAAGCCGCCGCGCTGGCGCTCAAGGTGGGTCCAGCTGCGAACAAGCCGGCCTGCCTGATAGTCGAGGTGCGCAAGCTCCACCTGAAGGCGTCCCTCAGCCGTACGGGCGCGCTCGCCGAAGATCTCCAGGATGAGCCCGGTGCGGTCGATGACCTTGCACCCGAGCCCCTTTTCCAGGTTCCGCTGCTGGATCGGCGTAAGCGCAGCGTCGAACACCGCCAGCTGCACTTCCTTGTCGCGGATCGTCTCGGCGAGTGCCTCGACCTGGCCGCTGCCGATGAGTGTCGCGGCCTTTGGCTGGCGCACGCGCAGTGCGACGCGCTCTTCCACTTCGACGCCGATCGCAAGGGCGAGGCCGGCCGTTTCGGCAAGCCTCGCATCCGCGTCGCGGCTCGCGCCGCCCATGTCGGGCAGCACCACGATCGCGCGCGCACCCCGGGAGAATTCTTCTACGTCGCGTTCAAATCCGGTGGTCAATCAGCGTCCGATCCGGCCTGTTCCTCGGCCAAGTTGAGGGGGTGCGCCGGCTGCACCGTCGACACCGCATGTTTGTAAACCAGCTGCGACACGCCATCCCGCTGCAGCAGCATGCAAAAGAGGTCGAAAGCAGCGATCTGCCCCTGGAGCATCACGCCATTCACCAGAAACATCGTAACGCTTTCCTGGTTCTTCCGGACCGCGTTGAGGAAAATTTCCTGCAGCAAGGCATTGCGCGAACCCTGCTCGGCCGCTGCCGCCACAATCGGCTCCAGATCGACCTGCGAGGCCGGCATGATCGTGGAGATGGCATGCTTGTAGATCAGCTGCGACTGCCCGTCGCGCCGGAGCAGCACCGAAAAATTGTCGAACCACGTCACGATGCCCTGGAGCTTCACGCCCTTCACAAGGAACATCGTTACCGGTGTTTTGGAGCGCCGAAGCGCGTTGAGGAAGAGATCCTGGAGCGAGCTCTGTTTCTCGGCCATGTCCTGCCCTTTGTTCTTGGCGGGTATACCCGCGTTGCGCCGTCACCGCGACGATGCGCGACTGATTTAGGACGCAGGAGCCGTCGCGTCCACCATGCTACTCGTCGCCGCGCGTATCGGTGATGCCCAGCAGCTTGAGCTTGCGGTGCAGAGCGGACCGCTCCATGCCAATGAAGCTCGCAGTGCGCGAGATGTTCCCGGAAAAGCGGCGGATCTGCACACGCAGATACTCGCGCTCAAAGGATTCGCGGGCCTCGCGCAGCGGCGCGCCCATGATCGCATTGGCGCCGAAGCCGCCCCCGCTCTCCCCGGGATTGCCGAGCACTTCGGGGGGCAGCAGGTCGACGTCGATCCGTCCGATGCGATTGCCCGGCGCCAGGATGACCGTGCGTTCCACCACGTTGCGCAGCTGGCGCACGTTGCCGGGCCACTCATAGGATTGCAGCGCAACCATTGCGTCGGGCGCAATCTCCGGCGTCGGCACGCGACGTTCCGATGCGTAATGGGCCACGAAATGCTCGACCAGCGCCGGAATGTCTTCACGCCGCTCCGTCAGGCCGGGGATCGCCACGGGAACGACGTTGAGACGATAGTAGAGATCTTCGCGGAAACGCCCCTCGGCGATCTCGTCCTGAAGATTGCGCGCGGTGGCGGAAACCACGCGCACGTCGACCTTCACCACGCGCTGGCCGCCCACCCGCGTAAAGCTCTGGTCGGTCAGCACGCGCAGAATGCGCGCCTGCGTCGCAATCGGCATGTCGGCGATTTCGTCGAGGAACAAAGTACCGCCGTGAGCCTGCTCGAGGAGGCCCGGGCGAACCAGCTCGCCCCCCTCCTCTGCCCCGAACAATTCCTCATCGACTCGCTCGGGCGTCATGCGCGCTGCGCTGACGATGATGAACGGCGCCGACGCGCGCTGGCTCCACCCGTGGAGCAGCCGTGCGGCGACCTCCTTGCCGATGCCAGGACCGCCAGTGATGAGCACGCGGCTGCCGGTGGATGCGACACGCTTCAGCGTCGCACGCACCGTGTTGATTGCGGCCGAGCTGCCCGTCAGGTCGTCCTCACGCCCGGCCGATGCGCGCAGCGATGCGACTTCCCGGCGCAGGCGCTCCGTCTCGGTCGCGCGCTCCACCAGGAACAGCAGCCGCTCCGCCTCGAACGGCTTTTCGATGAAGTCGACGGCGCCGCGGCGGATCGCCGCCACCGCCGTGTCAATGTTCCCGTGGCCGGAGATCACCAGCACCGGCAGCGTGGGATCACGCTGCTTGATCACATCCAGCAATTCGAGGCCATCGAGCCGGGAACCTTGGAGCCAAACGTCGAGCAGGACCAGCGACGGACGTCGCGCCGCGATCGCTTCAAGCGCCCCGTCGCTGTCGGCCGCGCCCCGCGTCTCATAGCCTTCGTCTTCAAGAACGCCGGAGACGAGATCACGGATGTCGGTTTCATCATCAACGACGAGGATATCGAGCTTCATGAGCGGGCTGTTCCATTACGGGTGAGCATGGCCTGGCGCTGACTTTCTTCGCTGCCGGCGAAACTATCGCCGTCGTTTTCGCCCGCGAGTGCGGCGAGCACGTTGAGGTCGAGGGTAATCGTCACGATCGTGCCGCCGCCGGGACGGTCGCCAAAGCTGATGGCGCCAAAATGCTCCTCCACGATCTTCTTCACGATCGCGAGCCCGAGGCCGGTGCCGCGAGCGCGCGTCGTCATATATGGCTCAACAATCCGGTCGCGCTCAACGGGAAGGCCGATGCCGTTGTCGCTGACGGTTAACGAGAATTGGTTGTTCGGGGTCGCGTGCAGGGCGACGACAATCTTCCCTTTCCCTTCGTTTTCAGGCCCCGCATCAATCGCTTCCACCGCATTCTTGACGATATTGGTGAGCGCCTGGCCGAACTGACGGCGATCACACACGACGGGCGGCAACTCCTCGTCTGCCTCTAGGACGAAGTCGATCTCGGGGTGCGCGACTTCGTGCAGGAACACCGCCTGACGAGCGATGTCGAGCATCGATTCCTCGTGGAAAATCGGCTTGGGCATACGGGCGAATGACGAAAACTCGTCTACCATCCGCCGCAGGTCGCCGACCTGTCGCACGATCGTGTCGGTGAGCCTGACGAAGGTGCCGTCGTCGTTCTCTATCTGGCGGCCGTACCGGCGCTTCAGACGCTCGGCGGCAAGCTGGATGGGCGTCAACGGGTTCTTGATCTCGTGCGCGATCCGTCGGGCTACGTCGGACCAGGCAGCGCGTCGCTGATCCAGCAGCTGCTGCGTGATATCGTCGAAGGTGAGGATGAAGCTCCCGTCGTCGCGCGTGACCTTCACCGCGAGCGTCTTGGCCTCACCGCCTGCCTGCAACTGAACGATCGTCTCGCGTGCGCCGCTCGTGAGCGCGGCGTCCAATTCCGCCGCTACCTCTGAAAGCGGCCGTCCAACGGCCTCCAACGCATCCGTGTCGAGCAGGTCGGCTGCCGAAGCGTTGATCACGCGCACGGTGCGATCCGACCCGACCGAGATGACGCCGGCGCTGACACCCGACATCACCGCCTCGATCAGCGCGCGCCTACTGTCGATCTGCTCGTTGGCAGCCACCAGCGCACTGGTCTGCTCCCCCAACCGCTCCGTCATTATGTTGAACGCCGAGGCGAGTACGCCGACCTCGTCGCGCGTCCGGGGGGCATCGACACGCGCGGT
Organism: Sphingomonas sp. 3-13AW; assembly: GCF_049311085.1. NCBI lineage: Bacteria > Pseudomonadati > Pseudomonadota > Alphaproteobacteria > Sphingomonadales > Sphingomonadaceae > Sphingomonas > Sphingomonas sp. 3-13AW. Next base: position 150,323 of record NZ_JASNVZ010000002.1, on the reverse strand, counting down.
CAGATCCCCACTCGCAACCTTGCGAGCCGCATCGACGAGCTGCGCGACCGGGCGCACTAGTCGATCCGCGACCGCCAGGGCGACGAGAACGGCGAGGCCGACGATCAGGAGCGAGATGATCAGCAGTGCCGCGTTGAACTGGATCTGCAACGACCGCGATCGGTTCACCAGCGTCTGGTAATCGCGCAACACCGCAGCCGAGCGCGTCCGCGCCAGCGTCATCTGCGGGTCGAACACGCGGGCGCTGTAGAGGTACACGTCGCGCTCCCCCGGGAACGGGACCAGCGCCTTGAAGCGGCCGTCCACTTCCTCGATCACCTGCGGCTCCCCGGCCCGCAGGCGGCGGACAGCAGGCAGGCTGATCTGCTGCTCGATGTCGCGGTCGTACGGGTTGACCAGCGCGAACGCCTGCACCTGATCGTTCGTCACCCGGACGATGGCTGCTTCCGACAAGGATCGGGCATAGGTCTGCCAGGCGAAGTAATTCTGGAAGTCGATGCTTTCGAGCGACCATTCCTTTAGGTTGGCCGCAAGATCCGTGGCCATGGCCGACGTGTTGCTGGAGACACCGTTGCGCATCTGGACATAGCTGTCCTGCGCGATCGCATTGGCATTCTCCAACATGCTGCGCGCCCGGTCCGAGAACCAGAACTCAACGCCATACTGGAACAGCAACGACGCGAAGATCGTCACGAGCAACATCGGGACGCTCGCCAAAAGCGAGAAAACCGCCACGAGGCGCACGTGCAGCTGCCCGGGCGCTCCCAGCGAGGATCGCGCAGCACGTCGCATCGCGGCGCGGCGCCCCAGCAGCACCAGCAACGCCATGTTCGGGATCAGGTTGGCGACCAGCAGCAACGCCACCAGCGGCGGCGTCAGCAGGCGTTGCCGCTCACTGTCTCCCGCAAGAATGAAATAGCTGCCGACTGCGACTGCGACGGCGATGGCGAAAACACCGAGTTCGATCGCCGGGACGAAGCGCGTCGGGAGCCTGAAACTCCGCCTGTCCTCGATACGCGCGCCATCGATCATTCTAGGTGGCGTACAACGTTACTGTTGCCGAGAAAACACATATTCTTTCGGACCCCGTGGGGGATGCTGCTCAGCGGGGGATCGTGCGGATCATACCCGGTTCGATCGCCAGGTCGTCCAGACGCTTGCGCAAAGTGTTTCGATTGATCCCGAGCGCTCGGGCAGCCCGCAGCTGGTTGTTCCCGTGTCGCTCCAGCATCGCCTCGATCAACGGCCGCTCCACTTCGGCGATCACCCGATCGTACAAGGTGCCGTCGTCCAGCGCCTGGGGGGTGTCGTTTGACAGGCGCCTCAGGAAAGTGCGCACCGCGGCGTCGAAACTTGCCTCACCGGATGCGGGCGCCACGCCACGCGCGTTCTCGCCGAACGAACCGCGAAGCTCGTCGGCGGCGATCTGATCGTCTCGCCCCAAAACGGCACAGCGCCGCATCAGGTTCTCCAGCTCGCGCACATTGCCCGGCCAGTCGTGGTTCTCGAGCGCGGCGATCGCCCCCGGGGACAAGGAGCGACGTGGGAGCCCCTCCTCTGCCGCACGGCTTAGGAAGTGGCGCGCCAGCAGTGCGATGTCCTGCCGCCGCTCACGCAGAGCTGGAAGCGTGACCGGCACGACATTCAGGCGGTAGAACAGGTCCTCGCGAAAGGCATTGGCCTGCACCAGCGATGCCAAGTCCCGGTTGGTTGCCGCGACGATGCGCACATCTGCGCGGATCGTCCGCGCGCCGCCAACGGTCGTGAACTCACCCGATTGAAGCACGCGCAGCAGTCGCGTCTGCGCCTCCATCGGCATGTCGCCGATCTCGTCCAGGAACAGCGTGCCGCCGGCGGCACGCTCGAACTTGCCCGCCACTCGCTGGGCCGCACCCGTAAAGGCACCGCGCTCATGACCGAAAAGCTCTGCCTCGATCAGCTCGCGCGGAATTGCGGCCATGTTGAGTGCAATGAAAGGCGCTCGCCGGCGCGGACCGAGATCATGCAAGGCACGGGCGACGAGCTCCTTGCCAGTGCCCGATTCGCCCGAGATCAGGACGGTGAGATCGCTCGAGACGACGCGCGCGATGACGCGGTACACGTCCTGCATCGCAGGGGAACGGCCGATCAGCGGCAGATTGGGGTCGATCGCTTCGGCCACATCTTCCGGCGCCCTGATCCGCCGGGCGAGCGCGCCCTTCACGGCAAGGCCGAGTGCGTCGAGGTCGAAGGGCTTGGGAAGATAGTCGAACGCTCCCGCCTCGTTCGCGCGCACTGCCGTCGTGAGCGTGTTCTGGGCGGAAAGGACGATGATCGGAAGGTCCGGATATTCCGCGCGAAGTGCCGCCGCACTCTCCAGGCCGTCGCCGTCCGGCAGCACGACGTCGGTAATGAGGACGTCGGGCTGCGCCGTCGCCAGCTCTGCGCGCAGTTGCGTGAGCGAGGCGGCAGCGGACACGCGATACCCATCACGCCGAAGCGCTTGGGTGACGACGGTCCGAATGCTGGCATCGTCGTCCACGACGAGGATCGAGGCGTCGGTCATGCGTCGGGCGCTCGCGGCAGGAGGATACGAAAGACGGTGGCGGGCGGGTCGCCTTCCCGGGCATAGCGGATCACGCCGCCGAGCTCCCCGACCAGCTTCTCGACGAGCGGCAGGCCCAGGCCGCGCCCCTTGCGCTTCCCCGACACGAACGGTTCAAACAAATGCTCGGCAAGGTCGGGAGGCGCGCCCGGGCCGTTGTCGATCACGCACAATTCGATCGGCAGCGGGCGACGCGGCTTGCCACGGCCGCCGCTGACGGAGACGCCGTGGCGATAGGCCGTCGCCAGGGTGATGCGCGGCGCAGCAGTCTCTTCCAGCGCCTCGGCCGCGTTCTTGATCAGGTTGAGCAGCAGTTGCACAAACGCATCACCATCCAGCATCACGTCGGGCAATGACGGGTCGAACCGCTCCTCGATCACCATCTCGCGCGCGAACCCGGCAGCGGCGACCTGTCGCGCGCGGGCGATCAGCGGATAGATGTTGCGCGCCTCAAGCGTGCGCGGACGCTCGTCGGTGAAGTCTTCCATCCGGTCGATCAGCGCTGCGACCCGGTCGACCTCGGACGTGATCAGGGTGGTGAGTTCGTGACGCGCCTCCGGCTCCGTGACTTCGGCCAGCAATTGCGCGGCGCCACGGATGCCCGACAGCGGGTTCTTGATCTCATGCGCGAGCATCGCCGCGGCACCGATTGCCGCGCGAACGCCGCCGCGATCGCCCGCATTCGCGAATCGGCGCGAGGCGCCCTCAGGATGGATGGTGATGATGCGCCAGCCCGGCTGCTCGGGCAGCATGCCCTCCACGTAATCGGCGCGCACCGGGCCCACCCGGTCGAGAACCAGCTCCACGTCATAGACGGCAAAGCCATGCCCGTCCCGGCGCGACGCCTCACCCGCCGGCAGGCGCACCAGGGAGTCGATCGGCTGCCCTTTCATGGCGCGCTCGGAGTGGTTGAGCAGGCTCTCTGACGCACTGTTGGCGTGCGCCACGGCGCCGTCGGGCCGTACGATGAGTGCCGCTACCGGGAGCGCGGCAAACCAGTCGGCCGGGCCGGGTTCGGGCGCGGCCTGCACAGCCGTACCGGCCTCCGGATCGCTGCGGCTCAAGCGGCGACGCGCTCGCGCCACGGTGCGTAGAACTCGGCGAGCATCCGCTGGACCACCGCCGGATCAGCCTCCTGGTTGACCTTGTTGCGGAACTCGGCCGAGCCGTGGAGCCCGCGCGTGTACCAGCCAATGTGCTTGCGCATCATGTTGACGCCGACTTCGTTGCCGTAATGCTGGAGCATCATGTCGTAATGCTCTGCAATCAGGGCATATTGCTCGTCTAGGGTCGGCTCAGCGCGCTCGCCGGCACCGGACAGTGCATCCATCACCTGGCGCAGGATCCACGGGCGCCCGTACGCCCCCCGACCGATCATCACGCCATCTGCGCCGGATTGCGCAAGCGCAGTCCGGGCATCCTCGACCGAGCAGATGTCGCCGTTGGCAATCACGGGAATGGTGACCGCATCCTTCACGCTGCGGATAAAGGCCCAGTCCGCCTCCCCCTTGTACATCTGATTGCGGGTGCGACCGTGGACCGTAACCATTTGCGCGCCGAGATCCTGGGCGATGCGCGCAAGTTCTGGGGCGTTGAGGCTCCCATGATCCCAGCCCATCCGCATCTTCACGGTCACGGGCAGCTTCACCGCCTTCACCGTCGCATCGATCAACGCCGCCGCTAGCTTCAGGTCCCGCATCAGCGCAGAACCAGCGTCGCCGTTCGTCACCTTGCGGACCGGGCAACCCATGTTGATGTCGATGATCGCGGCGCCGCGCTCCTCGCTCAGCTTGGCAGCTTCCGCCATTTCGGCAGGCGTGCATCCGACCAGCTGCATCGAGACCGGCTCTTCCGCCGGATCCCAGGCAGCCTTTTGGATCGACTGGCGCGTCTCGCGGATGGCGGCCTGGCTGGCGATCATCTCCGTGACGTTCAACCCCGACCCGTACCGCCGCACGATGCGACGGAACGGCAGATCGGTCACGCCCGTCATGGGCGCGAGAATGACCGGCGCGGAGACGGTCACGGGACCGATCTGGATAGGAGCGAGGGTTTGCATCGGGATGTGCCTGAAAAACGGGCAGCGTGTACGCTACCGGGCGGGCAGTGGCAAGGCTGGCGGCCCGCGGCCGGTTGCGCTAACCGGCGCCCATGAACGGCCAACGCACGGTCGCGCTGATTGTCGCCGCAGGTCGCGGCGATCGATCCGGCAGCGCGCTTCCCAAGCAATACGCAACGGTCGCCGGTCGGCCGATGGTGGCGCACAGCTACGCCGCCCTTTCGGCCCACCCTGATATCGATACGGTGCTGGTAGTCACCGGGGCTGACCAGTTCGAGCAGTTGGATGCTGCACTGGGGCCCGTACCGCGCGTGGCCGGAGGCGCAACGCGGCGCCTGTCGGTGCGCGCCGGGCTGGAGGCGATTGCGGCAGAAGGCGGCGCCGGGCAGGTGCTGATCCACGATGCCGCCCGCCCCTTCCTTCCTGCCGCGGTCATAGACCGGCTGTTGTCGGCCCTCGCCGATGCCCCGGGCACGGTGCCGGTGCTACCGGTCGCGGACACGCTGGCGCAATCCGGATCGTCCCTTGGAGAGGTGGTGCCGCGCGACGGACTGGTGCGCGTGCAGACACCGCAGGCGTTCCGCTTTGCCGACATTCTGGCCGCCCATCGCGACTGGTCCGGGGATGGCGAGCCGACCGACGACGCCCAGATGATGCGCGCTGCGGGCGGTCACGTCGTTGCGGTGACAGGAGATTCGATGCTCGAGAAAGTAACCTATCCCGCCGACTTCGCGGCCGCTGACGCCCGCGCCGGGGCTCGTTTCCGGGTGCGCAGCGCCACCGGCTACGACGTCCACCGACTCGAAGCCGGCGAAGAGCTCTGGCTCGGCGGCATCCGCATCCCCCACAACCGCGGGCTGTCCGGGCACAGCGACGCCGATGTTGGGCTACACGCCCTCACCGATGCGCTGCTGGGCACCATTGGCGCCGGCGACATCGGCACCCACTTTCCGCCGACCGACCCGCAGTGGAAAGGCGCGGCGTCCGACCGTTTCCTCGTTCATGCCGCGGACCTGATCCGCCAGCGGGGCGGCATCATCGACTTCGTCGACCTGACCCTTATTTGCGAGGCACCCAAGATTGGCCCGCATCGAGCAGCCATTCGTTCTCGCATCGCCGACTTGCTGGCGATTGCGGAGGATGAGGTGAGCATCAAGGCGACCACGACCGAGCGCCTGGGCTTCACTGGCCGCAGCGAAGGCATCGCTGCGCAGGCGATCGCCACGGTCCGCATTCCGGAGGCATGATGAAGGCTTACTTCCCCGCAGCGATCGCAGCCCTGCTCGCCACCGCAGGCACCGCGCAGGCGCAGACTGCCGCCTGCGTCACCAACACCGAGGCGGAGGCCCTGGTGCTGTTCGTCGCCCCGGACCTGATCCGCCAGGTCGGGCAGCGCTGCGCCACGACGCTCCCCGCCAGCGCGCTGGTCCGGCAGAATTCCGGAACGCTGATCGGCAAATACGAAGCAGAATCCACACGCGCATGGCCGCAGGCGCGCAAGGCGTTGCTCAAGATCGCGGGCCCGGAGGCGAGCCAGATGCTCGACTCTGCGTTCGCCAAGCCAATGATCGGGACGCTTGTCGCCCCCCTCGTCACCGGCAACCTGCAGGACAAGGATTGCGCAACCGTAGAGCGTGCGATGACGCTGGTGCAGCCCTTGCCCGCCCGGAATACCGCTGCCCTGCTGGTGCTGTTCGCACAGGCCGACGCCGCAAGCCCCCGCCCAATGATGCGCCTTCCCATTTGCGCAGCCGGCAAGGAATAACATGGCGCATACAGTCCTCCCCCCCGAACTCGTAGAGGCCGGGCGTCGCGTCGTTGAAGAGAACCGGGCCGCCGGCCGCCGTATCGCCGTTGCGGAGAGCTGCACCGGCGGGCTCGTCTCGGCCGCGATCACTGCCATCCCCGGGTCGTCTGATGTCTTCGAGGGCGGCCTCGTGACCTATTCGAACGAGTTGAAGGCGCGCGTCCTCAACGTCAGCACGGACGTACTGGAAACCTTTGGCGCCGTGTCCATCGCAACTGCCTGGAGCATGGCCCAGGGGCTGATCGAGGTCACCGAGGCGGATGTGGGCGTGGCGATCACCGGCGTTGCCGGGCCGGCCGGCGGAACCGAGCGGAAGCCAGTCGGCACGGTCGTGTTCGCCCGTGCCGAACGCGGTGCGGATCCCCAGCATGTCGTCGCCGATTCGCGGCACTTCGATGTCGAAGGCCGCGGCGAGATCCAGCTTCAGGCGGCGCTTTGTGCGCTGGAACTGCTGCTGCCCGGCCCGTCCGAACTCGAGGATGCGCCAGCGGCCCCGTAAAGCGCGGCCGCCCGCTCCTCGAAAGCGCCGATCATCTTGCGCAGGGCACGGTCGAAGACCTGCCCCGCCAGAAGCTCGAACACGCGGTTCTTGAACGCGAAGTCGACGCAGAAGTCGACAAAGGTGCCCCCCTGCCCATCCGGCCGGAAGGTCCAGTCGTTGTTGAGGTGCTTCAGCGGGCCGTCGAGGTAATCGACGCGGATGTGCCCAGGGCGCTCCTTCGTGACCTTCGATGTGAAGGTCTCCCGCAGGCCCTTGAAGCCGACAATCATGTCAGCGACCATTTCCGCATCGCTGTTGGACCGGACCCGGGTGGCGGTCACCCAGGGCAGGAACTCACCGTAGCGCCCGACATCGGCCACGAGCTGAAACATCTGATCAGGGGTGTACGGCAGTTGGCGCGTTTCGGAGTGGCGCGGCATGTCTTCAGCCCCGCGCCACGCCCAGCTTCGCCTCACGCGCAGCCCGCATCTTCTCGAAATCGTCGCCAGCGTGATAGCTCGACCGCGTCAGCGGCGAAGATGCGACCAGCAGGAACCCCTTGGCGCGCGCGATCGCGGCATAGGCGTCGAACGCCTTGGGCGTCACGAACTCCGCGACCTTCGCATGGCGTGGCGTCGGTTGAAGATACTGGCCCATCGTCAGGAAATCGATGTCCGCCGACCGCATGTCGTCCATGACCTGGTGGACCTCCAGACGCTCCTCGCCGAGGCCGAGCATCACGCCCGACTTGGTGAAGATCGACGGATCCAGCTTCTTCACGCTCTCCAGCAGCCGCAGGGAGGCATAGTAGCGCGCGCCCGGACGGATCGTCGGATAAAGCCGGGGCACCGTTTCGAGATTGTGGTTGTAGACGTCGGGACGCGCCGCAACGATCGCCTCCACGGCGGCTTCATGCTTGTTGCGGAAGTCCGGGGTCAGGATCTCGATGGTCGTCGTCGGATTAGCGCTGCGGATCGCCTCGATGACCTTTACGAACTGCCTCGCGCCGCCATCGGGCAGGTCATCCCGGTCGACCGACGTTACCACGATGTGCTGCAGACCCATCTGCGCGGCAGCGTCGGCGACGTTCTGCGGCTCCATCGGATCGACGGCCCGCGGCATGCCGGTCTTCACGTTGCAGAATGCGCAGGCCCGGGTGCACGTATCGCCCAGGATCATGACGGTCGCGTGCTTCTTGCTCCAGCACTCCCCGATGTTCGGGCAGGCGGCCTCCTCGCACACGGTGGTCAGGCTCTTCGAGCGCATCAACGCCCGCGTCGCCGCAAACCCCGTGGAGGTAGGCGCCTTTACCCGGATCCAGTCAGGTTTGCGTTCGCGGGGCGGACGGGCGAGCGGCGTCATCTCGTTCATGGCCGCCAGATAGCGCTCGTGGGGCGCTCCCACAACCACCTGCCCGCCTTAGGCGCACACAAGCGCAGCTACGCCGGACATGCTTTGTTACTCGCGTCGTCGGATTTGCTTTGTTACCAAAATGGCATGACACGCATGACAGACCTCATCGAAGGCTATTACCGCTTCCGCGGCGGTGAATGGCAGGAAGAACGCGAGCGCTGGGCGGAGCTCAAGGACGGGCAGTCGCCGCGGGTGATGATCATCGCCTGTTCCGACAGCCGGGTCGATCCGGCGACGATCTTCGGCACGCGCCCCGGCGAAGTGTTCGTGGTCCGCAACGTCGCCAATCTGGTGCCGCCGTTCGAGACCGGCGGTGGTCGCCACGGTGTCTCTGCAGCCCTTGAGTTCGCCGTCACCAAGCTGAAGGTCGAGCAGATCCTCGTCCTCGGCCACGGTGCCTGCGGCGGCGTCAACGCGGCGCTGACCCGCGCTCTTGAGAACACCGCCCCCGGTGAAGGCGGCTTTGTTGCCCACTGGATCGACCTGCTCGACGAAGCGCGCGATCGCGTTCTTGCCGAACACGGCGATGGTCCCGAGGGTCAGCGCGCTCTTGAGCAGGAAGGCGTCCGCGTCTCGATGGCGAACCTGCTCACCTTCCCGTTCGTCAAGGAACGCGTCGACGCCGGCAGCCTGAGCATCCACGGCGCCGTCTTCGCAATCGAGGACGGAAAGCTGCGCGTTCGCGACGAGACCGACAGCTTCTCGGTCGCCTGATCCGCTACATCGCCGCGGGGCCTTGCCGGAGACGGCAAGCTCCCCCGCGGTCCAGTGAAGTCCCTACCCCAACTCTCAAGCCGTCCGCGACGTGGCCATGTGCCGCGTCCGGACGGCTTTTTCGTGGCCGTTGCGTGCGCTTTGGGGGTGTTCGTGCGAGGGCAGCATCTGCCCGCAACGCCGGACCGGGGGGGAAACGCGGTTCCTGGCCGCCACCGCGCGTTTGCGCGAGTGGCGGGATCACTCAGTTGGCGGCGTCGGGTGCGACCGCGGCTGCCGCTTCCTTCTTGGCCGTGTCGGCGGTCACGCGGATGTTGAGCTCGCGCAGCTGCTTGGCAGTCGCAAAGCTGGGCGCGCCCATCATCAGGTCTTCCGCCTTCTGCGTCATCGGGAAGGTGATGACCTCGCGGATGTTCGGCTCGTCGGCGAGCAGCATGACGATGCGATCGACGCCCGGTGCCGACCCGCCGTGCGGCGGCGCCCCGTATTTGAACGCGTTCATCATGCCCGCGAAGTGCGCATCCACGTCCGCCTGCGAATAGCCGGCGATCTCGAATGCCTTGTACATGATCTCCGGACGATGGTTCCGGATCGCGCCCGAGGATAGCTCGATGCCGTTACAGACGATGTCGTACTGGTACGCCAGGATATCGAGCGGATCCTTGGTCTCCAGCGCTTCCAGCTCGCCTTGGGGCATCGAGAACGGATTGTGGCTGAAGTCGACCTTCTTGGCGTCCTCGTCATACTCGAACATCGGGAAGTCGACGATCCAGCAGAACTCGAAACGGCTCTGGTCGATCAGCTCCAGCTGCTCACCGATCCGGGTGCGGGCGAGGCCGGCGAGCTTTGCCGCCTGCAGTTCCTTGCCAGCGGCAAACACGATGCCGTCGTCCGGGCCAAGGCCCAGTTCTGCGATCAGCTTGCGAGTCGCCTCTTCACCGTGGTTCTTGGCGATGGGGCCGCCCAGCTCGCCGTTCTTCTGGGTGATATAGCCCAGGCCCGCATGGCCTTCCGAGCGGGCCCAGTCGTTCAGGTCGTCGAAGAACTTGCGACTCTTGCCCGCGGTGTTCGGCGCCGGGATGGCGCGCACGACGCCGCCGCCCTGGACGATCCGGTCGAACAGGCCAAAGCCCGATCCGCGGAAATGCTCGGAGACGTCGGAGATCAGGATGGGGTTGCGCAGGTCCGGCTTGTCGTTGCCGTACTTCAGCATCGATTCCCGGTACGGGATGCGGCGGAACGGCAGCGCGCTCACGCTGCGGCCCTTGCCCTGCCAGTTCGCGAATTCCTCGAAGACGCCATGCAGCACCGGCTCGATCGCGGCGAACACGTCTTCCTGGGTGACGTAGCTCATCTCGAAATCGAGCTGGTAGAACTCTCCCGGCGAGCGATCGGCGCGGGCGTCCTCGTCGCGGAAGCAGGGCGCGATCTGGAAATAGCGGTCGAAGCCCGCGACCATCAGCAGCTGCTTGAACATCTGCGGCGCCTGCGGGAGCGCGTAGAACTTGCCCGGATGCACGCGGCTGGGCACCAGATAGTCGCGCGCGCCCTCCGGCGAGGAAGCCGTCAGGATCGGCGTCTGGAACTCGGTAAACCCCTGCTCGATCATGCGCTGGCGCAGCGACGCGATCACCTTTGCACGCAGCATGATGTTGGCGTGCACCTTCTCACGCCGCAGGTCGAGGAAGCGATAGCGAAGGCGGATATCCTCGGGATATTCGGCGTCGCCCGCGACGGGCATCGGCAGTTCCTGCGCCATCGACTGGACGGTCACCGAACGCGCGAACACCTCGATCTCACCGGTGGGCAGGTTCGGGTTCACGCTTGCGGCGCTGCGCCGCTTCACCACGCCGTCGATCGTCACAACGGACTCGGCACGCAGCGACTCGAGCGTCGGCAACGCCGCCGAGTCGCTGTCCGCGACGATCTGGGTGATGCCATAATGGTCGCGCAGGTCGATGAAGAGCACGCCGCCATGGTCGCGCTTGCGATGCACCCAACCCGACAGGCGAACTTCCTGGCCGTCGTTGTCGGCGTCGAGCTGGCTGCAATTGTGCGTACGATAGGGGTGCATGATGCAATCTCTGATAGCGTCACCCCTGCGAAGGCCGGGATCTGGGTCCGCAGGCGTCGGGCCTGCATGAAGAGGACCCAGCCTCCGCTGAAGTGACGGGGAAAGGCAGGCCCGCCGCTTCCCTCCCCATCCCCCTTTTGTCAACCCGCAGCACCGCCTATGGGGCGATGATGCACATCCATCCGTTGATCACCGACAGCGCCACTCTTGCCGATCTTTGCGCGCGTCTCGCCGATGCCGACTATGTCTGCGTCGATACCGAATTCATGCGCGAGAACAGCTACTGGCCGGAGCTTTGCCTCATCCAGATCGCGGATGACAAGGAAGCCGCCGCGATCGATCCGATGGCACCCGGGATCGACCTCGGCCCGCTCCTCGAACTCATGGTCAACAACGACGACGTCCTCAAGGTCTTCCACGCCGGCGGGCAGGATCTTGAGATCGTCTACAATCTGACGGGCAAGACGCCCTACCCGCTGTTTGACACCCAGATCGCTGCCATGGCGCTCGGCCAGGGGGAACAGGTCGGCTACTCGAACCTGGTCGAAGCCTATCTGGGGATCGCCGTCGACAAGGGCGCGCGCTTCACCGACTGGAGCCGCCGGCCGCTCGACAGCCGCCAGCTCGACTACGCCATCGCGGACGTGACGCACCTCTCCAAGATCTTCCCCAAGATGCTCACCCGGTTGCGCAAGACCGGACGCGGCGATTGGCTGGACGAAGAGATGGAGCGGATCGGCAACCCTTCCAACTATTTCAACGATCCCGACACCGCATGGCAGCGGGTGCGCGTGAGCAGCCGCAAGCCGGAGGTGCTCGGCCGCTTGAAGGCGCTGGCGCGCTGGCGCGAGCTGGAGGCCCAGAACAAGGACCTGCCCCGCGGCCGCATCGCCAAGGACGAGACGATTGCCGACCTGGCGGGCAACCCGCCCAAGAAGCAGGCCGATCTCGCCAAGGTGCGCGGGCTGTCCGCCGCCTGGGCCGGCAACGACATCGGCGGCAGGATGATGACCGCGCTGGCAGAGGCGGAGCCGCTTCCTGCGTCGGAGATGCCGACGCGCGAGGAGCGCGGGCCTTCGCTGGGCAAGGAAGGCGCGCTCGTCGCCGACCTCCTCAAGCTGCTGCTCAAGATCCGCGCGCGCGACATCAACGTCGCGGCACGGCTGCTCGCACGCTCGGACGAACTTGAGGCGCTCGCCGCCGGACAACGCGAGGGGCTCGGCATCCTGCGGGGCTGGCGCTACGAGGAATTCGGGCGCGACGCGCTCGCACTGGTCGAGGGACGCATGGCTTTCTCCGTCGGCGGTGGAAAGCTCAAGATGACGTTGACGGAGGCTGCAGAATGATCCGCACGATACTCCCGCTGCTGGTACTGGCCGGCTGCACGCCGACACTTGCCGATCAGGCGCCTGTCACGGGGCCGGAAACGGTCGCTCCCAACGGCGAAGAGGGCGGATGCCGCACCGACGAACTCTCGGACCTGGTCGGAAAGCCGGGTACTGCCGAGGTCGCAAAGGAAGCGCTTCGCCGCTCCGGGGCCCGCACCTTCCGGCGGATTGAGCCCGGCATGGCCGTCACCATGGACTATCGCCACGACCGCCTGAACATGGACACCGACGCGAACGGGACCGTCACCCGCTTCCACTGCGGGTAAGCCTTTAGCCGACGGCCGCCTCAAGGCCGAAGGCGTTTGCGAGGGCCCGATGCCGCTTCTGGACGGCTTCACCGTAGAGCGCGGCATCGGCGGGCGAATAGCGAAGCCGGATCGCATCGTCGGTCTGTTCAAGGCGCGTGCGTTCCAGCGGCGCGGCCACGCCGCCGCTGAGCCGCTGGCCTAGCCGGATCGCGAGGCCCCAGCGCCGGGCGGTGTCGAGCGTTGCACTGTGTGCGAGGGTGGCAAGCGGCGCGGGCGTGTCGTTTCCGCCCCCCAGGGCCGTGTGCAGTGCCTGGGCGACCATCGCCCTGCCTTCCGCATCGATCCCCACCCACTGGCCGTGCAGCGCGATCTCGACCCCGCGCTCGGCGCGGAAGTCGGGGTTGGCGTGCCACCCCACGTCGGCCAGCAGGCACGCGGTGTGACGCAGCCTCGCGCGTTCCGGCAGTTCGTCCGGAAACAGCGCCGCGATCCAACGGTTCAACAGGTCGCCGTGCTCTTCGAAGCGCGAAAGCAGATGCGCTTCCGCCCGGGCGGCGGCGAGCAGCGGGTCCTGGCGGCGCGCTTCCGGTGAAAGCGCCTGGTACAACAACCCCTCGCGCAAGCCGAACGACGAGGTGACTGTACGTTCGCAGCCAAGCTCGTCGAGTACGGACGAGAGCAACACCGCGGCGCCTGCGAGCGTGGGAATGCGCCCGGACGACAGGTTCGGCACCGCTTTCAGTTCCTGCTTCGTCGCGGTCGCGACCACGTTGGCCAGCGTTCGGATCCGCTCACGCGACATCGCATAGCCGTTGACGATCGGCAGCGGATATTCGGTGAGGTGCATGTCGAATTGGGTAAGCGCCCGCCAGGAGCCGCCGACGAGATAGAATGGAAGCCCCTTCCCTTGGGCGGTCCAGCCGCTTTCCTTCAGCGCCTCGGTAACATGCCGCTCCAGCGCACCCTTGCCCTTGTCACGGATGGCCGCGATCCGCAGCACCCCCAGGGGAAAGGACGTCCGCTCGCGCACTTCGCCGCGGCTGACGCGGACAAGCTCAAGGCTGCCGCCGCCAAGGTCCCCGACGATACCGTCCGCATCCGGGAAGGCCGACAGCACGCCATAGCCTGCGCCGATTGCCTCTGCCTCCCCCGGCAGCACCTCGACTTCCAGCCCTTCGGCGGCGGCGAGCGCGATCAGTTCGGAGCCGTTGCTCGCGTCTCGCACCGCAGCCGTGGCGACGGTGCGGACTTCCGATACCTTCATCTCGCGGGTCAGCCAGGCAAAGCGCGCGATTGCGGTTGCGGCCATCGACATCGCTGTCCGGTCGATGCTGCCGGTCCGGCTGAGCGAGCCTCCGAGCCCGGCCAGCACCTTCTCGTTGAACACTACCGACGGCAGCCGCAGAGGCCCGCTGTAGACGACCAGGCGGACCGAGTTTGAGCCGATGTCGATGATCGCGGTGTGCGCCGCATGGGCGGGCGAAGGCGCGGCCATCGGCCGAAGAAGAGAAAGCAGCGCCATGGTCACGCGTCCTGTTCGGTTAGATGCTGCCGCAGCGAAAGTTCCTGCGGCATCGTATCGTCGAGCGCGGCGCCCCGGCCGGACAGCGACGGGTTGGTCATGAAGTAGCGGTGCAGGTTGAAGCCAGGCCCGTCGACCTTGATCCGTTGATAAACGCCATCCGCATCCAGCTCCCAGCTCTGCTCCTCGTCGATGAGGTTGGCGAGCATCACCTGGTCAAGCACCTGCTCGTGCACGGTGGGGTTGGTGATCGGCAGCAGATACTCGACGCGTCGGTCGAAGTTGCGCGGCATCCAGTCGGCGGAGGACATGAACAGGAGCGCGCCGTCATTCGGCAGGGCCTTGCCGTTCCCGAACGCCCAGATCCGGCTGTGCTCCAGGAAGCGGCCGACGATCGACTTGACGCGGATGTTCTCGGACATGCCCGGCACGTGCGGGCGCAGGCAGCAGATGCCGCGGATCACCAACTCGATCTGCACCCCGGCGTCGCTCGCCTCGTAGAGCTTGTCGATAACGGTCGGGTCGACCAGCGAGTTCATCTTCGCCCAGATCGCACCGCTCCGGCCTGCTTTCGCGTGCTCGATCTCGCCGTCGATCATTTCGATCAGCCGCGTCCGCAGGTTGCGTGGCGAGATCGCGAGCCGCTCAAGCTTGGGGGGCTCGACATAGCCGGTGATGTAATTGAACACCTGCGCCGCATCGCGCCCGATAACGGGGTCGGCCGTGAAGAAGCTCAAGTCGGTGTAAATCCGCGCCGTCACCGGGTGGTAGTTGCCGGTTCCGAAGTGACAGTAGGTGCGCACGCCGCCGTCCTCGCGGCGGACGACCATCGATATCTTGGCGTGGGTCTTCCAGTCGATGAACCCATAGACGACCTGCACCCCGGCGCGCTCCAGTGCAGACGCCCAGTAGAGGTTCTGCTCCTCGTCGAAGCGCGCCTTCAGCTCCACCACGGCGGTGACCGACTTGCCGGCCTCGGCTGCCGCGATGAGCGCGTTGACGACCGCCGACTGCTTGCCCGCACGATAGAGCGTCTGCTTGATCGCGAGCACGTCCGGATCCGCCGCCGCCTGCTTCAGGAAAGCCAGCACCACGTCGAACGTTTCATAGGGGTGGTGGACGATGATGTCCTTCGACCGGATCGCCGCGAAGCAATCCCCGCCGAACTCGCGGATGCGCTCGGGGAAGCGCGGGCTGAAGGGTGGGAATTTGAGGTCGGGTCGGTCCTCCTCGACCAGCAACGACAGGTCGCCAAGACCCAGGAACCCGCTCTTCTCGATCAGAAGCGCGTCGCTGCCGCCGAGTTCCTCTTTCAGGACGTTGAGGAGTCCCTCGCTGATCACGCTCTCGGTCTCGAGGCGGATGACGCGGCCGCGACGGCGCCGCTTGATGGCCGACCGGAAGTAGAGGACGAGATCCTCGGCTTCCTCCTCCAGCTCGATGTCGCTGTCGCGCAGGACGCGGAAATCGGCCGAGGCGCAGACTTGATACCCGGGAAAAAGCAGCGATGAGAAATGCTTGATGAGCGTTTCTACCGCGACATATCGCGCCGGCGTCCCGGGAATCCTCACGAAGCGCGGCGCCGCGGCGGGCAGCAGCACCAGCTCGCGGATCGCCACCCCATCGGCAAGGCGGACCAGGTCGAAGATCACGCTCGATCCCTGGTTCGGGATGAACGGGAACGGGTGGGCCGGATCGAGCGCCTGGGGCGTGATCATCGGGAACAGCTGGTCCTGGAAGTGGCGCCGCAGCCAATCCTCCGCTTCGCCCGTGATCGCGTCGCTTTCCAGCACGAAGATGCCGGCCTCCCCCAGCGCTTCCGCCAGTTCGTTCCAGATCCGCTGCTGGCTAGCGACTAGGTCGGCCGCGTCTTCCACGATAGCCGCGAGCTGCTGGGCAGGTGTGAAGCCGTCGATCGACTTCAGCTCCACGCCCTGCAGCATCTGGCCCTTCAGGCCGGCGACGCGCACCATGAAGAATTCGTCGAGGTTGCTGGCCGAGATCGACAGAAAGCGCAGCCGCTCCAGCAGCGGATGCGCGGGGTTGCAGGCCTCTTCCAGAACGCGGCGATTAAAGGCCAGCCAAGACAGTTCGCGGTTGAAATATCTTCGGCCGGTCTCTGGCACGATCACGCTCCCTCGTGTTCCAAACTCGTCGGAGGGCCGCTTGGTACCAGCCCCGCTTTTGTCAGCACCGGGCGGGCGGTGGCGATCGAGAGGCGACGGTTCTGGCGAACCATCGCATCCTCCTCCAACGCTTCGACAACGCCGAGGATGCTGATGTAGCTCCGCTCAACCCGCCGGGTGATCCAGTCGATTAGACCTGGTCCTGCGACAATTTCGCGACGTTCGAACAGATAATCGAGCAGCGACGCCACCAGGCGCGCGTCCGGCATGCCCAGCGAGAGCACCGGGGTCGCGCCGATCCGCGACCGCAGATCCGGCAGCCGGATCTCCCATGCCGGCGGCGGCGCGTCCGCGACGATCAGCAGCGGCCGACGCTCCGCCTGCGCACGGTTCCATGCGTGAAAGATGTCGACTTCCGGCTGGCGCTCTGCGTCATCGACGACGGTGCCTCCGGTGCGGAGCGCGAACAGGCGAGCGAGCAGCGACCGCCCCGACTTGCGTGGGCCCACCAGGAGCGCGGCCATGACGGGCCAGGTGCCCCAATGCTCCAGATGCTGGACGGCGTGGGCGTTGATGTCGCTCACGAGGAATTCGTCCGCCCGCGCACCCACCGGCTGGCCGAGGGGCAAGTCGAACTGCATCAGCCGCCCGTCTGTGCTGCCGGTGTCACCGGCGCGGCAGAGGGAGTTGGCGTCGGCGTGCCTGCCGGGCGGCGGATGCGGAGAACCCCTGGCCCCTGCGTCACTTGCCAGCCGCGCGCCTGAAGTGCGGCCGCAAGCACGGCCGGGTCGCCGTCGAACACCACGCGCATCACCGACACGCCGCCAAGCGCCAGGCTGGTCGTAACGGCCGAGCGCACGCCCGCAATGGAACGGAGCGCGCCTTCGGAGGAGGCCACGGCTGCGACGCCTGGCGTGTCGAACTGGATCGACACCGTTGTGCGGCCTTCGGGTGCCGTCGCGGAGAAATCGGCTCCAGGGGTCTCGCTCCCGGTGTCCGAAGGTGCAGCCGCAGGCGCCGGCTGACCAGGGGGCGGTGCCGACAGCGCCGGATCCGTGCGCAAGCGACCCTCACGCAAGGCCTGCTGATAGGCGGTGTCGATCCGGCGGACGCCTTCGTCGAGCAAGGCCGGGATCGACTCGGCCCGGTCCACCTTCAAGGTGAAGCGGGTGAGCACATGATGGTCCGGGCCATAGCCGGCGGTGAAGTCGGCGATCACCGGCCCGCCCGGCCACTGCCGCCGCAGCTTGACCTGGGGGATCAGCACGTCCGCCGCGCCATATTGGTCGAGGATGGTGCGCCACCAGCCGCGACCGCGGCGGCTCACCTGTCCGGCGTTGACGAGCAGGGCGTCGGGGCCTGTTCCGGTCAGGCGGACATAGTCGATGACGCTGTTGCCGGTCCGGAAACGCGCCCAGGCTTCCTGCCACGGCGTCGCGCGCTCGAACACGGTGGCGGCACCGCCCGACTCCTGCAGCGGCACGACCAGCAGGCCCGGCGAGCGCAGGGTCTCGCCCGCGACTCCAAGGATCGAGCCTGCCCGGGCGCGATTGAACAGCACCCCCAGGCGGGCGACATAGCGATTCGGGCCAATCTGCTCGTTCTCGACCACGATCCCGCTCACCAGCGAATCGAGGGTCGAATCGGGAAGCGACCCCGGCCGCCCGGTCAGCCGCCGCGACAGCATGTCCCAGCCCTTGCGCTGCGCGAGCCGCCAGCCACCGATGCGCGCCGCCTCGGCGGTCGGGCCAGAGACGTCGACGCGCACGCCGGAAACCTCGAAACTGCCGGAGCTTGCGATCGGCGCGACCCCGCGGCCGCTGTCCTCGATCTGTGCGACGACGGTCCCGCCGGTAGCAAGGAGGGCCACCAAGAGGCCGGCACACAGGGTTCTGGAAAGGCGCAAGGAGGGCATCCGCCGCCTTTTGACGAAGCGGGCGTGGAAATCCAAGCAGGATATGGCTAGTCGCTCGGCCATGAGCACCGAAGATGCGGGCGGGACGCCCTATACCTACGCCGGAGCCGGCGTTTCGATCGCCGCAGGCAACGCGCTGGTCCGCGCCATCGCGCCGCTTGCCCGCTCCACCCGACGCAGCGGTGCCGACGCCGATCTGGGCGGGTTCGGCGGGATCTTCGATCCCAAGGCGGCGGGGTTCAAGGACCCGCTGCTGGTCGCTGCCAACGACGGCGTCGGTACCAAGCTGAAGCTGGCGATCGAGCATAATGCCCATGACGGCGTCGGCATCGACCTCGTCGCGATGTGCGCCAACGATCTCATCGTTCAGGGCGCCGAGCCGCTGTTCTTCCTCGACTATTACGCCAGCGGGAAGCTGGAGGCCGCGGTTGCGGAGCGCGTGATCGCTTCCATCGCGGAAGGGTGCCGTCAGGCGGGCTGCGCGCTGATCGGTGGCGAGACCGCAGAGATGCCGGGGATGTACGCCGGTGACGATTACGACCTCGCCGGCTTCTGCGTCGGGGCAGTCGAGCGCGAACAGCTGTTGACCAAGGGCCGCGTCGCGGTCGGCGACGTGATCCTGGGCCTCGCCTCTTCGGGCGTGCACTCGAACGGCTTCTCGCTCGTCCGTCGATTGGCGGCCGACAAGGGCTGGAAGCTCGATCGCCCTGCCCTGTTCGACCAGGATCATCTGCTGATCGACACGCTGATGGCGCCGACCCGCATCTATGTGAAGAGCCTGCTGCCGCTGCTGCGGGAAGAGCGCATCCACGGCCTCGCGCACATTACCGGCGGCGGTTTGCTCGAGAATATCCCGCGTGTCCTGCCGGACGGATGCCATGCCCGGGTCGATGCCGATGCGTGGGAGCAGCCGCGGTTGATGGCGTTCCTGCAGGCGCAGGGCGCGATCGAACCCGAGGAGATGGCCCGCACGTTCAATTGCGGGATCGGCATGGCCGTTCTGGTCTCTCCGGAGGAAGCAGACGGCGTCGCCGCGGCGCTTGCTGCCGCGGGCGAGCAGGTCTTCCGCATCGGTGTCGTCGAGGCCGGCGACTGCGGCTGCACCGTTACCGGCAGCGTGGGCACGTGGAGCGCCCGTGCCGATTGGTCGGCGACGCACCTTGGCTGAACGGGCTCGCCGCAAGGTCGGTGTCCTTATCTCGGGTCGCGGCTCGAACATGGCCGCCCTCGTCGAGGCGGCGCGTGCGGCGGACTGCCCGTTCGAAATCGCGATTGTCGCCAGCGACAAGCCCGATGCCGCAGGTCTCGCCTGGGCGTCGGAACAGGGCATCGCCACCTTCGCGCAAAGCCCCAAGGGAATGCCGAAGGCGGAGTACGAAGCACGCATCGATGCCGCGCTGCGGAGCGCCGGGGTCGAGCTCATCGCGCTCGCGGGCTACATGCGCTTGCTCTCCCCGGCATTCGTAGACCGTTGGGGCGGGCGGATCGTGAACATCCATCCGTCGCTTCTCCCCAAGTATAAGGGACTCGACACCCACGCGCGGGCGATCGCGGCTGGCGATGCCGTGGCGGGATGCTCCGTACACCTCGTCACGGCGGAACTCGACGCCGGCACGGTGCTGGGCCAGGCAGAAGTCACGATCGAACCCGGCGACACTGCAGAGGCGCTTGCAGCCCGCGTCCTGGTGGAGGAACATCGGCTCTATCCACGCATCCTGGCGGAGTTCGTGCGTACCATGACCGACGATCCCCTAGCCCGCGTCCGCAGCCTCGCGCTCGGCCTGCCCGAAACCAGCGAGTCGAACGAAGACGGCCAGCCCAGCTTCACCGTCGCGGACACGCCCTTTGCGCGGATGACCGGCGATAGCGCGCTCAAGGTTCGCAGCGATGATGGATGGCAGACCCTGTCGCTGGCCGGCGACATCGACTGGACGCTCGTCGGCGACGCGATTGCGCGCGGATGGGAACTGACCGCACCACCAGCGTTGCTGGAAGCCGGCGGCCGGTGAACGAAACCCCGCGCAAGCGCTGGCGCTGGCTGACGCTGGCCGAGGTGGTGGGGGTGGCCGCGCTGGCGATCTCTGGCCTGACGTTGTGGAACAATGTCTCGTCCCGCAAGGACAACCAGATCGAGCGCGCGGAGCAGGCGGCGCGTGAGCGGGCCGCGGCAGACGCACAGGCGCATGTCGCGCAGCTGGTCACCCTCGTCGGCACGCCCGGGAACACGGGGCGGACGCTCCAGCTCAGCGATGCGAACCACCGGATCGAGCGCATCGAGGTGCAGTTCCCGCCGTCGCTGGGCGTCCCGGCCAAGGATGGCGTGCTCGACACCCGTATCGATGCCGACTGGATCTCCGGGCCGCTGCTCAAGCTGACGGATGGGGGCGCGGACGCGATCCAGGGCCGCCTGCCGATCCGCATCGACAGCCAATATTGGGACGGCGATGTGCAGCGCGAAGACAGCGCGATCTATGAACTCGTGTTCGCAACCCAGGGCCGCCTCATCGGCGGCCGGACGCTCAAGCTGCAGGGCGTGACGCTCAAGCAGCGGCGGCCGGGGGCCAAGTCCGACGAACGGCTTGAGGCGCTCTGGGCGGCAGAGCGCCGGCGGCTGGGGCTTCGCGCAACGAAATAGGGCGCCACCCCCCGCTGGGAGCGACGCCCTATTGAAGATCGGAATGCTGCCCCCAGAAGGGCAGCGTCCGGATCAGCCGACGATTTCTTCCGGCTTGAAGAAATAGTCGATCTCGATCTTTGCGTTCTCTTCCGAGTCCGAACCATGGACCGAGTTCGCTTCGATCGACTCCGCCAGTTCCTTGCGGATCGTGCCCGGCTCGGCGTTCGCGGGGTTGGTGGCGCCCATGATGTCGCGGTTACGCTTTACAGCGTCCTCACCCTCGAGCACCTGCACGACCACCGGGCCGGAGATCATGAAGGAGACGAGGTCGTTGAAGAACGGGCGCTCCTTGTGGACCGCGTAGAATCCCTCGGCCTGCTCCTTGGTCATCTGGATACGCTTGGAAGCGACGACGCGAAGACCGGCCTCTTCCAGCATCTTGGTGACGGCGCCGGTCAGGTTGCGGCGGGTAGCATCGGGCTTGATGATCGAAAACGTGCGGGTCGCGGCCATGGCCATGCGGCTCCTCGAATTGGCATGTTGGAAAGTCGCGGCTCCCTAGTCGCCCCGCAGTCGCGATGCAAGCGGACGCCCGGGCAGGCGCGTCAGGCCGCCTGTTCCCAGCGCCCGCCGTCGTTCTGCTTCCAATATCGACGAACGATCTCTGAACGGTCGCCCAGCGCGCGCCACGCCTGGCGCGCCTCGACGATCCGCTCGTCGTCAAAGAAGTGGAAGGTGCGGTCGAACGCGAGTGCTTCATCGCGCCAGATGCCATCGGCGAGCGCGATGTTGCGTGCGCCGTTCGGAGCCTCGACGGAGCCCGAGATCAATACGGGCTGGCGATCGTCCCGTGCCCCGCCCGATTGAGCGTGCGGCAGAAAACTCTCCGGGCTATACGCCCACAGGCACCGGTCGAGCGCGTGGCGCGCCTCTTCCTGCTCCGCCACCACCAGCAACCGGCCGCCACCCGCAACGACCCGCTCGGCGATGCGCGGCAGCGCACGGTCGAGCGGGAGCTGGGTCAGGTGATAGAAGTCGACCTGCATGGCGGCTGCGCGATCAGCCCTCGAACTGGTCGCGCACGAAGCGATCGAGCACCCGCACCCCATAGCCGGTCGCGCCCTTGTCCCAGGCGGTACCCGGCTTGTCGGCCCAGACCATGCCGGCGATGTCGAGATGCGCCCAACGGACTTCCGGCTCGACGAAGCGAGCGATGAACTGCGCGGCAGTGATCGAGCCAGCGCCGCGGCCGCCGATGTTCTTCATGTCGGCGATCGGCGAGTCGATCAGCTTGTCGTATGCCGGCGACAGCGGGAAGCGCCACAGCTTGTCGCCCGTCGCCTTGCCGGCCGCGAGCAGTTGCTCGGCCAGCGAGTCGTCGTTCGCGAACAGGCCGCCGTGCTCATGGCCGAGCGCAATGATCATCGCGCCGGTGAGCGTGGCGAGGTCGATGATCGTCTTGGGCTTGTGGGTGCGCTGGACCCAGGTGACGGCGTCGCAGAGGACAAGGCGCCCTTCCGCGTCGGTATTCAGGATCTCGATCGTCTGGCCGGACATCGACGTCACGATGTCGCCCGGACGCTGGGCGTTGCCGTCGGGCATGTTCTCCACCAGACCACAGACGCCGATGACGTTCGCCTTCGCCTTGCGCAGCGCCAGTGCCTTCATCGCGCCGGCAACAGCACCGGCACCGCCCATGTCCCACTTCATGTCTTCCATGCCGGGCCCGGGCTTGAGCGAGATGCCGCCCGTGTCAAAGGTCACGCCCTTGCCGACAAAGGCCACGTCCACGTCGCCTTCGCCCTTGCCGTTCCAGCGCATGGCCAGCAGCTGTGCCTCACGCACCGAGCCCTGGCTCACGCCCAGCAGGGCACCCATGCCAAGCTCGCGCATCGCCGCCTCATCCAGGACGGTGATCTCGACGCCCAGCTCTTCGAGGTGGCGGCAGCGCTCTACGAAGCTCTCGGGATAGAGGATGTTCGGCGGCTCGCTCACCAGCGTGCGGGTTAGGGCCAGGCCGTCGGTCAGCGCCTTTGCATCGGTCCAGGCCGCGTCGATCCCTTCAGGGGCGCCCACCGCCTCGATCCGCTCCAGCGTAATCTGCTGGCTGGCGGGAAGCCGCGTGCGATAGACGTCATGCCGCCAGCTGCGCTGCTCGGCCGCAGCCAGCAGCCGCGCGACCGCCGTGGCGGCGGGAGCGGACGAAAGCGTGGAGAAGTCAATGACGAGCGCAGGGATGCCGGCGGTGAGGAAACGTCCCGCCAAGGCGCCGCCTGCACGCTCGAAATCCGCGTCTTCGCCGTTGCCGGTGCCCAGCAGGATCACGCGCGCCGCGCCACCGCCTTGGGGAACGAAAATCTCGGCGATCGTGCCGGGTTCGCCGTCGAAACGGGCCCCTTCCGCAGCACCGCGAACCAGCGCTGCAGTGGCGCTTTCCAGCCCCGCATCGCCGAGGCCGGCGACGCCGCCCTTGCCCACCGGCAGCACCAGCGCCGCCGCGTCGGCGGGCCGCGAGGAGATGAAACGGATCTGCATCAATAATGTCCCTGTGGTGGAATCGGGCGCCAATGGCGATGCCGCACCCTTAGGACAGGCACGACGCGCACGCAAAGCGACCGGAGGGCGATTGCGGTTCCCGGAAGTGGATGCGATAGGGCGCGTTTACAGATTGCCCCCGCGCGCTGCGGCCGCCCATGGAGAGTCATTCTAGGTGAAGCGTAGCGTCCTCCTCCTGTCCGGTGCCCTTCCGCTCTGGCTGGCCTTTGGTGGCGCCGCCATGGCGCAGGATCTTCAGGATCGAGCCGTAGCGCCCCCACCGGCCGAAGCTGCGCCGGCCGAAGCCGCGGCTGCACCGGCGGCCAGTGACGAGATCCGCTTCACGGCCGACCAGGTCGAATATGACAGCGAGACGGATATCGTCACCGCGACCGGTGACGTGCGGATGTTTCGCGAGGGCGACCGGCTGCGCGCCGACAAGGTCAGCTGGAATCGCAAGTCGGGCCAGGTGGTGGCCGAAGGCGATATCGCGGTCACCAACCCGCAGGGCGACGTCGCCTATGGCGACCGCATCGAGCTTACCGATACGCTCAAGGACGGCATGATTCAGAACATGCTCGTCGTCCTGGACGAGGGTGGCCGGATCGCCGCACGCAGTGGCAACCGCAATGCAGGCGGGATCATCCAGGTCGAACAGGCGACCTATAGTCCCTGCGCCGTCACCAACTCCGAGGGATGCCCAAAGCAGCCCTCGTGGCAGATCACTGCCGTACGCGTGACCTACGATCCCACCGATCACCGGATTCGCTATTCAGGCGCCCAGCTCAAGCTGTTCAGCCTGCCGGGCATCCCGCTGCCGTCGTTCAGCCATGTCGTGGGCGGCGGAAGCGCCGGGGGCGTGCTCACGCCATCGCTGCGGATCGACCGGGTGAACGGGCTCGAAGTTACGGTCCCCTATTATTTCGCGCTCGCGCCGAACCGTGACCTGACCGTCACGCCGCACATCTTCACCAACGCCCTGCCGATGCTGCAAGCGGAATACCGGCAGCTGACCGATACCGGCGCATACCGGGTCATCGGCTATGGCACCTATGGCCGCCGTACCGACGCGATGATGGGCAGCGATGGCGAGGTGAACAGCAAGCGTGCATTTCGCGGCTACCTCGATGCCGTGGGCAATTTCCAGCTGGACCCCAATTGGAGCGTCAGCACGTCGCTTCGGCTCCAGACAGACGACACGTTCCTCCGCCGGTACGACATCTCGCGCGAGGACCGGCTGCGCAACAACGTCGCGGTCCAGCGAATCGACGAGAACAGCTACTTCTCGGTCAACGCCTGGGCGGTGCAGACGATGCGCCTTGGCGACAACCAGAAGATGCAGCCAGTGGCGCTTCCGGTGGTCGACTATCGTCGTCGTTTCCAGAACATTGCCGGCGGCGTGCTTCAGCTGCAGGCCAACACGCTGGCGCTGTTCCGCGAGGAGGGCCAGGATACCCAGCGCGCGTTCGCCGCGGCACAATGGGACCTGCGCCGCGTCACCGACTGGGGCCAGCAGCTTACCCTCACGGCCTATGCCCGCGGCGACATCTACAACACGAACGATACGCTGGAGACGATGGTCGCCAGCTATCGCGGCAACGAAGGCATCAGCACACGCGCGATCGGCGCCCTGGCGCTGGATGTCCAGTGGCCGTTCATCGGCGAAGCCTTTGGCGGGACCCAGCGCATCACCCCGCGCCTGCAGACGGTGGTGTCGCCCCGCACCGCAAACCTTTCGGTGCCGAACGAGGATTCCCGCGCAGTCGACCTCGACGACTCGAACATCTTCGCGCTCAACCGGTTCTCCGGCTACGATCGGTTTGAGGACTCCACCCGCTTTACCTACGGTCTCGATTACGCGCTGTTTCTGCCCGGTTTCGAGATCAATGCGTCGGTTGGCCAGAGCTATCGCCTGTCCAATCGCGAGACCATCCTTCCGAGCGGCACCGGCCTCGACGACCGGCTCTCGGACATCGTCGGTCGGACGGAGATCCGCTATCGCGATTTCGTCCAGATCACCCACCGCTACCGCCTCGACAAGGACGGCTTGGCGGTACGGCGTAACGAGATCGACGCCGCCATCGGCTCCCGGCAAACCTACATCCTCGTCGGCTATCTGCGCCTGAACCGCGACATCGACGTCATCGAGGATCTGCAGGATCGCGAGGAACTGCGCGTGGGCGCCCGCGTGAAGATCGGCCGCTTCTGGTCGGCATTCGGCTCCGCGACGATCGACCTGACCGACCAGCGGGAGGACATCTTCTCCGCTTCGGACGGCTTCGATGCCATCCGGCACCGGCTCGGCGTTGCCTATGAGGACGACTGCCTCCGGCTGGGCGCGACGTGGAAGCGCGATTATCAGGACAACGGCGACGCCCGCGGCGGTAACAGCTATCTGCTGACGCTGGCGTTCAAGAACCTGGGCCGCTAAGCCCCTGTTCAGAAGCATGCGGGCAAGAGCGCGCGCTGTAATGTGCACTCGCCGCGCCGCATGGTTGATGAGGTTGAACGCTAGGTGATCAAGAATTTCGTGAACGGGCGCCGGATCCGGAACGCCGCCGCGCTGCTGCTGCTCGCCGGTGCCGCGACCGGCTCGACCCTGTGGGCCCAGACCGTACCCGATGACCAGGCGGGTCCTGCGGCCAACCTCAACCTGCCACAGAACCCGACGATCTTTGGCAAGCAGGATCCCAACGTCCGCAAGGCGACGGCGATCGTGAACAACGCGGTGCTGACCGGCACGGACGTGGATCAGCGCATCGCCCTGGTGGTCGCGCTCAACGACATCAAGCTGAGCCCCCAGGATCGCGACCAGCTTCGCCTGCAGATCGTGCGCCAGCTGATCGACGAGACGCTGCAGATCCAGGAAGCCAAGGCCAACGACATCACCGTCACCCCGGCCGAGATCGACCAGGGTTTCGCCCGCGTGTCGCGCAACTTCAAGCGCACGCCGGACCAGATGCGCGACTATCTCCGCCAGATCGGCTCGTCCGAGAAGTCGATGAAGCGGCAGATCGAGGGCGAACTCGCCTGGAGCCGTCTGCTCCGCAGCCGCGTGGAGCCTTTCATCAACGTCGGCGACGAAGAGGTGAAGGCGATCCTCGACCGTCTCGAGGCGGCCAAGGGTACCGACGAGTATCACCTCAAGGAAATCTATCTGTCCGCGACCCCGGACCGAACTGCCGAGGTGATCGACGCCAGCAAGAAGATCATCGAGCAGATCCGCAAGGGCGCGCCGTTCGAGTATTTCGCGGGCAACTTCTCCGAAGCCTCGACTCGCGCCGTGCAGGGCGACCTCGGCTGGATCCGCCTCGCGACCCTTCCCGCCCCCCTGTCCGAAGCGGCTCAGAGCATGCAGGTCGGCCAGATTGCCGGCCCGATCGAGACCCCGGGCGGCTTTTCGATCCTGTACCTGGTCGACAAGCGCCAGGTGCTGATGGCCGACCCGCGTGACGCGCGCCTGAGCCTTCGCCAGCTTACGAAGAACTTCCCGGCCGGGACGAGCCAGGCACAGGCGGCGAAGCTCGCTGCGCAGTTCGCCGAGGCAACCGGCAAGATCCGCGGTTGCGGCGAGGTGGCCAAGGTGGCGAGCGACCTGGGCGCCGAGGTGGTCGACAACGACTCCGTCCGTATCCGCGACCTGCCGCCGGCCCTCCAGGAGCTGATGGTAAAGCTTCAGGTCGGCGAGGCCACCCAGCCCTTCGGCAGCCCGACTGAGGGCGTGCGCGTGCTGGTGCTGTGCGGCCGCGACGAAAATCGTGCGGCAAGCCTGCCCTCTGCCGAGGCCGTGCAGCAGCAGGTCGAGCAGGAGCGCGTGAACCTTCGCGCCCAGCGCATGCTGCGCGACCTTCGTCGCGACGCGATCGTGGAGTATCGCTGATCGCTAGCGCCGCGCCTTCCGGCGAGCGGATGCCCGAGGCTCCCCCGCTCGCAGTCTCGATGGGCGATCCTGCCGGGATCGGGCCGGAAATTATCGCCAAGGCCTGGGCCGCTCGCCGGCCCCACCGGCTGGCTCCGTTCTTCGCCGTAGGCGATCCGCGCGCGGTCAAGCAGGTCTGGGACGGCCCGATCGTGCCGATCACCGATCCGGATCAGGCCGTGGCGGCGTTCGAGGACGGGTTGCCCGTGATTGCCGCGGCGGACGCCGGTGAGGTCGTTCCGGGGATGCCGGACATCGACGGCGCCCGGTGCGCGCTCCAGTCTCTCGAGCTCGCTGCGGGTCTCGCCCGCTCCTGCGCCGCCGGAGCGGTGGTGACCGGACCCGTGTCGAAGAAGCAGCTCTACGACATCGGCTTTACCTATCCCGGCCAGACCGAGTTCGTCGCCGAGCGCTGCGGCGTGGCGCGCGAGAACGCCGTCATGATGCTCGCTGGTCCGACCCTGCGGGTGGTGCCGATCACGACGCACATCCCGCTCAAGAGCGTCGCCGCGACCATCAGCATTGAGCTCATCGTTGCCAAGGCGCGCGCCACCGCGCGCGGGCTCCAGCGCAACTTCGGCATCGCGGCGCCGCGGCTAGCATTCGCCGGCTTCAACCCGCATGCGGGCGAAGGCGGTGCGATCGGCACCGAAGAGATCGAGTATCTCATCCCCGCGATCGAGCAGTTGAAGGCGGAGGGGATCGATGCCGACGGGCCGTTCGCCGCCGACACGATGTTCCACCCGCGCGCCCGGGCGCTCTATGACGTGGCGCTCTGCCTCTATCATGATCAGGCGCTGATCCCGATCAAGACGCTGCACTTCGACGAGGGCGTGAACATGACGTTGGGCCTGCCGATCGTGCGGACCTCGCCCGATCATGGCACGGCGTTCGGCATCGCCGGCCAGAACCGGGCCGAGCCAGGCGCCATGATCGCCGCGATCCGCATGGCCGCACAGGCCGCGGCGGTGCGGCGCGCCAGCACGATCCAGTAAGCATGGAAGACACGCTGCCCCCGCTTCGGGAGGTCATTCGCCGCCACGGGCTTACCGCCAGCAAGGCGCTGGGCCAGAACTTCCTCTTCGACGGACAGTTGCTCGCGCGGATCGCACGGGTTCCCGGCGATCTTGCGGGGCAAGAAGTGCTCGAGGTCGGTCCCGGCCCCGGCGGCCTCACGCGCGCACTCCTCGCGGCCGGCGCCCAGGTGACGGCGATCGAGCGCGACCGCCGCTGCATCCCGGCGCTGGAAGAACTTGCAGCCGCCTACCCCGGGAAGCTTACGCTCATCGAGGGAGACGCGCTTGAAGTCGACGCGCCCTCATTGTTTCAGGGCAAGCCGCACATCGTTTCGAACCTTCCCTACAACGTAGGAACGGCGCTGCTGATCGGCTGGCTGTCCGGCGAATGGGCACCGTGGTGGCAAAGCCTGACGCTGATGTTCCAGAAGGAAGTTGCCGAGCGGATCGTTTCGCAGGCTGGCGACGATGCCTATGGGCGTCTCGCTGTCCTCGCCCAATGGCGTTCGACCGCCCGGATCGCAATGCCGGTGCACCGCTCGGCATTCACGCCGCCGCCCAAGGTCATGTCCGCCGTGGTCCACATCCTGCCGGCGCCAATGCCGGAGGGTGTCCGGATGGCGACACTGGAACGGATCACCGCCGCCGCCTTCGGCCAGCGTCGCAAGATGCTGCGCCAGAGCCTGAAGCCGGTTCAGGGGGCGCCGGAGGCCGCAGAAGCCATCGGGATCGACCTTACCCGGCGCGCCGAGACGGTCTGCGTCGAGGAATTCGTCGCGCTGGCGCGCGCACTGGATGCGGCGCGCGGCTGAGCGGCTCAGGGCTTTGCGGGTACCGGTGCGTCCTTGGGCGTCGGGGTAACCGACTGCTGCGCCGTTGCTGTCGCGGGCGGGCCCTTTGCGATGGCTGATGCAAGCGCAGTCGCATCGGTGCACTGGTTGCCGCAGAGCTTCCGGATCTTGGCGAGGTTTTCCTCGGCCTTCACGATGGCGCCCTTGGCTACCAGCGCCTCGCCCTGTCCGCGCAGCGCCCGGAGGTCGGTCGGCTCAAGCGCCAGCGCTTCCCGATAGAGGCGTATCGACTGGCCCGGCAGGCCGCGCGCACGGGCGATCTCCGCCAGCGCGATGAAACCCTGGCGATTGCGCGGATCGACCACCAGCGCGGTCTCGATCAATCCGGTCGCGCGGTCGAGCTGCCCGGCGGCGCGGGCGGCCTCCCCCTGCTGGAGCAAGGCCATCGAGCGCGGGTTGATCTGGTCGTCGGGACGCTGCCCGTTCAGCGACGTGGAGATGCTGACCAGCGCCAGCGCGGCCGCCGCCGTCAAGGTGGTGAGGCGCATGATCTTCTCCATAAGCGTCACGGCCGCACGGCTATCATGACCGTGCAAGCCGCGCGACAAAAAAGCCGTCGGTACCATCGTGCAAAGGCGTCAACCGAAGACCGGCGCCATGGGTCCGTCCGGCGCCGGCTTCGACCGGCAACGCACGCCAGTCCGGATGCCGCGCGAGGAACGCGTCCACCTGGTCGCGGCCCTCGTCGTCGAGGAGCGAACAGACGACATAGGTCAGGGTGCCGCCCGGACGCACAAGCCCTTCCGCCACGTCGAGAAGGCGCGCCTGAACGCCGGCGAACCGTGCGAGCCGCTCGGGCGTGAGCCGCCACCGCGCCTCGGGATTACGGCGCCACGTTCCTGTCGCAGAGCAAGGCGCGTCCACCAGGACGAGATCGGCAGTGCCCTGGATGTCGGCCAGCCCCTCCACCTCGCGATTGGGGTTGAGCAACCGGGTCTCGGCGATGGTCACACCTGCGCGCGCGGCCCGCTCCGGCAGCCGCGAAAGCCGACCGCGATCGGTATCGCTCGCGATGATGCGACCGTTGTTCTGCATGCTGGCAGCGAGCGACAGCGTCTTGCCGCCGCCGCCCGCGCATAGATCCACCGCGCACATGCCCGGAGCCGCGCCGGCGATACTGCCGACCAGCTGGCTACCCGCGTCCTGAACCTCGATCCGCCCTTCCCGCCATGCCGGCAGTTGCTCCACGGGCGCATCGGTCGCCAGCCGCAGCGCGTCTGGAGCGAAGGGCAGCGGATCGCCGCCGATCTCTGCCTGCACTTCGGCCCGATCGGCCCGCAGCCGGTTGACGCGCACATCGACCGGCGCGCGGTCCAGCAGCGCCGCGATCTCGTCGGTTCCAAGGCCGGACGCGGCAAACGCGTCGATCAGCCACGCAGGCGCGAGGCCGGGCTCCGCGGCAGGTTCCGCCGGTTCGATCGGAGCCGGCCCATAGGGGGAGCCGTCGAAGCACGCCGCCAGCTCTGGCTGGCTGCGGGCGAGTGCGACCAGCGCCGCACGCCCACTCTCCGGCCGCTCGCCAAAGCTCCGGATCGCCTCATAGACAAGGCTGCGGATCGCCCGCCGGTCCTTGGAGCCGGCGTAGCGGCGCGCCGCGAAGAACCGCTGCGCGATGGTGTCCGCCGCAGCGCCACCACCGCGAGCAGCCTCGATCACGGCGTCCAGCATGTCGATCGCGGCCTGGGTCCGCGCCGCCGGGGTCATTGTCTCGCCTAGTCTGCGCGATCAGCGCGTCGGATAGTTGGGCGCTTCACGGGTGATCGTCACGTCGTGAACATGGCTTTCCCGCAGGCCGGCGCCCGTGATCCGGACGAAGCGGGCACGCTCCTGAAGCTCAGGGATGGTGGGCGATCCGGTGTAGCCCATGGCCGCCTTCACGCCGCCCACGAGCTGGTGGATCACGTCGCGAGCCGGCCCCTTGTACGGCACCTGGCCCTCGATGCCTTCCGGCACCAGCTTCATCTGGTCCTTGATGTCCTGCTGGAAATAGCGGTCCGCCGAACCCCGGGCCATCGCGCCGACCGAGCCCATGCCCCGGTACGACTTGTAAGCGCGCCCCTGGTACAGGAAGGTTTCGCCCGGGGCCTCTTCGGTCCCGGCGAGCAGCGATCCGATCATCACGGCCGATGCACCGGCGGCGAGCGCCTTGGCGACGTCGCCCGACGTGCGGATGCCGCCGTCGGCGATCACCGGAACTCCGGACTTGGCGGCCTCCCGGGCCGCTTCCATGACGGCGGTAAGCTGCGGCACGCCGACACCTGCGACCACGCGCGTGGTGCAGATCGATCCCGGGCCGATGCCGACCTTGATGCCATCGGCACCGGCATCGATCAGGGCGCGGGTCGCCTCTGCGGTCGCGACATTGCCGGCGATCACCTGGACCGAGTTGGACAGCTTCTTCACCCGCTCGACGGCGCGCGCGACTTCGCGGTTATGGCCGTGGGCGGTGTCGATCACGATCAGGTCGCACTCGGCCTCGACCAGCGCGGCAGTGCGGTCATAGCCCTTGTCGCCGACGGTAGTCGCCGCGGCGACGCAGAGCCGACCGGCAGCGTCCTTGGTCGCCGACGGATAGGTCACCGCCTTTTCGATGTCCTTGACGGTGATGAGGCCGACGCAGCGATAGGCTTCATCCACCACCAGCAGCTTCTCGATCCGGCGCTGGTGCAGCAGGCGGCGTGCCTCTTCCTGGCTGACACCGGCGGGGACGGTCGCAAGGTTGTCCCGCGTCATCAGCTCGGCAACCGGTTGCGCCGGGTCGCCGGCAAAGCGCACGTCGCGGTGGGTAAGGATGCCGACCAGCTTGCCCGAGGGATCGGTAACGGGGATGCCGCTGATCCGGTGGCGCTCCATCAGCGCCTGCGCCTCGGCAAGCGGAGCGTCCGACAGGATCGTGATCGGATTGACCACCATGCCGGACTCAAAGCGCTTGACGGCACGCACGGCCGCAACCTGCTGTTCGATGTCCAGATTGCGGTGGAGGACGCCGATGCCGCCCAGCTGCGCCATGACGATCGCCATGTCCGCCTCAGTCACCGTATCCATGGCCGAGGAAAGCACGGGAATGTTGAGTGCGAGGCCGCGGCTCACCCGGGTTCGCGTGTCCGCCTGGCTGGGCAGAACGTCGGATTCTGCCGGGTACAGGAGAACGTCGTCGAAAGTGAGACCGAGAGGGATGTCCATGGGGGCGCCAGATCCTGCGGGAGTCGGAAGTTGGCGGCCCATGTAACCAAGGCTGCCCCCGGGCGCTAGGGGGCGATTGGATCGAGTGCGGCGAAGTGCGCCTGAAGGTAGGCGCTCACTTCCCCGACCAGGGATCCGCCGAAGCGCGGGTTAATCTCCAGCAGCTGAACCCGGCCGCCTTCAAGCTTGTAGTTGAAGCAGCAGGTGCCCTCATATGCCATCACGTCCAGGATGGCGCTGCACAGCGGCAGCGCCAGCGCAGCGTCCGCCGGCACCGTCGCCTTCGCGCGCGCTCCGCCACCGCGCACCGCGAGCGGCGTTCCCATGTCATACCGGTAACAAAGCCGGAAACGGATCTCCCCGTCGATCCGGAGCAGGTGAAGGACATACTCGTCCGCGCCAGCAACGGCACGCTGGTGGAAGGAGTGCGCGTCGATCGGCTCCAGCGCTGCCGCCGCCGCGGCATCCGGCACCATGATGCAGCCGGCACCGAAATCTCCGTGCCGGGACTTCCGGATATAGGGGTAGCTATCGGGTTCCGGCCCAAGCAGCGCCGGCACATGCGCGGCAAAGCCATGGGCGATCAGCCACTGGTTGCAGGCAAGCTTGTCGTCGCACAGCGCCACCAGTTCCGGCGTGGGCAGCACGGCCCGCCGCCGGCCGTCATCGTTGGCGGCGCGCGCGGCTTCGATCTGCGCGATGCTCAGCGGCACGACCAGGTCAAAGGGTGCGAAGTCCGCATGCGCGAGGTCGGCGAAGCTTGGCTCGAACCGGGTGCGATCGATGAAGCGGGCGATCGCGGGCGCCTGGGTCGCATGCTCCCCGAACAGGATCCGACGGCGCATCAGCGGGGGGCACCAGCGCGGGTTAGATGGGGTTTCCTCATCGCGCGGTCATGCTAGCAATGCCGCACGATTCCAAGCGCGGCGGCCTGTGGAACTTCCGCAAGCCACCGCCCCCTTCCTCCGGGAGCCTGCATGACTGTCACTCGCCGCGAACTTCTCGCTGCCGGCGCCGCCACCGTCGCGATCCAGGCGCTGCCTTCCGCGGCCCGCACGGCGCAGAATGCCGATGCAGCAGCAGACACACTGCTTTCCCAGATCGCCGAGGCCCTGCTGGCCGACATGCCTGAGGCCGCCTCCAGCCTTGGGATAGACACCGGCACGCGGGCGGCACTCAAGTCGAAGCTCACCGACCGCTCTCCTGCGGGACAAGCCCTGCTTCGCCGCCACCTCACCGATCACGTGGCCAGGCTTCGCGCCATCGACACGGCCCGGCTTTCCGACGCGAAGCGGACGGACGTGGACGTCGTTCGGACCGCGTTCGAGATCGCGCTCGACGGGCTCGCGCTGCCCTATGGCGATGTCGCGGTCGGCGGATGGCGCAACACGCCCTATGTCGTTGTCCAGAACGTCGGCGCCTATCTCGACATCCCGCGCTTCCTCGACAGCGACCACAAGATCGAGAACCGGGCAGATGCCGACGCCTTTGTCGCCCGCCTGGAATCCTATTCCGATCAGCTCGACGGCGAGACGGAGCGCCTGCGTGCGGCGACGGGCCTCGGCGTGGTCCCGCCCGACTTCCTCCTCGACAAGACGCTGGTCCAGATCGGCAAGAGCCGTCAGGGCGCGGTCACCGACTGGGATGTCTACAAGAGCTATGCGTCGCGCACGGCCGAGATTCCCGGTGCAGATGCCAAGGCGATAGCGCGGCTGCTTGACGAGAAGGTCCGCCCGGCACTGCTGCGGCAGGAGGCGGCGTTGCAGGCGCAGCGCGCGAAGGCCACCAGCGACGCTGGCGTGTGGAAGCTGCCCCAGGGCGACGCCTTTTACGCCTGGGCGCTGCGTGCCTCGACCACCACCAACATGACGCCCGACGAAGTCCATGCGATGGGCCGCGAGGAACTCGCGCGGCTGCAGGGCGAGATGGACACGATCCTGAAGCCGCTCGGCTATACCAAGGGAACGGTCGGCGAGCGGATGACTGCTCTGGGCAAGGATCCGCGCTTCCTCTTCCCCAACGACGACAAGGGCCGCGAGCAGATCGTCGCGCTGCTGACGGACCGGATCAACGACATGCGCTCCCGCATGCCGCGCGCCTTCAACACGCTGGTGCCGGGCCGGGCAGAGGTCCGCCGCATTCCGATGGTGGAGGAAGCGGGCGCGCCCGGCGCCTATGGCGGCCCCGGCTCGATCGACGGCAGCGTGCCGGGCAAGCTCTGGATCAACCTGCGCACCACCGAAATCTGGCCGCGCTACGCCCTTCCGACCCTGTCCTATCACGAGGCGATCCCGGGCCACATCTGGCAGGGTGAATATACCTTCCGCCTGCCGCTGATGCGCTCGCTCTTAGGCTTCAACGCCTTTTCGGAAGGCTGGGCGCTGTATGGCGAGCAGCTTGGCGACGAACTCGGCGTGTACGAGAACGACCCCGTCGGTCGGCTCGGCTACCTCCAGTCGATCGCGTTCCGTGCCTGCCGCCTGGTCGTCGACAGCGGCATTCATGCCAAGCGCTGGACCCGCGACCATGCCATCCAGTGGTTCGCAACCACGAACGGCTCCAGCGTCGCCGAGGTCAGCGGCGAGGTTGACCGCTATTGCTCCTGGCCCGGGCAGGCGTGCGGCTACAAGGTCGGCCATTCCGAGATCAACCGGCTGCGCGCAAAGGCCCAGGCCGCGCTGGCCAACCGCTATGATTTCCGCGCCTTTAACGACGCGGTGGTGACGGGCGGCGGCGTGCCGATGACGGTGCTGGAACGCAACGTCGACGCGTTCATCGCAAAGGCGCGAGGTTGAGCCGCCCTCCCCTTTGCGATACCCGCGTCCGGTGAAGCAACCAAAGGCACGGCATGACAGCGACCATCGCGCTCGTCGATGACGACCGCAACATCCTGACTTCAGTGTCCATCGCGCTGCAGGCGGATGGGTTTGCGACGCGCGTCTATTCGGATGGCGAAGCCGCGCTGAAGGCGCTGGTCGACAATCCGCCAGACCTGGCCGTGCTCGACATCAAGATGCCCAAGATGGACGGGCTGGAGCTGCTGCGGCGCCTGCGGGAAAAAAGCTCGGTCCCGGTGATCTTCCTGACCTCAAAGGACGATGAGCTGGACGAAGCGCTCGGCCTCGCCATGGGTGCCGACGACTATATCGCAAAGCCCTTCTCCCAGCGGCTCCTGATCGCGCGCATCCGGGCGATCCTGCGGCGGGCGGAGACGCCGATGGCAGCGAGCGGCACCGGCGAGGAGTCCGCGCAGCCAGTGCTTGTCCGCGGACGGCTTTCGATGGATCCTGCGCGCCACCGCGTCACCTGGGACGACAGGGTCGTAACGCTGACCGTCACCGAGTTCCTGATCCTGGAAACGCTGGCGCAGCGTCCCGGCATCGTGAAGACGCGGAACCAGTTGATGGATGCGGCCTATCAGGACGACATCTATGTCGATGACCGTACCATCGACAGCCACATCAAGCGCATCCGGCGCAAGTTCCGGCAAGTCGACAACGAGTTCGACGCGATCGAGACGCTTTATGGCGCCGGCTACCGTTTCTCCGAAGAGTGACGAGGAGGCGCTGACGCCCCGCCGGTCGGGGCGGGTCTCCCTCACTCCCCGCATCCTGTTCGTCAACATCTTCGCCCTCGCACTGGTCGCGGGCGGTTTCTTCTACCTCGACAGCTTTCGCGCGCGCATTCTCGACGCTCGGGTCAGCCGTTCGGAGCGGGAAATCGCCCTCATCGGCGAAGCGTTGCGCGCCGTGGCGCCGGATGCGCGGCCCGCCCTCCTCCTGCGCATGGCGCGCGCGCAGGGCTCTCGGCTGCGCGTCTATGACGCCGCCGGCGTCGAGCGCTTCGACAGCCGGGATGAAGGCGTCCAGAATTTCCGTCTGCGCGATCCCGACAAGGAGCCCTGGCAGCAGGACGTTGCACGACTTCTGGATGCGCTGATCGACACGGTGGCCGGGACCCGCCGCGCGCCGCTCTACCGCGAACGCGGCGAGGCCGAAGGCTTGAAGTGGCCGGAGGTTCGCAGCGCCGTCGCCACCGGCCGGGGCGTGGCGTCGGTCTGGCGTGCGCCGGATCGCACGCCCGTCATCACCGCTGCCGCCCCCTTGGCTGCCGGCATGACCCTTCACACGACGGTGGACGCGCGCGACATCGTCCAGACAGTGCGGGCGGAGCGTCTTCGGCTGAGCGTCGTCCTGCTGGTCGTCGCGCTCGTCTCCATCCTGCTCTCGCTGTTTCTTGCGCGGACCATCGTGCAGCCCCTCCGCCTGCTGGCCCGGGCCGCGGTTCGCGTCCGCCTGGGCCGTGCGCGCGAGGTGGTGGTGCCTCGCCTGCCCTATCGTCGCGATGAAATCGGCATGCTGGCCCGCGCTCTGTCCGACATGAGCAGCGCGTTGCGCCAGCGGATCGATGCGACCGAAGCCTTTGCGGCGGACGTTACGCACGAGTTGAAGAACCCGCTGGCGTCGTTGCGATCGGCGATGGATAGCCTGGACCACGTCCGCGATCCCGCGCTTCAGGAACGCCTGATGGCGATCATGCGCGACGACGTGCACCGGCTCGATCGCCTGATCAGCGATATCTCGGACGCATCGCGGCTCGACGCGCAGCTCAGCCGCGCCAAGTTCGAGCCGATCGACATCGCGGCGCTGCTGCAAGCGCTGGTCCGGCTGCGGGCCGAGCGCGACGCGGTCCGGGGCGTCCGCATCCGCTTCGACCAGCTGACGGAGGGACCGCTGCTCGTGTCGGGCGAAGGCTCGCGACTGGAGCGCGTGTTCGAGAACCTGCTCGACAACGCGGTCTCCTTCTCACCCGACGATGGCCTGGTGACGGTGTCCGCGATCGCGGAGGACGGGAACATCATTGTCCGGGTCGAGGATGAAGGGCCGGGCGTTCCCGAGGAGGCGCGCGACGCGATCTTCCGGCGCTTCCATTCCGTTCGTCCCGCCAGCGAAGCGTTCGGCATCCATTCGGGCCTCGGCCTTGCTATCGCGCGCACCATCGTCGAAGGACATGGCGGTATGATCGCAGTCGAATCCCGGGAAGATCGCCTGAGCGGAGCGCGCTTCGTCGTACGGCTGCCGCAGGTTCCGGCGTGACCGCTCCGACAGAGACGCTCCACGCCTGCTGCGTGGCGATCAACGGCCAGGGCGTGTTGATCGAAGGCGCATCGGGCGCCGGCAAATCCGATCTGACCCTTCGCCTCGTGGATCGGGGGGCCGAACTGGTCAGCGACGACTATACGCTGCTGGAGCGGGACGGCGCGCAACTCCTGGGCCGCGCGCCAGTAAGCATTGCCGGGCGGATCGAAATACGGGGCATCGGCATTGTCAATTTGCCCTATCGCAAGGAGGTAGCTGTCGCCATGTTGGTCCGGATCGAGCCGTTGCCCGAGCGTTTGCCGGAACGGCCCGAACGTCGCCGGGTCGCAGGCATAGAGCTTCCCGTGGTGGCGCTGCCGGCGCTGGAGCCTTCCGCGCCGATCAAGGTGGAACTTGCTCTGCGCATGCTGGCGGCCGCGGCATGACCGCCCCGGCCGACCCGCAACGCATCCTCCTCGTGACCGGGCTCTCCGGCGCGGGCAAATCGACCGTGCTCAAGACGCTTGAGGACCTTGGTTGGGAGGTCGTCGACAACCTTCCGCTGCTATTGCTCGACCGGTTGCTCGCGACCGAGCAGCCCGTAACCCACCGGGACGGCGGGCAGCCGTTGGCGCTGGGCATCGGGTCGCGTACTCGGGGTTTCGACGCCGAGAGCATCGTCCGTCGGATCAAGCGGCTGAACGACGAAGGCCAGCGCGACGTCAGCACACTGTTTCTCGACTGCGCGGGCAGCGAGCTTGAACGGCGGTATTCGGAGACGCGCCGGCGCCACCCCCTCGCCCTCGATCGGCCGGCAAGTGACGGCATCGCGCGCGAGCGTGAGCTGCTCGCACCACTTCGGCATACGGCAGGCCAGCTGATCGACACGACCGACATGTCGGCCGCCGACCTCGCGAAGCAGGTCCGCTCGACCTACGCGATCCCCGGCCATGGCGAGCCGACGCTGTCGGTGATGTCGTTTGGCTTCGCTCGCGGCTTGCCGAGAAACGCGGATATCGTCCTCGACATGCGCTTCCTGCGAAATCCGCATTGGGTGCCCGAACTACGCCCCGGAACGGGACAGGATGCCGATGTTGCCGCCTATGTCGCCGATGATCCCGCCTATCCTGCGTCGATGGCGGCGATCGAAACGCTCCTGGGTATCCTGCTTCCGCGCTACCGGGCCGAAGGAAAGGCCTATGTTACGGTCGCGTTCGGGTGTACCGGGGGGCGGCATCGTTCGGTCCACGTCGCAGAACGAATGGCGTCATGGTTGCGCGACGCAGGATTTTCGCCCACGGTTACCCACCGCGATCTGGGAATGAAGCCCCAGAACTCGCTGGAGGGTGCGCCACAGGCTCCATGAACTGCTCGGGGGCTCGAGAGAAATGATCGGCTTGGTACTCGTGACGCACGGGCGGCTCGCAGAAGAGTTCGTCGTCGCGATGGAGCATGTCGTTGGCCAGCAGGAACGGATTGCCGCCGTCTGCATCGGCCCGGACGACGACATGGAAGAACGCCGCGCGGACATTGCGCGCGGCATCGACGAGGTGAACGACGGCAGCGGCGTGATCGTCCTGACCGATCTGTTCGGCGGCACCCCGTCCAATCTCGCGATTTCGTTGATGGAGACCGGGCGGATCGAGGTGATCGCAGGTATCAACCTGCCGATGCTGATCCGGCTGGGCGGCGCACGCAAGACGATGAAGGTCGTCGAGGCTGTCGCCGCCGCGCGCGATGCCGGCCGCAAATATATTTCAGTCGCTTCCGAGGTCCTGGGAGAAGCTGCCGCATGAGCGAAGTCCGCCGTGAAGTCCGCATCGCAAACCGCCGGGGGCTGCACGCGCGCGCCAGTGCCAAATTCGTGACGCTCGCCTCGACCCAGCCCATTGCGTTGACCGTCGAAAAGGACGGGACGGAAGTCACCGCGACCTCGATCATGGGGCTGATGATGCTGGGTGCCGCAATGGGCGACACCATCGTCATCAGCGGCAAGGGCCCCGAGGCCGACCGCGTGGTTGGAGAGATGGTGGCGCTGGTAGAGGATCGTTTCGGCGAGGATTGATCCTCGCTGCTTGTGTCATGCCCAGAGAAATCACTGCCTTCTCGAACCCGCTGGTAAAGCGGGTCCGCACGCTTCGCGACAAGAAGCATCGCCGCGACGAGGGTCTTTTCCTCGCCGAAGGTCTGCGTATCCTCACCGAGGCACGCGAAGCCGGCTATTTGCCACGCTACCTGTTCTACACCCGCGCGAGTGCAGATCATGCGTTGGTGCGTCCCCTGGTCACGGCCTGCGAAGCGGCCGGCGGCGAAGCGATCGAAACCAATGCCGACATCCTGTCGAAGCTGTCGGGCAAGGACAATCCCGGAGCCGTGCTGGGCGTCTATGACGAACTGCCAGCCACGCTGGACCGACTGGACCGTAGCACCGCATCCCTCTGGCTCGTGGCCGAGCGACTTCGCGACCCCGGCAACCTGGGCACGATCCTGCGCACGGCCGACGCGACCGGCGCGGGCGGCGTCATCCTGCTCGACGACTGCGTGGATCCCTTTTCGGTGGAGGCGGTACGCGCGAGCATGGGCGCGATCTTCACCGTTCCGCTTGCTCGCGCGCGGTGGGACGAGTTCCAGCCATGGCTCCGCTCCGGCCCCGGCCAGTTGGTCGGCTTGAGCCTCGATACCGACCACGACTACCGTGCGCCGCCCTATGCGGCGCCGGTGTTCCTGCTCACCGGTAACGAGGCGCAGGGAATGCCCGATTTCATGGCGGCCGAATGCGACCTGCTGGTCAAGATCCCCATGCGCGGAAAGGCCGATAGCCTCAACGCCGCGGTCGCTACTGCCGTAATGGCCTACACGGTGCTCGACCGTCTTGAGCATAGCCCGGGCAGCTGAGACACCTTCAACATGCTGTCAGGATTTCCCTGCAGCATGTTGAACTAGCGGGCATTTACTCCGCAGCCGCGGACTCCACCTCTGTGAGAACCGGAGCAAGTTTGGTGAGCGGGCGCGTGTTCTGCTCGACCACCGGCAGCGGGTCGATCGCCTTCCCCCCGGTATCGATGTTGAGCGCTTCGAACCGGCGTGCGGACGTCAGCACCTGGGACTCCAGGCTTCCGACAAAGGCGTTGTAGGCGCTGGTCGCCGTCTCCAGGTTCTTGCCGAGCTTCGCGACGTGCGTCCCCATCGTGCAGAGCCGGCTATGGAGCTCCTTGCCCAGTTCCGCGATCTGCCGCGCCTCGCCCGCCAGCTTCTCCTGCCGCCACACTGCCGCGACGGTTCGCGCAATGGCGATCAGGTTGGTCGGGGTCGCGATCAGGACCCGCCGCTCGAACGCGAAGTCCCAGAGGTCCGGGGCGTGTTCCAGCGCAGCGGACAGGAAGTGCTCGCCCGGCACGAACATGATGACGTAATCCGGCGTATCGTCGAACTGCGCCTGGTACGCCTTGGCACCTAGCTGGGTGATGTGGGTCTTCATGGACGCCACATGCGCTTGCATATGGGTCGCACGCTCCCGCTCATCGAGCGCGCCATGCGCGTCCTGATAGGCGTTGAGCGACACCTTCGCGTCGATCACCAGGCTCTTGCCGCCGGGTACGCGGACGATGGCGTCCGGACGCAGCCGCCCGCCCTCGCTCTCGACGCTGACTTCCATCGCGAAATCGGTGTGCTCGGCAAGGCCGCAGGTCTCCAGCACGTTACGAAGCTGCTGCTCGCCCCAGCGACCCCGCGCCTTGGGAGCCGAACGGAGCGCGTTGACCAGCTTTGCCGCTTCGCTCTTCACCGACTCCTGGCCGATGCGCATCGCCTCCATGAGGCCGGCCAGGTTGCCGTATGCTTCCTTGCGCTCACCCTCGACCTTGCTGACATTCTGCTCATAGCGCTTGAGCGTCTGTTCGACCGGCCCGAGCAGCGCCTTCAGCTTCATCTCGTTCGACTCGCCGGCCTGGTGGAAGCGCTCGTTGGCGCGCTCCAGGAACGACCGCTGGGCGCCGTCGAGCATCACTTGCGCAGTTTCGCGGAACTGCGCCGTCATCGCCTCTCGCGCGTCCTTGAATTCGCTCAGCCGCTCCTCGAAGGCCGCTGCCGTTGCCTTTAGCCGGGCATGCTCCAAGCGTTCTGCCTCCAGCTCCCGGCGGAAGGTGTCGGCTTCCTCGCGCAGCCGAACCGCGTCCTTCGCGCGCTCGGTTGCAAGCGCCAGGTCCGCGATCGCCGCCTTGAAGTCGCCCTCGCGCCGATCGCGCTCGCTCCGAGCCTCGGCGACGCCGCGCTGTCCCAGGAACCAGCCAATCGCCAGCCCCGCAACCATCGCCAGCACGACCACCAGCAGAACCACCGCATCCATTCCAAAGCACCTCAAAGCGAACGAACCCGGAACTTACGCGGACCCACCGACGGTCACAAGCGGAACATCGGAAAACCCGCGCCCTGCACAGCCGCAAGGGACCCCGATCACCCTTTCCGCCCGGCCCCGGCTCCCCTAAGTCGCGCCCATGCAGACCGACATCGAAATCTCCCGCGCCGCGACCCTGCTCCCGATCCAGGAAGTGGCCGCAACGCTCGGCATCCCCGCCCAGGCAGTAGAGCCCTATGGCCATCACAAGGCCAAGATCGCGGTCGGGATGCTGCCCAAGCGAACGGCAAGCGGGAAGCTGATCCTGGTCACCGCGATTAATCCCACACCCGCGGGCGAAGGCAAGACCACGACGTCGGTCGGTCTCGCCGACGCCCTGTCGCGCAGCGGCCGCAAGACGGCGCTCTGCCTGCGGGAACCGTCGCTCGGCCCCTGCTTCGGCACCAAGGGCGGTGCTGCCGGAGGCGGCTATGCGCAGGTGGTCCCGATGGAGGACATCAACCTCCACTTCACCGGGGACTTCCACGCGATCACCAGCGCCCACAATTTGCTGGCTGCGATGGTCGACAACCACGTCTATTGGGGCAACGAACTCGGCCTCGACGTGCGCCGCATCAGCTGGCGGCGCGTGGTCGACATGAATGACCGGGCGCTGCGCAGCATCGTCCAGTCGCTGGGCGGCGCCAGCAACGGCTATCCGCGCGAGTCCGGCTTCGACATCACGGTCGCGTCCGAGGTTATGGCGATCCTGTGCCTCGCGAGTGACCTCGCCGACCTTGAAGCGCGGCTGGGCCGGATCATCGTGGGCTATACCGCCGACCGCCGCGCGGTGACCGCTCGCGATCTGAACGCGGAGGGCGCGATGGCCGCCCTCCTCGCCCAAGCGGTAAAGCCCAACCTCGTCCAGACGCTGGAGGGCACGCCCGCCTTCGTCCACGGCGGCCCGTTCGCAAATATCGCGCACGGGTGCAATTCGGTGATCGCCACCCGGACCGCCCTCGGCCTAGCCGACTATGTGGTGACGGAAGCGGGTTTCGGTGCGGACCTGGGCGCGGAGAAGTTCTTCGACATCAAGTGCCGCAAGGCAGGCCTCTCCCCCGACGCGGTGGTCGTGGTGGCAACAGTCCGCGCGCTGAAGATGAACGGCGGCGTCGCAAAGGCCGACCTCGCCAAGCCGGACGTGGCCGCCCTGACCCGCGGGGGCGTCAACCTAGCGCGCCATCTGGAGAATATCCGCGCATTCGGCGTCCCCGCCGTGGTGGCGATCAACCGCTTCGCGTCCGACACGGCCGAGGAGATCGAAGCGGTGCGCGCGATCGCCCGGCAGCAAGGATGCGAGGCGATTGTCTGCACCCATTTCGCCGATGGAGGCGCCGGCGCGGCGGATTTGGCGGAGGCTGTGGCAGCACTAACGGACTCAGGCAGCGCTCGCTTCGTCCCGCTGTATGACGATCGGTTGAGCCTGTTCGACAAGATCAACACGGTTGCGACCCGCATCTACCGTGCCGAGGAAGCCGTCGCGGACGCAAGCGTGCTCACCCAGCTGCGCCGCTGGGAAGCGGACGGCTTCGGCGACTTGCCCGTGTGCATGGCCAAGACGCAGTACAGCTTCTCGACCGATCCGACGCAACTGGGAGCGCCGACCGGGCATGTCGTACACGTCCGCGAAGTGCGGTTGGCTGCCGGCGCCGGTTTCGTAGTCGCCATCTGCGGAGAGATCATGACCATGCCCGGCCTGCCGCGGAAGCCCGCCGCAGAGGGCATCCACGTCAATGCCGCAGGTCAGATCGAAGGCCTGTCGTAGGTAGACGGGGCGGCGGGCGTTTCGCCGCCGCCTCAGGCCGCCTTACGGATCTTGTTGAGCTTCTTGATCACCATGTCGCGCTTCAGCCGAGACAGGTGGTCGATGAACAGCACGCCGTTCAGGTGATCCATCTCGTGCTGGAGGCAGGTCGCCAGCAGCCCGTCGAGCCACTCGTCATGCTCTGCACCCTGCTCGTCCAGCCAGCGGACGCGGCACCGCGCGGGGCGCTCCACATCGGCGAACTGCTCGGGGATCGAGAGGCAGCCTTCCTTGTAGACGGAATATTCGTCCGACGTCTCCAGGATCTCCGGATTGACGAAGGCGCGCGGCTGCTTGACCGGCTTGCCCTCTTCATCCTCCTGCTCCTGCAGGTCGATGACCAGCACCCGCTTCGGCACCGCCACCTGGATGGCGGCAAGGCCGATGCCGGGAGCATCGTACATCGTCTCGAACATGTCGGTGATGAGCGTGCGGACTTCGTCGTCGACCGCCTCCACCGGGGTGGAAATCAGCCGCAGACGCGGATCGGGTATCTCAATGATGGGCAGGATGGCCATAAGGGGCTAGCTAGGTAAGCGCCCCCGGCACGTCAAGCGAACCTGCTCATGCCACGGGACGACGCGCGCGCAATGCCTGGGCGAGCGTCCCCTCGTCGAGATAGTCGAGTTCGCCGCCGACGGGCAGCCCATGGGCCAATTGCGTGACGCGAACCGGATAGCCCTCGATCCGCTCGGCCAGATAATGGGCGGTGGTCTGTCCCTCCAGCGTGGCGTTCATCGCCAGCACGACTTCGTCGATGCCGCCCTTGGCGATGCGGGCGACCAGGCCCTCGATCGCCAGATCCTCCGGCCGCACGCCCTCCAGCGCAGACAGCCGCCCGCCCAGCACATGGAAGCGGCCGGGAAACAGGCGCGACCGCTCCAGCGCCCACAGGTCCGCGACCTCTTCGACCACGCACAGCGCGCGCGCGTCGCGTCGGGGATCGGAGCAGACGGCGCAGGGATCAGAGGTGTCGACATTCCCACAGGTCGAGCAGGTCGACAGCCGCTCGCTCACCCGTTCGAGCGCGGCCAGCAGCGGGACAAGCGCGGTTTCCCGCTTC
Organism: Sphingomonas sp. 3-13AW; assembly: GCF_049311085.1. NCBI lineage: Bacteria > Pseudomonadati > Pseudomonadota > Alphaproteobacteria > Sphingomonadales > Sphingomonadaceae > Sphingomonas > Sphingomonas sp. 3-13AW. The sequence continues at coordinate 105,533 of NZ_JASNVZ010000002.1, read as the reverse complement.
TTGATCAGGTGCAGCACTGCGCGCCGCGCGGAACGCGGGCCCAGTCCAGGGAGGCGGGACAGCGCCTGCGTCAGCGCCTCGATCTCGGGGGAAGCCATCGCAGGTACAGATAGGGGGTTGCGTGCCGCGCCGCCAGCGTGTCGAGAGCCCCCATGCGCATCATCTTCATGGGCACGCCCGACTTCGCCGTCACCATCCTCGACGCTCTGGTCGATGCCGGGCACGAGATCGTGGCTGCCTATACCCAACCGCCGCGCCCCGGTGGCCGTCGCGGCAAGGCCCCCACCCCGACCCCGGTTCATGTCCGCGCCGAGGCGCTGGGGATTCCCGTGCGGCACCCCACCACGCTGAGGACAACAGAAGCGCAGGAGGCGTTTGCCGCGCTTGGCGCTGATGTCGCCGTGGTTGCCGCCTATGGCCTGATCCTGCCGCAGCCAGTCCTCGATGCTCCCCGTCTCGGCTGCCTCAATGTCCATGCGTCGCTGCTGCCGCGCTGGCGGGGCGCCGCGCCGGTGCAGCGCGCGATCCTCGCCGGCGATGTGGAGACGGGCGTCGGCATCATGCAGATGGAGGCCGGCCTCGACACCGGCCCCGTGCGGCTTGAGCGGCGGATCGCCATCGGCACCGCCACGGCGGGCGAACTCACCGAGCAGCTTGCCCAGCTTGGCGGCACCGCGATGGTGGAAGTCCTTGCCAACTTCGAACGCTATCCCCCTGTTCCGCAACCGGAAACGGGCGTCACCTATGCGGCCAAGATCGACAAGGCTGAGGCACGATTGCGCTTCGACCACCCCGCCGAGGCGGTCGAGCGCCAGGTCCGCGCGCTCCATCCAGCCAGTTTCTTCGAACTGGATGGGGAGCGTTTTCGTGTGCTCGCGGCAGAGGTGGTGCCGGGCGCCGGGACACCCGGAACCGTGTTGGACGACCGGCTGACGATCGCGTGCGGCGCGGGCGCGATCCGCCCGACGCTCGTCCAGCGCGCCGGTCGCGGCGCAATGCCGGCCGCAGACCTGTTGCGGGGGTTCGCGATCCCAGAGGGAACGCAGCTCTCGTGACTCGCTTCGCGCTCACGGTGGAATTTGACGGCCGGCCCTTCATGGGATGGCAACGCCAGTCACACGGACCGAGCGTGCAGGAAGCGATCGAGCGCGCCGTGTGGCGCGTTACGGGGGAAACGGTCGCCGTCCATGCGGCCGGCCGCACCGATGCCGGCGTCCATGCGCTCGCAATGCGCGCCCATGTGGAGATCGTGAAGGACATCGCCCCGTTCCGCCTGATGGAGGCGTTGAACGCGCTGCTTCGCCCCGATCCGGTCGCGATCCTCGCGTGTGAGGCGGTGCCTGATGACTGGCACGCCCGCTTTTCCTGTGTCGGTCGCTCTTATGAATACCGCATCGTCAACCGCCGCGCGCCCCTGACCTGGGAGGCCGGTCTCGCCTGGCAGGTTCCGCAGCCACTCGATGCCGATGCGATGCACACCGCCGCCCAGATCCTGGTCGGCCGCCACGACTTCACCACCTTCCGCTCGGCCCATTGCCAAGCCGAAAGCCCGGTGCGGACTTTGGACCTGCTTGAGGTGGAGCGGCACGGCGACCGCGTCGTCATCCGCGCCGCCGCCCGGTCCTTCCTTCACCACCAGGTCCGCTCGATGGTGGGATGCCTCGGTCTCGTGGGCCAGGGCCGCTGGAGCGCGGACCTGCTCGCGGAGGTATTGGAGGCAAGAGACCGCGCCCGGCTGGGGCTCAACGCCCCGCCGGACGGGCTGTATTTCACCGGCGCGGTCTACCCAGTCAGCGACTGAGCCGCGCCACCAGCTCGACATGGGTGGACCAGCGGAACTGACCGACCGGCTGGATCCAGTCGAGGCGATATCCGCCATCGCACATCGTCTTCACATCGCGTGCGAAGCTGCTGGGATTACACGAAACATAGGCCACCACCGGCACCTTGCTCGCAGCGAGCGCACCGGCCTGTTCGCGGGCACCGGCACGCGGCGGATCAAGCACCACCGCTGCAAAGCGGTCCAGTTCGGCCGGAGCCAAGGGTCGGCGATAGAGGTCGCGATGCTCGGCAAACACAGGGCGCCCGGCCCGCCCCGCCGCCGCCTTCAGCGCCAGGATCGGCTCGCGCGCAGCCTCCCCCGCATAGACCTTCGCAGTCCGCGCCAACGCCAGCGAAAAAGTACCTAGCCCCGCGAAGAGATCGGCCACGATCGGAGCGCCCCCCACCGCTTCGGCAACGCCGTCGACCAGGGCCGCCTCCCCCTCCCGCGTGGCTTGCAGGAAGGCGCCGGGCTGCAGCGCCACGGGGACGCCGGCAAAGCTGACGGTCGCGGGTTCGGGCTCCCAGCGGGTTTCCGGGCCATAGCCGTCGTCCACCGAAAGCCGGGCGAGGCCGTGGCGTTCAGCAAACGCGGTAAGCGCTTCGACCTCGGCGAGCTTGTCTCCCAGCGTACCGGTGATCAGCACGTCGACCCCGCGGTCGGTCAGCGCGAGGTGAACATCGGCGCGACGATCCCCCAGCATTGCGGCCAGCAGCATCCGCAGCGGCGCTACCAGGGCAAACAATTCGGGCAGCAGGACATGACATTCCATCATGTCGACGATGCGGTGGCTGCTTCCCTCGGTGAACCCGAGCAGAACCTGCCGGCCGCGCCGCTCCGCATGAAGAGTCGCGCGCCGGCGCGTCCGGGGCGGCGAGACGATCGCTGGTCGAACCTCGGCGTTCAGCCCCTGCCCTGCGAGCGCGCCGAGGACGCGATCGCGCACGAAGTCCGCGTAGCTTGCCTCGTCAAGGTGCTGAAGCTGACATCCGCCACATTCCGGGAAGTGACGGCACGGTGGCTGCTGATGATGCGGCCCGGGCACGACACTGTTGTCAGCGAGGAGCAGATCCCCGGGGGCAGCGAGCGCGGCGTGGCGGCCGTCCGCGGAGATGCCCTCGCCGCGCGCGGCCACCCGCACGATCACGTTCCCGCTCACAGGCATTCTCCCAGCGCAGCGGGAATCTGCGCAATCAAATCGTCGGCGGCGAAGGCTGGGCCCGCGCGTCGCGCGGCGCGCGCGTGCAGCCACACCGCCTCGTCGGCACTACCGCCCGCCGCATGTCGTGCCGCCACCAGGCCGGCGAGCACGTCCCCGGTTCCGGCGGTCGACAGCCACGGAGAGGCAGCCGAAGCGACGACCACCTTTCCGTCTGGCCAGGCAACCACGGTGTCCGGACCCTTATGGATCACGGCCGCCCCTGTAGCCTGCGCCGCGGCAAGTGTTGCCGTGATCTTGTCTTCTCCGGCCTCGAACATGCGTGAGAACTCGGCAGCATGGGGCGTCAGCAGCGTCGCCGCACCCCGCGCCCGCAGCCGGTGGGCGGCATCCGATCCCAACAAGGTCAGGGCATCGCCATCGATCACGAGGTCGCGGTCGCAGTCGACGGCCGCATTCAGCAGATCGACCGCGGCGTCGTCCCGGCCGAGGCCCGGACCGACCAACACGGCGCCGATGCGCGCATCGGTGAGTAATTCTGTGAGTGCGTTTCCGTCATGGACCGCACGATGGACGATCGCGTCAGGCCCGCCCGATGCCGCCTCCTGCGCCGCAAGGATGACATAGCCGGCGCCGCCGTGGAGCGCGGCACGGGCGGCAAGACGCGAGGCGCCTGCCATGCTGCCCGCCACGGCCACCACCAGCCCGCGCCGGTACTTGTGGGCGTCAAAAGCCGGCCCCCGCAGTGCGGGTCGGTCGATGCTGTGCCACGCCGTAGCGGCCTCCACGCCGATGTCGGCGAGGAGGACATGCCCGCACCTGGCGACACCCGCGCCGAGCACATGCCCCGGCTTCAGGGCTCCCAGCGCGACGGTAGCGGTAATTCCATCCGGTGCGCCAAGATCGGCGCCGCTGTCGGTGGCGATGCCCGAGGGGAGATCGATCGCAACGGTAACCGACGCAGCCCCAACCAGGCGCGCGAGTTGCGCCGCGACCGCGTCGTCGAGGGCGCGGGTCATGCCGGTGCCGAACAGGCCGTCCACCACCACCGGGCGCGGCGTCGCTTCGGCCAGAGCCTGCACCGGTGCATTCCACTTCGCGAAGTTCTCGGCCGCTGCGCCGTGCGCCGGCTGTCCGAGCGCGGCGACGGCGACGTCGTGACCCCAGTCCCGGAGCAGGCGGGCGACGCCATATGCGTCCCCGCCGTTATTGCCGGGCCCCGCCAGCACGAGCACCGGCTGCCCGGCACCCAGCCGCGCCACTTCGCCTGCCACCGCCAGCGATGCCCGCTCCATCAATTCGGCTTGGCCGACGCCGGCATCAAAGCAGCGCTGCTCCGCCGCACGCATTTCGGCGGCGCGAAGGATGGGAGCGCCCGTGGGCAGGATCCTCATGCGCCCTTCCCCACTTCCTGATGGGCCGGCAGGCGATAGCGCGTATCGCCGATCGCCACCTCGATCTGGTCCGGCCCGTGCAGGGTCACCAGCGCAGGCTCGGCGCCATCTGCAGCCACAACGCCGCTTCCATCATCCGTCACGCGCAAACGTTGAAACCCGCCGTCGGGCTTGCGCAGGGTGAGCACAAGGCCGTCGGGTGTCTCTGCTCGATCGACGTAACAGGCCTCTTCGAAATTGCTCGAACCGATGGCGCAGGCGATGCGCAGCCCGCCCGTCACCGGCTCGTCAGCGCTGCTTCCGCCGCAACTCACGAGCAAAAGGGTGGGAAGCGTCAGGCTGGCCACACGGGCATATCGGATAGGTGTCATCGCTGGCCTTGTAGGCTGCCGACTCAGACTTGGGCTAGCGCTAGCGAACGTCAGCGCAGCTGTGTCCGTACGGTGCCGATCACCTCGGCGAGAATGGCCGTCCAGTTCGCGACCCCGGCATCGTCGCCGATCAGGTCGTTGCGCACTTCGACGGAAATGCTGGGAATGCCATGTGCCTCGGCATGGCGGTTGAGCGTCGCGTTGAGCTCGCGACCGGAATAGGGCTCGTTATCCCCGGTCACCAATCCGCGGCCACGCAGGGCGGCGATCGCCGGATGGGCAGCGCGGCTGTCCTGATTGTAGAGGATGCCGACCTGCCACGGCCGCTCCGGGCCGCCGCTCGCCAGCCGCGGCGTAAAGCTGTGGATCGCCACGACCAGCGCCGGGCGATAGTCGCGCACCGCCTGCTCGATCGCCGCATGATAGGGCATGTGAAAGCGCTCGATCCGCCCGAGACGATCGGCGGCGGCGTTGCCCGGAATGACATGACCATCGCTCGCCGGCGGAACCAGCGCATCATGATGCGGTTCGCGATGCAGGTCGATCACAAGCCGGGAGACCGTGCCGAGCACGGCCGGCGCCCGGATCCTCGTCGCAAGGCTGCGGGTCAGCGCAGCTGCGCCGATATCATAGCCGATGTGCAGGTCGAGCAGCGCCGGGAGCACGCCCAGCGAGATGTCGGCTGGCACATGGTTGGACGCATGATCACACAGCAGCAGTACGCCCCCACCCGGGCCGTCGATCTGCTCCGCCGGGGGTAGTGCTGCGAGTTCGGGCGGCTGGTTCACGGGATCCATGACAGCGACCTGCCCCAGACAGGCGCGTCTGTCACCCCTGGAGCCGGGGAGGATGGCGCCTGCACTCGGCAGGGGCCATCCACGGACGTCCCGCTAACGGCGTCTGATCCGCATCCCGCTTAGGCCGCACGGCGAGGCGTTCCGCAACCGCCGACATCATCGCCGCTGCGTGCTTGCACGTCCCGCCCCGGGATTCCGGCTCAGACCAGTTCCGTTTCGAGACACCACCACCCCGGATGCGCGCTCCGGATCGTGCTCGCGGCGGCTGTGCACCGGGCTCGGTCGTCGAACAGGGCGAAGCAGGTCGCGCCCGACCCGGACATGCGAACCATCCAGGTCCCGTCCTGACGTTCCAGCTCAGCCAACACCGCGTCGATCTCCGGCGCCAATTCCCGGGCCGGCGGTTCAAGATCGTTGCGACCGGTGCGAGCCACCTCCAGCGGATTTCCGATCCCGATCGGGCCGCGATCGACTCCGTCCCATCGTGAAAAAACTGCCGCGGTCGATACGCCGACGCCGGGGTTCACGAGCAGCGCCGGGATGCCGGCCAGACCGTCAACAGGCGTCAGTTCCTCGCCCCGCCCGCGACCGATCGCGGTGCGGCTGAGGAGGCACGCCGGCACGTCCGATCCCAGTGCATCGGCACATGCGAGCAGGTCTGGATGGTTCAGAGACACGCCGTCCAACGCCGCTAGCGCCCTGAGTGTCGCGGCCGCGTCGGCCGATCCCCCGCCGATACCGGATGCAACCGGCAGACGCTTGTCGAGCAGGATTTGGTGCCCCCGCCGGTCGCCGAACGCCGCCCGGAACCGGTCGCGGGCGCGCGTCACCAGATTGTCCCCGTCCCCCTGCAGGGTGGCCGCGAAAGGCCCGGTGATGGCGAAGCTGTCCTGCTCGGCGGGCGAGACCGTCAGCAGGTCGCCGTCCCGGACAAAGGCGAACAATGTTTCGAGTTCGTGGTAGCCGTCCGGCCGCCGGCCTCGCACGTGAAGGGCAAGGTTCAGCTTTGCTCGCGCAACTTCCTGGATCACGGACGCGCCCCCGGCGCTGCGGCCATTCCATGGGCCAGCTTGTCCGCCAGCCGCGCTTCGACCGTCGCATCCTCGGCATCGAGTTGCGCCGCCGACCAGGCATATCGCGCCTCGTACCGGCGGCCGAGCGCCCACAGCACGTCGCCCAGATGCTCCTGCACCGTCCCGCTCACATCGTTGGTGTTCGCCGCCACCTCAAGGAGCGGGAGCGCACGGGCAAGGTCGCCCTGGCGATAATAGCCCCACCCCAATGAGTCCGCGATGCTGAGGTCCTCGGGCGCAAGGCGGTGTGCCTTTTCCAGCAGCGCGACGGCCGCAGGCACATTCTGGCCGCGCTCCACCTGCGCATAGCCGAGGTAATTGAGGGCCAGCGGCTCCTCCGGTGCAATCTGCACCGCCTGATGCAGGACCGGCAGCGCTTCGTCCCACCGCCCGCCCTGTTCCAGGGCGGCGCCACGCTGGAGCAGAAGCGTCCAGTCGGCCTGCTCTCCTTCGCGCTCGATCGCGACCGCATAGCTCGCAGCGGCATCGTCGAAACGGCTTTGCTCGGTCAGTAGATCGGCCAGCCGCCGGGCATCGTCGCTGCTGCCGCCAGCGCCAGCCGAAAGGGCAGCGGCTGCCGCAATGGCGGCCTCTGCCTTGCCGGCGCGTGAAAGCACCGCGACTTCGGCGACGCGGGCTTCGCGCGCGAAAGGGCTCTTGGCCGGGACCGCCGCCAACGCCTCACGCGCCTTGGCATGGGCGCCCTCCTGAGAAAGGGCATCGGCCAGAGCGATGCGCGCCCGATCATAACCCGGGTCGAGCACCAGCGCGGCGCGCGTCAGGACGATCCCCAGAGGCGCCGTCTCCTCGGAAGTCATGTCGACTGCCACCCGGACCAGGAACCGGGATGCTCCGAACCGGGCATCGCCCTTGGCGCCCCGGCCGAGCCGTTGGCGGTACGTCGCAATCGCCGGGTCCTCGCCTGCGAGCAGCATCTTCGCCGCGTCCGACTTTCCCTGCCCTGCCAGCAACGATGCCGCGGCAAAGCGCAGCTGCGTGTCGTCCCGCAACCCGCCGAGCTGCGCCTGAACCGCGGCAAGCCCTTCCGCCGTCCGCTTCTGTGCGATCAGGAGGAGCGCCTTGTTCTCGGACGCGTAGCGCCGATCAAGCGCATCCCCACCCGAAGTTCCCAGTTGGAGCGCAGCGGCATTGTCGCGCCCGTCCATTGCAAGCCACGCCGCCAGCACCGGCCGCATGAAATCAAACGGGCTTTCGCCAAGGCTTTCGAGCGCCGCCACAGCCTGATCGCGCCGGCGGGCGGCGAGCGCATCCGCAAAGTCCAGGAGCGCCGCGTCCGGCGGCGCCACGCCCGCGCGCGCCAGCACCTGTGCCGACCTTCGCGCCAGCGCCATGTCGCCGCTGGCCAGCCCCTCGCGATAGGCACGGATCGCGACTACCTCGCTCCCGGGTTTCGCCGCCAGTGCCAGCGCGTAATAGCGGGCCGCGGCATCGACGTTTCCGTCCGCGTCCGCAGCGCGTGCCCGGACGTACGCCGGAAGGTTCTCCTCCGCGGCGGCGGCAGCGGCCGGCGAGGCGGACAGCGCCATCGCCGAAACCGCTGCCACCCACAGCAGGCGCTTACATGTTCGGATAGTTCGGGCCTCCCCCGCCCTCTGGCACCACCCAGTTGATGTTCTGGGTGGGGTCCTTGATGTCACAGGTCTTGCAGTGGACGCAGTTCTGCGCGTTGATCACGAAGCGCGGCTTCGCGCCTTCGGTCTCCACGACCTCATAGACGCCGGCCGGACAATAGCGCTGGGCCGGCTCATCGAACATCGGCAGGTCATAGTCGATGGGGATGTCCGGGTCGCGCAGCGTCAGGTGGACCGGCTGGTCCTCCTCATGGTTGGTGTTCGACAGGAACACCGAGGAGAGGCGGTCGAAGGTCAGCTTCCCGTCTGGCTTGGGATAGGCGATCGGCTGCACCTGGTCCTTGCGCCACAGGCTTTCGTGGTCCGGGTGGTGCTTCATGGTGAAGGGCATGCGAATGCCCCAATGCTCCGCCCACATCGTCATGCCCGACAGGCCGGAGCCGACGAAGTCGCCGAACTTCTTGACCAGCGGCACGACGTTGCGGACCTTGCGCAGCTCTTCATAGACCCAGCTTGCTTCATAGGCGCGCGGATAGGCGTCGAGCGTGTCTCCGCCGCGGTCGGCGACGATCGCCTCGAACGCCGCTTCGGCTGCGAGCATTGCCGTCTTCATCGCCGTGTGCGTACCCTTGATGCGCGGCACGTTCACGAAGCCCGCCGAGCAACCGATCAGGGCGCCGCCGGGGAAGACCAGCTTCGGCACTGACTGCCAGCCGCCGTCGTTGATCGCGCGGGCGCCGTAGGACACGCGCTTGCCGCCCTCCAGGATCTTTGCGATCTCGGGATGGGTCTTCCAGCGCTGCATCTCATGGAAGGGAGACAGATACGGGTTGGAATAATTGAGCCAGGTGACGAGGCCCAGCGCTACCTGCCCGTTCGCCTGGTGGTAGAGGAAGCCACCACCATTGGTCCCGCGGGTCTCAGAAAGCGGCCAGCCCTGTGTGTGGATGACCCGGCCGGGAACATGCTTGTCCGGCGCGATGTCCCACAGTTCCTTGATGCCGATGCCATAGACCTGCGGCTGGGAATCCTTCGCAAGGTCGAAAGTGCGGATCAGCTGCTTGCTGAGATGTCCGCGCACGCCCTCGGCGAGGAAGGTGTACTTCGCATGGAGTTCGAGGCCGGGCTGCCAGTCGGGCTTGTGCGTGCCGTCGCGCGCAACGCCCATGTCGCCGGTCGCGACGCCCTTTACGGAACCGTCCTCGTGGAACAGCACTTCGGCGGCAGCGAACCCAGGGAAGATCTCGACGCCGAGCCCTTCGGCCTGCTCTGCGAGCCAGCGGCACAGGCTGCCCAGCGAACCGGTATAGGTCCCCTCGTTCGACATGAACGGCGGCAATGCCGCGTGCGGCATTTCGGTCTTGCCCGCGGCGCTGAGGATCCAGTGATGATTCTCCGTCACCGGCACTTGGGCCAGCGGACAGCCCTGGTCGCGCCATTCGGGCAATAGCTCGTCGAGCGCACGCGGATCGATCACCGCGCCCGACAGGATATGGGCGCCTACCTCGGACCCTTTTTCCAGGACGCAGACGGCAATCTCGCGCCCTGCTTCGTTCGCCAACTGCTTCAGCCGGATCGCAGCCGACAGGCCTGCGGGGCCGGCGCCGACAATCACGACGTCATAGGGCATCGATTCCCGCTCGCTCATTCACTCCTACTCCTGTTTCGCCGCAGCACCGTGTCGTCGCGTCGCTGCAACGCCTTGTCGGTGGCCGGATTCATTCAGATTGACCGCGGCGTCAACCCGGTGGCCTATATAGGGCGATGGGGGCGGATCAGCATCAGGATTGGCGAAAAGCCGCGGAGAGTGTGCTCGATTGGTGGGCAGACGCCGGCGCGGACACGCTGGTGCAGGAGCTTCCGCGCGACTGGCTGGTGCCGGAAGAGCGACCCGCTCCCCTCCCCGCGCCCCAGCTTCAAACCGCTCCGACGGCTTCGGATGCGGCTGCGGGCTACCCCGACGAATACCAGCAGTTCGTGGCGTATCGGATGGGGGATGCCGTCCCCGATGCAAAATGGGCTCAGGTGCGTGTGGCTCCTGTTGGCGACCCGGCAACCGCGACGCTGATGGTCCTGACCGACGTGCCGGAAGAAGGCGATGTCGCGGCCGGCCGCCTGCTCTCCGGCCCTGAGGGACGACTGCTCGATCGCATGCTGGCGGCGATCGGCGTCACCCGCGAACAGACCCTGTTTGCGTCCGTATGCGTCGCACGGCCGCTTGCCGGGCGGGTACCGCGCGCGAGCGCCACCGAGCTCGAAGCGCTCGCGCGGCATTTGGTGAAGATCGTGCGACCACGGCGGCTGCTGCTGCTCGGCCAGACGGCAAGCCGTGCCGTGCTGGGGCCGGATGCGGCCGGCAACGGAGATTGTTCGAACGCCCTTATCCCTGACAACTTAGCGTGCAAGGCGGTCGCCACCTACCACCCGCGGGTGCTGCTGGAACGACCGATGTGCAAGGCAGAGGCCTGGCGCGACCTGCAGTTGCTGATCGAGGAAGACAACGCGTGAAACTCGCTCTTGCCATGGGCGCGCTGTTGATGGCCGCGCCAGCTTTCGCCGCTACCGACGACGTCGATGGCGGCCGCACTCCGGGCCGCGTCACCCGGCCCCCGGCTTCCCAAGGGATTCCCAGCCAGCTGACGGCAGAGGAACGCTCCGCCTACCGTTCCGTGTTCGAGGCAATTCGCAGCCAGCGCTGGGCCGACGCCCAGCTTCAGCTCGCCGCGCTGAAGCCCGGCCCGTTGCACGCAATCGCGCGTGCCCAGATCTACACCGCGCCTAGCTCTCCCAAGACCCCGCTCGAGCCGCTGCTTGCACTCCTGGCCGAAGCGCCGGAGCTTCCGCAGGCACAGCAACTCGCCCGGTTGGCCCAGCTGCGGGGCGCCACCTCTCTCCCGTCCCTGCCGACCGAGCAGCGCATGACCTGGTTCGACGGCGCCCCCACGCGCATTCGGACCCGTGCGATCCGGAGCGACCAGGTTGCGGCCGAACTCGCAGTCGCGATGAAGCCCTTCGTAAAGCTCGACGACGGCCCTTCCGCCGAAGCGCTGCTCAACCAGCGGGCGGGGGAACTGACGCCTGAAGCCCTTACCGAATGGCAGCAGCGCGTCGCCTGGATCTATTTCGTCGCTGGCGACGACGGAAACGCGCGACGCGTCGCCCGGCTTGCCCAGACCGGCCGGGGCGATTGGGCCGCACAGGCGGACTGGACCCAGGGGCTGGCTGCGTGGCGGCAGAAGGATTGCGCCGCCGCCCAGGTCGCCTTCGGAGACGTCGCGCGCCGGGCCAGCGACACCGAACTGCGTTCAGCCGGCCTCTATTGGGCTACGCGGGCGGACATCGCCTGCGGTCGCCCCGATCTGGTCCAGCCCCGCCTGCAGAGCGCCGCCCAATATGGCGACACCTATTACGGACTGCTCGCGCGACAGGCGCTCGGCATGATCGACCGCAAGTCCTCGCCAGAGAAGGTCACTGCCGACTGGCAGATGCTCGAGCGGCGCCCCAATGTGCGGGTTGCGGCCGCGCTTTCCGAAATCGGGGAGGCAGCACTCGCGGACCAGGTCCTGCGCCACCAGGCGAAGATCGGCGACCCCAGCGATTATGCCGCGTTGACCCGCGTATCGGGCAGCATGAACCTGCCCGCCACCCAGCTTTGGCTCTCGCACAACGGCCCTGCCGGGGCGAAGCCCGTGATGGAGGCTCGCTTCCCTGAGCCCAACTGGACACCCGACGGCGGCTGGCGCGTCGACAAGTCGCTGGTCTACGCCCATGCGCTTCAGGAATCGAAGTTCAACCCGCAGGTGGTCAGCCCCGCCGGCGCGTTCGGGCTGATGCAGATCATGCCCGCTGCCGCCAGCGACTTCGGCCGCGCGCGCGGGGTTACGATCGACCGCTCGGCGCTTGCCCGTCCCTCGACGAATATCGAAGTCGGCCAGAGCTATCTGGAAAAGCTGCGCGACATGTCAGCCACCGGCGGCCTGCTGCCCAAGGTCATCGCCGCCTATAACGCGGGACCGAGCCCGGTACAGGCGTGGGACCTGCAATCCCGCGATGGCGGCGATCCGCTGCTCTACATCGAGTCGATCCCCTATTGGGAAACCCGCGGCTATGTGATGTCGGTGCTGCGCAATTACTGGATGTACGAGAAGCAGGCCGGCAAGACGTCCGCGAGCCGGGCGGCGCTGGCGCAGGGCATGTGGCCCAAGTTCCCGGGCGCGAAGGGCAGCGGCGCCGTCCGCATCAGCAGTGCCGGGCGTTCGCGGCTTACCAATGCCAATTGATCCCGACCGCGCCTTCCTTCCCGTTCGCATCGCTGTCCTGACGGTCTCCGACAGCCGGACGCTCGCCGAGGACCGTTCAGGCGACACGCTGGTCGCGCTCCTGACGGAAGCTGGCCATGTGCTTGCAGATCGCGCGCTGCTTCGCGACGATGTCGATGCCATCGTCGGGCGGCTTCACGGCTGGATCGCCGACCCGGAGATTGACTGCATCCTGACGACCGGCGGCACCGGCGTGACCGGTCGGGACGTCACCCCGGAAGCGGTAGAGCGCGTCGCCGACAAGATGATCCCCGGCTTCGGCGAACTGTTCCGTTGGCTAAGCTATGCCAAGATCGGCACCTCTACCGTGCAGTCGCGGGCCTGTGCCTGCGTCGCGCGCGGCACCTATATCTTCGCATTGCCCGGCTCGACCGGCGCGGTGCGCGACGGGTGGGAGGGCATCCTTTCAAGCCAGCTCGACAGCCGGCACCGCCCCTGCAACTTCGTCGAGTTGATGCCCCGCCTGCTGGAGCGCTGACCCAAGCGGCTTGCTTCTCCGTTCTTGTTGTGTTCTCATGCGCCATGGCTCGCACCGCACGTGGCGCAACGATTAACAGCACCAGCACCCGCTTCGGCTTGCCCGAACGGGAGGCGGATGGCGACTGGCTGGACGCACAGGAAGTAATCGACGGCGCCCCGCCGCCAGTTCGTACGACCGTCGGGATCCTGACCCCGCGCACCGCCATCAGCTACAACCAGTCGCCTGACGTCGGTTTCGACCGGTCCGTGAACCCGTACAACGGCTGTGAGCACGGGTGTATCTATTGCTTCGCGCGGCCCAGCCACGCCTATCACGACCTGTCACCGGGCATCGATTTCGAAACGCGGCTGTTCGCGAAGCCGGACGCGCCAATGCTCCTGCGCGCGGAACTCGGGAAGGCTAGCTATCGCGTCCGCCCCATCGCCTTCGGGACGAACACCGATCCCTATCAACCGATCGAGGCGGAATGGCGGGTCGCGCGCAACTGCATCGAGGTTCTCGCCGAGTGCGATCATCCGCTGACGATCACGACCAAGTCGGACCGGGTGGTGCGCGACCTCGACCTGCTCGCACCGATGGCAACCAAGGGGCTGGTGTCGGTGGCGCTGTCGATCACGTCGCTGGACCCGTCGATCGCGCGCACCCTTGAGCCGCGTGCGCCCCATCCCCGAAAGCGCCTTGCGGCGGTGGCCGCGCTCACGGCCGCAGGGGTGCCGTGCTCGGTCTCGGTCGCACCGGTAATCCCGGCGATCACCGACGGAGAGATCGAACACATCCTCGAAGAAGCCGCCGCGGCGGGCGCATGCGGCGCCTTCTTCCTGCCCGTGCGGCTGCCCTGGGAAGTGGCGCCGTTGTTCCGGGCGTGGCTCGATACGCATTTCCCGGATCGCGCGGACAAGGTAATGGCCATCATCCGCTCGTTACGCGGCGGCCGGGTGAACGACCCGGACTTCTTCACGCGAATGCAGGGTTCGGGTCCGTGGGCAGAACTGATGCGAACCCGGTTCCGCATCGCGCTGCGCCGGCATGGCCTCGACCGAAAGCGCACACCACTGCGCTGCGACCTGTTTCGCCCTCCGCCCGGGCCGCAGGGAGAGTTGTTCGGCTAGGCTTCCCGGTGGTTGCAGCATCTGGGTGCGGGAACCGGATGCCGCTACAAGCGCTGGGACGCCGGAGACGCTATGAACCCTATGTATATTGCCGCGACCGCGGCCACCGCCTTGATCGTGACGCCGACGCTTCCTGCCTCGGCACAAACTGCACGAGCCATTTCCCGATCCGACAAAGCGCAGGGGGCGCAGGCGCATCCGCAGCTGCTCGCGCAGTTCGGTGGACCCTACACCGGCCCACAGGCAGCGTTCGTTGAGCGCGTGGGCAAGCGCGTCGCGGTGCAGTCAGGCTTGTCGAATGCGCAGGGCGACTTCACCGTCACCCTGCTCGACTCCCCGGTCGAGAACGCGTTCGCGGTGCCCGGCGGCTATGTCTATGTGACACGCCAGCTGCTGGCGCTGATGAACAGCGAGGCTGAGCTTGCCGCCGTGCTGGGCCATGAGGTCGGCCATGTCGCCGCACGCCATTCCAACAAGCGCAACACCCGCGCCACGCTGGGCAACCTGTTGTCCGCCGGCGTAGGCGTGCTGACGGGAAGTGATGTGCTGACCCGCCTCGCCAGCACCGGCTCCCAGCTCTACACGCTGGGATTCAGTCGCTCCCAGGAATATGAAGCGGACGGTCTGGGCGTGCGCTATGCGACGGCCGCCGGCTACGATCCCTATGGCATGGCGGCGATGCTTCGCCAGCTCAACGACGACCAGACGCTGACTGCGCGGATCGAGGGCAAGCAGGCAGATGCCGTGCCGACCTGGGCCAGCACCCATCCGAATGGCGAGGATCGCGTCGCGCGCGCTCGCAAGCTTGCGCAGCAGGTTCGCGGCGCCCCGGCCGCTGGCGTACAGGACATCGCCTTTCTGCGGATGCTCGACGGGATGCCGTACGACGACAATCCCGCGCAGGGCATCGTCGACGGGCAGACCTTTCGCCACCCGCAGTTTCGCCTGCAGTTCACCGCGCCCGCGGGCTACAAGATCGACAACGGCACCGACGCGGTGACGATCGCCGGCAGCGGCGGCCAGGCCCAGTTCCGCACGGCCGCCGCCACTACCGACCTTTCCGCATTCGTGCGCGCCCGGCTCGCGGAGCTCGGAGCCCGCGACACGGCCGGCGTCGAACTGCGCAGCGGCCAGATCAACGGCTTGCAGACGGTGCAGGGCACGGTCTCGGCCACCAGCAACGGCCGCGCGGTGGATGCGACCATCATCGCCTACCGCTTCCCCTCATCGACCTATTATTTCCTCGTGGTGACGCCCAGCGGCAGCCGTCTTGGCCCGCTCACCAGTCTGGTGTCGAGCGTCTCGGAACTGTCGCCGCAGGCGGCCGCCGGGATCAAGGGCAAACGCATCCGCATCGTCACGGTAAAGGCGGGCGATACGATCGACAGCCTCGCCCGCCAGATGGCGTACCCCGACCACCAGCGCGACCGGTTCGTGACGCTCAACGCGTTGGAGGACAGCTCGACGCTGACGCCGGGTCGTCTGGTCAAGCTGGTCGTCGCCGGCTGAGCTTCAGGCGACGGCAGCCAGGCGTTTCGCGTCCGCGGCCCGCAAGGTCGCGGACACGACCCCCGGCACCCGTTCGACGTGGCTGGTGAGCTCGCCGTCGAGCAGATAGTCGCGGCCAAGGACCAGGTGCGCGGTGGTGCCGCCCGCCGCTTCGACCTCTGCCCAGACTTCCCCGCGGGCCCCGCGGTGGCCGGCCAGCAGCGTCGCCAGCGTCGGTAGCGCCGCCGCATCGCTGAGCTTCAGTTCGAGCGTCAGGCGAATGCTGTTGGCGAGCGCCTCGAACGGCTTCACCGACTTCACCGTCACCCGTGCGCTCTCGTCGCCCGGACGACGGTCTAGCTCCAGCGTCATCAGGCCGCAGCCGCCAAGCTTGCTCGCCTCTTCCAGCGCGTCGGCGGCAGCATCCTCGAAACAGGTCGCGATGCACTGGCCGCTCGCGTCCGAAAGCGTCGCCATCATGTAGCGCTTGCCCCGGGCAGACGTGCGCCAGCGCGCATCCTCGACCAACGCCGCGACCGTCGCACCGGAGCGCCCGCCTTCGGGAACCGGCGTATCCGCCAGCGCCGCGATGGTGCGAGCCCCATGCACCTTTGCCAGATGGGCGTAGCGATCGAGCGGATGCGCGGAGAAGTAAAAGCCGAATGCCTCGCGCTCGGCTGCAATCCCCTGGGTCATCGACCAGTGCGCGTCCGGTAGGCGGATCGCCGGTTCGGCGGCCCCGCCGCCAATGCCGAACAAGCCACCCTGCCCGCTGATCTTGTTCTCCTGCGTGCGCGCGGCCACCCCCAGCACCGTCTCCGCCGCCGCTGCCACGGCCGCGCGATCGGCAACGATGCTATCGAAGGCGCCTGCCGAGGCGAGCGTTTCCAGCTGCCGCTTGTTGAGCAGCCGCGGGTCGGCGCGATGGGCGAAATCGTCGAGGGTCTTGAACGGGCCATTGGCGCGCCGCTCCTCGATCAGCTGCTCCATCGCCCGCTCACCGACGCCCTTCAGCGCGGCGAGTGCGTAGCGGACCGCCAGTCCGTCGCCATGCGGCTGCACGTCGAACTCGGCCTCGCTGGCGTTCAAGTCCGGTCCTAGGCACGGAATGCCCAGGCGCTTCATGTCGTCGACAAACACGGCGAGCTTGTCCGTCTGCGCCATGTCGAAGCACATCGAGGCCGCGAAGAACTCGTGCGGATAGTGCGCCTTCAGCCACGCCGTCTGGTAGGCGAGCAGCGCATAGGCGGCGGCGTGCGACTTGTTGAAGCCATAGCCCGCGAACTTGTCGATCAAGTCGAACAGCTCGTTGGCCTTCGCCTCCGGGATGTTGTTCACCTTGGCGCAGCCCTCTACGAAGATCGAGCGCTGGGCATCCATCTCCGCCTGGACCTTCTTGCCCATCGCCCGGCGCAGCATGTCCGCGCCACCCAGGCTGTAGCCGGCGAGGATCTGCGCCGCCTGCATCACCTGTTCCTGATAGACGAAGATCCCGTAGGTCTCCTTCAGGATCGGCTCCAGCAGCGCATGCGGATAGACGATCTCCTCGCGCCCGGCCTTGCGCGCGCCGAAGCTCGGGATGTTGTCCATCGGGCCGGGGCGATAGAGCGAAACGAGCGCGATGATGTCGCCGAAGTTGGTCGGGCGCACCGCCGTCAGCGTGCGGCGCATGCCTTCGGATTCCAGCTGGAACACGCCGACCGTCTCACCGCGCTGCAGGAGCGCGTACACGCCCTC
Organism: Sphingomonas sp. 3-13AW; assembly: GCF_049311085.1. NCBI lineage: Bacteria > Pseudomonadati > Pseudomonadota > Alphaproteobacteria > Sphingomonadales > Sphingomonadaceae > Sphingomonas > Sphingomonas sp. 3-13AW. The sequence continues at coordinate 88,191 of NZ_JASNVZ010000002.1, read as the reverse complement.
GTCATCCCACTTCAGGCTGTCCAGATCGACCGTGACGCCGCGCTTCGCAAGCAGCTGCACGCCCTTCTTGAGCACCGAAAGCGTCTTGAGTCCGAGGAAGTCGAACTTCACCAGGCCGGCACCTTCGACATATTTCATGTCAAACTGGGTGACGGGCATGTCGGAACGGGGATCGCGGTAGAGCGGCACCAGCTCGGCAAGCGGCCGGTCCCCGATCACCACGCCGGCGGCGTGGGTGGAACTGTGGCGCGGCAGACCTTCCAGCCTCATCGCCAGGTCGAGCAGGCGGCGGACGTCGTCTTCCCGCTCATATTGGTGCGCTAGCTCCGTCACGCCGTTGATGGCGCGTTCCAGCGTCCACGGGTCGGTCGGGTGGTTCGGCACCAGCTTGGCGAGGCGATCGACCTGGCCATAGCTCATCTGCAGCACACGGCCGGTGTCCTTCAACACCGCGCGTGCCTTGAGCTTACCGAAGGTGATGATCTGCGCCACCTGGTCACGGCCGTACTTCTGCTGGACGTAGCGGATGACCTCGCCACGTCGCGTTTCGCAGAAGTCGATGTCGAAGTCGGGCATCGACACACGTTCCGGGTTCAGGAAGCGCTCGAATAGCAGGCCCAGCTTGATCGGATCGAGATCGGTGATGGTGAGCGCCCATGCCACCGCAGAGCCGGCGCCCGATCCACGTCCCGGGCCCACGGGAATGTCATGGTCCTTGGCCCATTTGATGAAGTCGGCAACGATCAGGAAATAGCCCGGGAAGCCCATCTGGATGATGATGCCGACCTCGAACTCCAGGCGTTCGAAATACTCCGGGAAGCGCTCGCGCAGGGCAGCCTCACTGAGCTGCTGCCCCTCGCCATCTTCCAGCTCGACGATCTTGTGCAGGCGCGCGACTAGGCCGGCAAAGGCGTCTTCGCGCAGCCGCGCGGCCTCCGCCTCGCGGTCGCCGGCAAGGCTGGGCAGGATGGGCTTGCGTTTCGGCGCGGCCACGGCGCAGCGCTGTGCCACCACCAGCGTGTTCGCGATCGCCTCCGGCAAGTCCGCGAACATGTCGCGCATCATGTCGGCGGGCTTCATCCAGAGGTCGGGCGAACTCCGCTGGCGATCCTCGCTCGCAACATAGCTTGAGCTGGCGATGCACAGCATCGCGTCATGCGCTTCGTGGAAGTCGGGATCGGCAAAGCAGCAGGGATTGGTCGCGACCAGCGGCAGGTTGCGATCATAGGCCAGGTCAAGCAACGCCGCCTCCGCGCGCTGCTCCACATCGTCGTTCCGGCGACACAGCTCGATGTAGAGCCGCCCCGGAAACAACGCCTCGAGCTTATCGGCATAGGCGAAGGCCGCACTCTCCTGCCCCTCGGCAAAGAGGCGCGCGAGCGCACCTTCTCCGTCCGCGGTCAGTGCGATCAGGCCGTCCGTATAGCCCTCCAACATATCCAGCGTCACATGTGCCGGGATCTCCACAGGGCGGTCGAGATGTGCCTTCGAAACCAGCGCGCACAGGTTCTCATAACCGCGCATGTCCTGGGCATAGAGCGCCAGCCAGTCGAGCGGCGGCTCCACGCCTTCCGGGACGGGACGCGCGACGCACAGCAGCGTGCCGATGATCGGCTGCACACCTTCCGCCTTGCACGCATCGGAAAATGCCATGGCCGCGTACAGGCCATTGCGGTCGCTCAGCGCGATCGCAGGAAAGCCGAGCTTCGCCGCTTTCTTGGCAATCGCCTTCGGGTCGATTGCGCCTTCGAGCATGGTGAAGGAGGAGAAGGTGCGAAGCGGTACGAACCCGGAATGCGGCATCGGGTGAGCCTAGCCGAAGCGCCCTGATTCTTCCAGCGCGCCCATCACGGAACAGCAGACCTTCCGCTTCGTTTCAGCCCGAACCGGACGAGGAATGGCATATGACCGATTTCCGCACCGCCTCCGCCAGCATGACCGACGCACTGCCCCGCCCCGGCCCCGGTTGGGGCTGGATCCTGCTCTATGGCATCGTCTCGGCAGGGATCGGCGTGCTCGCCTTCGTCTGGCCGTTCTCGGCCACACTCGCAGTGACAATCGTGATCGGAAGTTTCTTCCTGGTCTCGGGCGTCTTCGCCATCATCGCGGGCATCGCCGGAAAAGGCTACGAGTCCCGCGGCTACACGATCGCCTATGGGATCTTGTCCCTGATCGTCGGACTGATGCTGGTCTTCAGCCCGGTCGCCGGCGCCATCTCCCTCACCCTGCTTGTGGCGATCTGGCTTGCGGTGCGCGGGTTGATGGAGATCCGCTGGGGCATCAAGATACGCGCCGGCCGCGTCCTCATGCTGATACTCGGCGTCGTGAACCTGGTCCTCGCGATCCTGATCCTGGTGACGGTCCCCTTCTCGGCCCTCACCCTCCCTGGGTTCATCCTGGGGTTCAGCTTCCTGCTCGGCGGCATCACCGCGATTGCAAGCGCTCTGAGCCACCGATCCGGCACCCCTGCCTTCAAGATGGCAAGCTGAGCCTCAGCCGAGCAGTCGCTCGACATCGGTGGCCAAGGCTTCGGGCTTGGTGGTGGGCGCATAGCGTTCCACCACCTGCCCCGACCGGTCGACCAGGAACTTGGTGAAGTTCCACTTGATGGACTTGCTGCCGAGCAATCCCGGCGCCTCGGCGGCGAGCACCCGAAATAGCGGCGCCGCATTCTCTCCATTGACGTCGATCTTCGCGAAGATCGGGAAGGTGACGTCATAGGTCAGCGAGCAGAAGCTCGCGATTTCGGCCGCGTCCCCCGGCTCCTGCGCGCCGAACTGATTGCACGGAAACCCAAGCACCGCGAACCCGCGATCGGCATAGCGCCGGTGCAGCGCCTCAAGCCCCTCATATTGCGGCGTGAACCCGCACTTTGAAGCGACGTTGACGATCAGCAGCACCTTGCCGGCGAAGTCGGCAAGAGTGCCGGTGGTGCCGTCGGCAAATGTCACGGGAAGTTCGGTGATCGTGGTCATTGCCTGTTCCCTCGCGCCAGCATCATTTCCAGGTTCCGCTTCACGCCGGGCCATTCGTGCTGAAGGATCGAATAGACCACCGTGTCCCGCACCCGCCCGTCCGGCATCACGCGCTGGCCGCGCAGCACGCCGTCGCGCTTCGCACCCAACCGCTCGATCGCGCGCTGCGATGCCTTGTTGAACCAGTCGGTGCGGAACTGAACGCACACGCAGTCCATCGCCTGGAACGCATGGCCCAGCAGCAACAGCTTCGCCTCGGTATTCACCCCGGTGCGTTGCGACCGCCCCGCGTAAAAGGTGCCGCCGATCTCCACCCGGCGATTGGCCCGGTTCATCCGCAGATAGCGCGTGGAGCCGACCACCGCGCCGTCTGCGTCCAGCACCGTGAACGGCATCCCCCGCCCTTCACTCCGCTCCCGGTCCGCATTGGCCAGCCAGGAGTCGATCGAATCCGGGCCCGGAGCGGTCGTGTAGAACAGCTCCCACAGCCGCCCATCCGACGCCGCCGAGACCAGGGCGTCGCGATCGTTCGGCGCCAGCGGACGCAGCGTGACATGCCGACCCTGCAGCACCGGCGGGTCGGTCCATGCGCTCATTCCAGCACGCCCTCGTGCAGCCGCACCACGCGATCCATCCGCAGCGCCAACCGCTCGTTATGGGTGGCGATCAGCGCCGCCGACCCTTCGTGCCGGACCAGACGCAGGAACTCGGCGAGCACCACATCGGCGGTTGCCTCGTCCAGATTGCCGGTCGGTTCGTCCGCAAGGACGAGCGCGGGCTGCGTCGCGAGCGCGCGGGCGACCGCGACTCGCTGCTGCTCTCCGCCCGAGAGCTGGCTCGGCCGATGGCCCAACCGATGCCCGAGGCCCAGCGCCGTGAGCAGTGCCTCCGCGCGCGCCTCGGCATTGGCGCGGCCGCTCCCGGCAATCAGCTGCGGCAGCACCACATTCTCCACCGCGTTGAAGTCCGGCAGCAGGTGGTGGAACTGATAGATGAAGCCAAGCCGCTCGCGCCGCATGGCCGTGCGTCCGTGGCTGTCGAGCTTGGCAGCCTCGACCCCCGCGATCCGGATCGATCCTTCGAAGCCGCCCTCCAGCAGGCCCACCGCCTGAAGCAGGGTGGACTTGCCCGAGCCCGACGGCCCCAGAAGCGCGACGATTTCCCCGGGCTCTACCCTCAGGTCGACGCCGCGCAGCACGTGGATCGTCTGCTCGCCCTGGGTAAAGCTACGGCGCAGGTCCGTGGTCTGCAGGACGGGATCAGTCATAACGAAGCACCTGCACAGGATCGGTATTGGCGGCCTTGAGGGCCGGGTACAAAGTCGCGAGGAAGGCGAGCAGAAGCGCCACGACGGCGATGGTGGTGATTTCCACCGGGTCCACCTTGGACGGCAACGTCGTCAGGAACCGCACCGTCGGGTCCCAGATGTTCTGCCCCGTAACCAGGCCGATGAAGCGCACGACGCCCTGGCGGTAGTAAAGGAAGATAAAGCCGAGCACCAAGCCGGCGCCGACCCCGAGCACGCCGACCGTGGTGCCGACCGTCATGAAGATCCGCAGCAGGCTGGCCCGGCTTGCCCCCATCGTCCGCAGGATCGCGATGTCGCGGGTCTTCGCGCGCACGAGCATGATCAGCGAGGACAGGATGTTGAACACGGCGACCAGGATGATGATCGACAGCACGGTGAAGGTAACGATCCGGTCGACCGCAAGCGCTTCGAACAGCTGCGAATTGAGCTGACGCCAGTCCACGATACGCCCTACCCGCGCGACCTTTTCGGCCAGCGGCGCTACGATCTGTTCGACCCTGTCGGCATCGACCGTTTCGATCTCGATCATGCCCACCCCGTCGCCCAGCATCAGCAGGGTTTGGGCGTCCTGCATGGGCATGATGACGAAGGCCTTGTCATAGTCGTACACGCCGACTTCGACGATCGCGCCTACACGATAGCTCACCATCCTCAGCGCCGTTCCGAACGGGGTGGCCGGTCCTTGCGGATTGATGATCGAGATGTCGCTGCCGATCGTCGCGCCCAGCGACTCCGCCAGCCGGGAGCCGATCGCGACGGTGCCGCTGTTCGGTACCAGCGAGGCAAGCGAACCCGCCTTCACATTGTCGCGGATCGTGGGGTTTCCAACGATGTCCGGCACCTCCATGCCGCGGACCAGCACGAAGTCCGACCGACCGTCCAGCGTGGCGAACAGCGGCTGCTCGATCAGCGGAACCGCGGAGGTAACGCCCGGGGTCTTGCGCGCCTCCTCCAGCACCTGGCGCCAATCGCGGATGGTGCCGTTATGGCCCTGCACCACCGCATGGCCGTTCAGGCCGACGATCTTGTCGAACAGCTCCGCGCGAAAGCCGTTCATGACGCTCATCACGATCACGAGCGCGGCGACGCCGAGCATCACAGCGATCAAGCTGATCCCGGCGACCAGGGCGATGAACGCTTCCCCCCTTCCGGGCAGGAGGTAGCGTCGGGCGATCATGCGCTCGTAGCTGGACAGGAGCATTGGCTGGACAGGTCCCGCAGGAGAAAAGATACCACGCCTGTAAGTGGCGGGGCGAAGAGTGGCAATCTGCCCTGTTGCCCAATGAACACAGGGTTAAGCGATTCTCCACACCCCCTCCCAGAGGCTGGTGACAAGCCGCGGCAGCCGACGTAGCAAGTCCGAACGAAACGCAGGCAAAACAGGCCGTGGTTCGGGGAGGCTTCCAAGCCCCGCTGTCCTTAGGGGAAACAGCGTGCGGGCGGGAAGCTGACAAGGGGGCTGACGAGCGATCGTCACGCAGGCGCTCGGATCGGCAACGGTCCGAGCGTTTGTCGTTTTTGAGCATCGCCAGGTGCTCGAACAGAGCCTTAGCCCGGCGGGACCGCATCCTATAATTTCAAATCAATGCCGCCGCTGCGACGGCGCTGGGGAGGGTTTTTCGAGAAGGCCCGCCACACCGTGTTTTTGCCCCCTTGAAAGGGCGATTTCCACTCCCAAATCCTGTGGCGAGCGATGCCTTCGGGGTCGCTCGAAACCGGCCACGCCGGCGTGAAACACGCATTTTGCTCGATGGAGGATTTGCATGCGCCAGTTTGACTTCACCCCCTATCGCCGTTCCACGATCGGCTTTGACCGCCTGTTCGACATGATGGAGGCTTCGGCCCGTCAGGCGTCGTCGGAAAACTACCCCCCGTTCAACCTCGAGCGCCTGGCCGAGGATCGCTACCGCATCACGCTTGCGGTCGCCGGGTTCAAGCCCGAGGAAATCGACATCACCGCACAGCAGAACCTGTTGCTGGTGGTCGGCAAGAAGGCCGCGGAATCGGACGCGCAGCGCAGTGGCTTCCTCCACCTGGGGATCGCCAACCGCAGCTTCGAGCGCCGCTTCGAACTCGCCGACTTCGTCCGGGTCGAGAGCGCCAATCTGGCCGACGGCCTGCTCGTGATCGAGCTGGTCCGCGAGATCCCGGACGCGATGAAGCCCCGCAAGATCGCGGTTTCGACCGGCGCCGCTCCCGCCGTGGAGCATCAGGCGACGCAGCAACACCCCGAGGCTCAGGCCGCCTGAGCGGGGTTATATACTGAGGCGCGTTGCTCCCTTGCGCGCCGAAGCAGGGGCGCCCGGACGAAGGCCCGGGCGCCCTTTGCTATTCAGACGAGCCGCGACTGGCGGACCGCCGCTTCGATGAAGCTGGCGAACAGCGGATGTGGGTCGAACGGCTTGGACTTGAGCTCCGGGTGGAACTGCACGCCGACAAACCAGGGGTGGTCCGGCCGCTCGACGATCTCGGGCAGCGTCTCGTCGGGCGAGGTGCCGGACACGACCAGCCCGCTGCGCTCCAGAACATCGCGATAATGCGTGTTCACTTCGTAGCGGTGGCGGTGCCGCTCGCTGATTTCGGTGGCCTGATAGATAGAGGCGACGACGCTGTTTCCAGCGAGCTTGGCCGGATAGGCGCCCAGGCGCATCGTACCGCCAAGGTCGCCGCCGGCTTCCCGCTTCTCCAGGCCCTTTTCGGACATCCACTCGGTAATTAGGCCGACGACCGGCTCCTCGGTCGCGCCGAACTCGGTGGTCGAAGCCTTCGCGATGCCCTGCTCGCGTGCCGCTTCCACGCACGCCATCTGCATGCCCAGGCAGATGCCGAAGAACGGCACCCCGCGCTCGCGCGCAAACCGGACCGAGGCGATCTTGCCCTCAGACCCGCGCTCCCCGAAGCCGCCCGGCACCAGGATCGCGTCCATCGGCTCCAGTTGGCTGGCGATGGTCTCGGCATCCCGCTCGAACAGCTCGGCATCGAGCCAGCGAACGTTGACCTTTACCCGGTTGGCGATGCCGCCGTGCACCAGCGCTTCGTGCAGCGACTTGTACGCATCCGGCAGGCCGACATACTTGCCGACCACGCCGACGGTGACTTCGCCCTCGGGGTTCGACAGACGCTCGATGATGTTCGACCACCGATCGAGCTTCGGCGGTTCGCCGGGCTCGATCCCGAACGCGCGCAGTACCTCGGAATCGAGGCCCTCGCCGTGATACTGCAACGGCACCGCATAGATGCTCGACGCATCCAGTGCCGGAATGACGGCTTCCTTGCGGACGTTGCAGAACAGCGCGATCTTGGCGCGTTCGCCTTCCGGAAGCGGCTGCTCGCAGCGGCAGACCAGCACGTCGGGCTGCACGCCCAGCGCCGCCAGTTCGCGCACCGAATGCTGCGTCGGCTTCGTCTTCAGCTCGCCCGCTGCCGAGATGTAGGGGACGAGAGTCACGTGGACGCTGATCGACTGGCCGCGACCCATCTCGTTCTTGAGCTGGCGGATCGCTTCGATGAACGGCAGCGACTCGATGTCGCCCACCGTGCCGCCGATTTCACACAGCACGAAGTCGAGGTCTTCGGTGTCCGCCAGGGCGAACGCCTTGATCGCGTCGGTCACGTGCGGGATCACCTGGACGGTCGCGCCCAGATAGTCGCCACGGCGCTCGCGCGCGATGATCTGCTGATAAATGCGTCCGGATGTGACGTTGTCGGACTGGTGCGCCGCAACGCCCGTGAACCGCTCATAGTGGCCAAGGTCGAGGTCCGTTTCCGCACCGTCGTCGGTCACATACACTTCGCCGTGCTGATACGGCGACATCGTGCCGGGATCGACGTTCAGGTAAGGATCGAACTTGCGAATGCGGACCTTGTAGCCCCGCGCCTGAAGCAGCGCCGCGAGGCTGGCTGCCATGAGACCTTTACCGAGCGACGATACCACGCCGCCGGTGATGAAAATATACCGCGCCATGGGAGGGAACGCCTAACGTGTTGCAGCCGCATTGCGCAAGCGCGCGATTGCTCGCGCGCCCCGCAAAACGGCAAAATGTTTGAAAAAGAAGACTCAGCGGGCGATCGGAACCGCGCCATTCTCAACCGGAGCCGGTGCCACGCCATTCGTCGGCGCACCCGCGTCAGGAGCGACCGGCCCCGTCGGAGCAGCCGCGGCCGGGCTGGCCGGGCGGGCCAGCGTGGTGTCGATCGCGTCGTGCCGCGTCGCTGCCAGCGCAGCGAGCAGGATGCTCATCGCGATGAACAGGCCACCCAGGATCGCGGTCGACCGGGTGAGGAAATCGGCCGCGCCGCGCGCGGACATCAGCCCCGAAGGGCTACCGCCCGTGGTCAGGCCGCCCCCTTCCGAACGCTGCATCAGGATCACCGCCACCAGAAGCGCAGCGATGATGGCATGAACGATGAGCAGGAAGGTGAACATGTCGGGAAAGCGATCCGATTTTCCAGGGGATGGCGGCGACATAGGCGACCGCAGGCGGGGGATCAACCGCAACGGATGAACGCACCCGTAACATTTCGCAAACGGCGGGAAACTTGCACCTTCAGGGGCGTTCAGATCCCGGTCAGCTTCTTCGCGGACGAAGCATAACGTCATGGGAGAAAACGTGAAACCGTTCTCCGAGAAATCCCTCGGGAAGTGGATGCGCGGATTGGTCGATTACGTCCGGTCCGGGGAGCCCGACCTGACGAATCGGCAGATGGCGTTGATGCTGCTCGTGTACCTCGAGCCTGGCCCCCACACCGTGCGCGGATTGGCGCGCGCGCTGAACGTGTCGAAGCCCGTTGTCACGCGCGCCTTGAACAGGCTGGGCACCCTCGGCTATCTGCGCCGCCAACGTGACGAAGCGGACAAACGCAACATCTTCGTCGCCAAAACCAGCGAAGGGGCAAATTTTCTTGCAGAGTTCGGGCATTTCCTCGCAGACGATCGCGTCAGCGAGCTCGTTGTCCGAAGGGCAACGGCGTAGCCGGTTTTCGCTCGCGGGCCGCTCCCCTGTCCTTGACGGTCGTGTCGACGCCGCTCGCCGGGATCTGGCCGACATTCGCCTCGCCGAACGGGTTTTCGCCCCTCACTATTCGCTGGCAGTGCCGCGTACGGCCGGCCGCAGCGTTCCGCTATTCGCCCGCGCCGGAAATTCTGAAAGCGTTCTTTCCGAGGTACTTGCGGGCGAACCCTTTGACGCGCTCGAGATGTCGGGCACCCACATCTGGGGCGTTTCCCCGATCGACGGTAGCGTCGGGTATGTAGCGGCGGACGCGTTCACCGCGTTCCTCGCCCCGACCCATATCGTTGCCGTTCGCAGCGCAGCGATCCGCGCGCTGCCTTCTCTCGACAGCAGCCCCGTCGCCACCCTCCCGATGGGATCCTGTGTGGCCTCGACCGCGGCGAGCGATTCGATCTTCGAAGTCGAAGGAGGCTATCTCGACGCCGACGCGCTGCTTCCGCTGAGCGATCTGTCGCTCGATATCGCGACGGTTGCCGAGCGCCTGATCGGCGCGCCGCTGCGTGCCGGTGGCCGGTCCGGCGCTGGGCTCGATCCTGCGGGGCTGGTGTTCCTGTCGCTGCATCTGGCCGGAGTTTCCGCACCCCGCTTTCTCGACCTTCAATCGGTGCAACTCGGCGCGAGCCTGGTCGAGGCCGCGCAGATGACGCGTGGCCAGGTCCTGTTCTTTGAGGATCATGCGGCGATCGCCGTTGACGAGGCGCACGCCATTCACGTCAGCGCGGACGGCGTCGTGCAAGCGGAAGTTTCCGAACTTACTACTATCTATGGCCCCATTCTCAGGAGGCGGCAGCCGTGAACGCAACGGTGTTCATCGACGGTGCCGCAGGCACCACCGGCCTGGAAATCCGCGACCGGCTGGCCGATCGGCCGGAAATAACGCTGGTCACGCTGGACGACAGCCGCCGCAAGGATCCGGTCGCCCGGCGCGAAGCGCTGAACGACGCAGACTTCGTGGTTCTCTGCCTGCCGGATGACGCGGCCCGAGAGGCCGTTTCGCTGATCGAGAATGATCGCACGCGGGTGATCGATGCCTCCACCGCCCACCGTACCGTCGAGGGCTGGACCTATGGCATGGCGGAGCTGGAGCCGGCGCAGCCGGCGCTGATCGCCGAGGCGGCGCGGGTGGCCAATCCCGGCTGCTATCCCACCGGTTTTCTCGCGCTGGTGCGGCCCTTGGTGCGCGCGGGGCTGATCGCGCACGACTGGCCGGTCAGCGTCAACGCGGTCTCCGGCTATTCCGGCGGCGGTCGCGCGATGATCGAGGAGTATCAGCAGCCCGATCCGCCGGCATTCCGCGCCTATGCGATGGCGCTTGCGCACAAGCATGTGCCGGAAATGCAGCGCCACGCCCGGCTCGCTCACCCGCCGATCTTTACCCCCGCGGTCGTGAATACCTATCGCGGGATGGTGGTCGAGGTGCCGCTGCCGCTCCACGCGATGACCCCGCGCCCCACTCTGGCCGCGATCGAAAGCGCGCTGCAGGATGCGTATCGCGGCTCTGCCGTCGTCCGGGTCGGGTCTTCGGAGGCATCGACAGTCTCGATCGAGGAGAATGCCGGAACCGACCGGCTGACCGTGCGCGTGTTCGGAAACCAGGCGACGGGGCAACTTCGCCTGGTCGCGACGCTGGACAACCTTGGCAAGGGGGCTGCCGGTGCCGCCGTGCAGAACCTCAACATCATGGCCGGGTTCGACCCTGCCGCTGGGCTCGTGCTCTGAAGCACCGTCTGTTTCACGATCCCGCGGGTTGCGCGGGTTCACGACCGGACTATCGCATGCCCGAAGCTAGAGTAAGGAGTTGATATGAGACAGCCGGTCGGCAAGCTGCTGCTGTTCGGGGCGACGGGCGATCTGGCGCAGCGCATGCTGCTGCCTTCGCTCTACGGACTTCACGCCGACGGGCTGCTGCCGGAAGGGCTCACCATCACCGGCACCGCGCGCCACGCCTATGACGACGCGGCCTATCGCGAATTCGCGAAGACGGCGCTGGAAGAGCATCTGCCGAGCGACCGCGATGAGTCGGCGCTCGCCGGCTTCCTCGAGCGGCTTCAGTTCCATTCGATGGACGCGTCTCAGGTGGAAGGCTTCAAGGGCCTTGCCGAAAAGCTGGGCGACATCTCCGGCGGCCTCGCGATTTTCCTCTCGACCGCACCCTGGCTGTTCGCGCCCACGATCAAGGGCCTTGAGGCCGCGGGACTTGCCGGCGCCAATGTTCGCATCGGCCTGGAAAAGCCGCTCGGCAACGACCTGAAGTCGAGCCGCGAGATCAACGACCTGGTCGCACTCGCCTTTCCCGAGGAGCGCACCTTCCGGATCGACCATTATCTCGGCAAGGAAACGGTCCAGAACATCCTGGCGCTCCGCTTCGGCAACGCCATGTTCGAGCCGATCTGGAACGCACGCGGCATCGACCACGTCCAGATCACGGTATCCGAGACGGTCGGTCTTGAGGGGCGGGCCGGCTATTACGACGATGTCGGCGCGTTGCGCGACATGGTGCAGAACCACATGCTCCAACTGCTCGCACTGATCGCGATGGAGCCGCCGGCCCGCTTCGACGGCACCGCGATCCGGGACGAAAAGGTAAAGGTCCTGCGCTCGCTGCGTCCGATCGGCCCGGCCGAGGTGCAGTCGGAAACCGTGATCGGCCAGTATCGCGACGGCGCCGTGAACGGCGAGATCGTCCGTGGCTATACCGACGAGCTCGAAAAGCCGTCGAACACCGAAACCTTCGTCGCAGTGAAGGCGCACGTCGACAGCTGGCGCTGGCAGGGGGTCCCCTTCTACCTGCGGACCGGCAAGCGGCTCGCAGGGCGGCAGTCGGAGATTTCGATCCAGTTCAAGCCCGTCCCGCATTCGATCTTCGCGGAACGCGGCGGCCAGCTTCAGCCCAACACGCTGGTGATTCGCCTTCAGCCGGAGGAATATATCCGGCTGCTGGTGATGGCCAAGGAGCCGGGGCTCGACCGCGAGGGCATTCGCCTGCGCGAAGTGCCGCTCGACCTGTCGCTCACCACCGCCTTTGCCAACACGCGCCGCCGCATCGCCTATGAGCGCCTGCTCCTCGACCTGATCGAGGGCGATCCCACGCTGTTCGTCCGCCGCGACGAAGTGGAAGCGCAGTGGGAGTGGATCGACGGCATCCGCGCGGGCTGGAAGGCGAACGACATGAAGCCCAAGCCCTATGCGTCGGGCAGCTGGGGCCCCAGCGCGAGCGTCGGGCTTACCGAACGCGACGGCGTGACCTGGAACGAGTGAACCTTTCCCCCGTCCGTTCCGTTCGTTCGGAAAGCAGCGCGGGGCCGCGGCCCCGCGGCATCGGCCGGCAAGCAGGATATTAGAATGACCGAGATTGAATGGTGGGAATATGACGACGCGGCCGAAATGGCAGCCGCAGTCGCCGGCGACGTGCAGTTCATCATCGAGAGCGCGATCGACGCCCGCGGCGGCGCCGTCATCGCGCTGCCCGGCGGCAAGACGCCGATGCCCATCTACGAGAAGCTGGTAACCGCCAAGCTCGACTGGAAGCGCGTGACGATCGTCCCCACCGACGATCGCCTGGTGCCGATGGGAGACGCGCTGTCGAACGTTACCGCGATTGCCAAGATCTTCCTGCCCAAGGGCGGCCGGGTCCTGCCGCTGACCAGCGAGAAGGCGACGGACTATCGCGCCGCGGGCCGCGCGGCGGACGCACGGCTTCAAGACGTGCACTGGCCACTCGACCTGTGCCTCCTGGGCATGGGTGCCGATGGCCACACCGCCTCGATCTTCCCGGGGCCCGATCTCGACGAGGCGCTGCAGGGCCCGAAAGAACGCCGCGCGCTCGGCGTCATGCCGGACCCGCTGCCGCCCGAGGCGCCGGTCGCCCGCGTCACCCTCTCCCACTCTGCGATTGCCTCCTCGCGTGCACTGATGATCGCGATCACCGGCGCGAAGAAGCGTGAGGTTCTGGAGCGTGCGATCAGCGAGGGCGCAGGCTCTACGCTGCCGATCGGCCGCGTGCTCTCGGAAGTCGAGTTGCCGGTCGATGTGCACTGGAGCGAATCATGACGCTGCATCCGGAAATCGCCGCCGTCACCGATCGGGTCATTCAGAACTCGCGCGACCGCCGCGCCGCCTATCTGGCGCTGATTGACCGAGAGCGGGAGAGCGGCGTCGATCGTCCGATGCTGGGCTGTGCGAACCTTGCACACGGCTATGCCGGCACTGATGAAGACCGCGACTTCATGCGGCCCGCCAAGAACATGAACGTCGGCATCGTCACTGCCTACAACGACATGCTCTCGGCCCATGCGACCTACTATCGCTACCCCGAGCAGATGAAGGTCTGGGCGCGGGAGGCGGGCATCACCGCGCAGGTCGCAGGCGGCGTTCCGGCGATGTGCGACGGCGTCACCCAGGGTTATCCCGGCATGGAGCTGTCGCTGTTCAGCCGCGACACGATCGCGCTGTCGACGGCGATCGCGCTCAGCCATGGCATGTTCGAGGGCGCAGCCCTGCTCGGCATCTGCGACAAGATCGTCCCCGGCCTGCTGATGGGCGCGTTGCGCTTCGGTCACCTGCCGATGGTCATGGTGCCCGGCGGCCCGATGCGCTCGGGCCTCGCCAACAAGGACAAGGCGGCGGTCCGCGAGCGCTATGCCGAGGGCAAGGCGACGCGCGAGGAGTTGCTCGACGCGGAGATCGCCGCCTATCACGGCAAGGGCACCTGCACCTTCTACGGCACCGCCAATTCCAACCAGATGATGATGGAGGCGATGGGGCTGCACGTGCCCGGCGCCGCCTTCGCCAATCCGGGCACCAAATTGCGGCAGGAACTGACCCGCGCGGCCGTCCACCGGCTTGCCGAGATCGGCTGGGGCGGGAACGACTATCGCCCGCTGGGGCGCTGCGTCGACGAGAAGGCGATCGTCAACGCGGCGATCGTGTTGCTGGCGACGGGCGGCTCGACCAATCACCTGATCCATCTGCCCGCCATCGCGCGCTGCGCCGGCGTGGTGCTCGACTGGGAGGATTTCGACCGGCTCTCCAAGGCTGTGCCGCTGCTGGCGCGCGTCTATCCGAATGGCGCTGCTGACGTGAACATGTTCGAGGACGCCGGCGGTCCGAGCTTCGTGATCCGCGAGTTGCTCAAGGACGGTCTGCTCCATGGCGACGTGATGACGATCGCCAAGGACGGCATGGCTGCCTATTCCCGCAAGGCGGAGATCGAAGCCGACGCGCTCGTGTGGCGCGAGCACGGCCAGCGATCGGGCGACGAGAACATCGTCCGCACGACCGACGCCCCCTTCTCTCCCGAAGGCGGCTTCCGCATCCTGCAGGGCAACCTCGGCCGGGCGTGCATCAAGGTATCTGCCGTGGAGCGAGACCGCTGGATCATCGAAGCGCCCGCTCGCGTCTTCTCCGATCAGTCGCAGGTGCAAACCGCGTTCAAGGCGGGTGAGCTCGACCGCGACGTGGTCGTGGTCGTCCGCCATCAGGGGCCGCGCGCAAACGGCATGCCCGAACTGCACAAGCTCACCCCTCCCTTGGGCGTGCTCCAGAACCGTGGCTTCCGTGTCGCGCTCGTCACCGACGGTCGCATGTCGGGCGCCAGCGGCAAGGTGCCCTGCGCCATCCACCTGTCGCCCGAGGCGCTGGGGAACGGCCCGATCGGCAAGGTCCGCGACGGCGACATCATCCGCATCGACGCGGAGGCGGGCGTCCTCACCGCCCTAGTCGACGCGGCCGAATGGGAAGCGCGCGAGCTGGCACCGGCCCCGGCACCCGTCCAGGGCACCGGTCGCGAGCTGTTCGCCCTGATGCGCCACGGCGCGAGCGAGGCGGAAGCAGGCGCCTCTGCAATGCTGGCGATGGCAGGGTTCTAAGACCCGCCCCGCCGCAGGCGGGAAGCCCGGAAAGGATGCTAGATGGAAGTCGTCGCGGTTGATATCGGGGGCACCCATGCCCGCTTCGCCATCGCGGAAGTCGAAGGCGGTCGCGTCGTGCGGATGGACGAGCCCGTCACCCAGAAGGTGGCCGAGCACTCGACTTTCCCGCTCGCCTGGGCGGCCTTCGCCGAACAGCTGGATCGCCCGATCCCCCGAGCCGCTGCGATCGCGCTCGCCTCGCCGATCAATCCCGATCTCATCAAGCTGACCAACAATTCCTGGATCATCCGGCCGCCGCTGATCAAGGAACGGCTCGACGTCGATAGCTATACCCTCATCAACGACTTCGGCGCGATCGGTCACGCCGTGGGGCAGCTCGATGGGGACGCCTATGTCCACCTGTGCGGCCCCGACGTGCCCTTGCCGGATCACGGATCGATCACGGTGTGCGGGCCGGGGACTGGCCTGGGCGTGGCGCAGGTGTATCGGCGTTCCGGCGACTATCACGTCATCCCTACCGAAGGCGGGCACCAGGACTATGCGCCGCTGGACGAGATCGACGACGCGATCATCCGCCGTCTTCGCCCGACCTATACCCGCGTGTCCGCCGAGCGCGTCTGTGCCGGCCCCGGCCTCGTCCACATCTATGAGACGCTGGCGCAGATCGAGGGCAAGCCCTTTGTCCATCTGGACGACAAGCGCCTCTGGCAGCTTGCGTTCGAAGGCACGGACAAGCTCGCGGTGGCTGCGCTGGACCGCTTCTGCGTCTGTCTGGGCGGCGTGGCCGGGGACCTGGCCCTCGCGCATGGCCCGACCGGGGTGGTCATCGCCGGCGGCCTCGGCCTGCGGCTGAAGGACCGGCTGGTCGAGTCCGGCTTTGCACAGCGTTTCGTCGCAAAGGGGCGGTTCCAGCAGCTGATGAACACCATCCCGGTCAAGATTATCACCCATCCCCAGCCCGGCCTGTTCGGCGCCGCGGCCGCCTTTGCGCAGGAGCACGCACGATGACCCTTCCCAACATCCAGACGATCATGAACGCCGGGCCGGTCATCCCGGTGCTGGTGATCGACGATGCGTCGACGGCGCGCCCGCTTGCAGAAGCGCTGGTGCGCGGCGGCATCCGTACGCTGGAAGTGACGCTGCGCACCCCCGCCGCCCTGGACGCCATCCGTGAGATGAAGAAGGTCGAGGGCGCGATCGTGGGCGCGGGCACCGTGGTGAACCCCACCCAGTTCGCACAGGCGATGGAGGCGGGCGCCGAGTTCATCGTCTCGCCGGGCCTGACCGAAAAGCTCGCCGGACCGGTGATCGACAGCCGCGTCCCGTTCCTCCCCGGCGTGGCCAATGCCGGCGACATCATGCGCGGCCTCGACCTTGGCCTCACCCACTTCAAATTCTTCCCGGCTGAAGCATCGGGCGGACTGAAGGCGCTGAAGGCCCTCGCCGCGCCCTTCTACAACGCGCGTTTCTGCCCGACCGGCGGCGTCACGCTGGAAACCGCACCGGAATGGCTCGCCTTCGATCCGGTGCTCTGCGTCGGCGGAAGCTGGCTTGCGACCGGGACCATGGAAGAAGTCGAGGCCAAGGCACGCGCCGCCGCTCAGCTGAAGCGCTGATCCGAGGCTCGCCTTTCGGAGATTGATGCGCGCCCGCGGCCTTTCGTCGCGGGCGTCTTCGCGTCGACGTGGGCGGCAGGTCTACGGGTGCTTTGATGGCGGGGATGCGCAACGCACCCCCGCCACCAAGCCAGTTCTACATCTCGCCGCGTGCCCGGCGGATCGCGTACCACTTGCGGACATTGGCGTTGTGCTCGTCCAGCGTGTCCGCGAACACGTGCCCACCGGTGCCATCCGCCACAAAGTACAGCGCGTTCGTCGTCGCGGGATCCAGCACCGCCTCGATGGAGGCCCGCCCGGGGTTTGCGATCGGCCCGACCGGCAGCCCCGCCGATGCATAGGTGTTGTAGCCGTTCTTCGCGATCAGCTCCGACCGGAGGATGCGCCGGCCGAGTGGCCGCCCCTTGGTCACGGGATAGATCACGGTCGGATCGGCCTGCAGCGGCATCCCCTGCTTCAGGCGATTGCTATAGACCGCCGCCACCGTTCGCCGCTCTGCTTCCTTCGACGTTTCCTTCTCGACGATCGAGGCCAGGATCAGCGCCTCCCGCGGGCTGCGCACCGGAGTGGTCGGCTGACGGCGCTTCCAGGCATCGGCAAGGTACTCGCGCATTGCTGCCTGCATGCGGTCCAGCACCTGCTGGCGCGTGTCGCCACGCTGGTAGTTGTAGCTGTCCGGCAGCACGCTGCCTTCTTCCGGCACCGCGACGCTGCCCGTCAAATAGGGCGCCCGCATCAGCGCCTCGTGCACCAGCACCGACGGCATGCCCTCAGGCACCGTCACACGGCGCTGAACGACCTTGCCGCTCTGGAGCAATTCCAGCACGTCGGACTGGCTGGCGTGCGCCGGAACGCGGTACTCACCCGCGCGGATCGGCTCATCCGATCCGAATACGCGGGCAAGCAGCAGGAACCGGCGAGCCGAAGGGATCACACCGGCGGTCTCAAGCTCCGTTGCAGCACGTGACAGGGTGGCGCCGCTCGGCACCACCACTGCCACGTCCTTGTCCGCAGGACCGGATCCGATCCAGCTACGGGTCACCCCAAACAGCGCGGCCAGCAGAACCAGCGCGAGCACCATTCCCAAACAACCGGGACGACGCATCAGACGCGGCTCCAGAACTGCCGTGATGCCTGCATCAGATCGCCTTCATCACCAACGAAGCATTGGTGCCGCCGAACCCGAACGAGTTGTTCAGGATCGCGTTCACCTTGCGCTCCTTGGCCACGTGCGGAACCAGGTCCACACCGGCGCAATTGTCGCTGGGGTTATCCAGGTTGAGCGTCGGCGGAACGATCCCGTCGCGCATCGCCAGGATGCAGAAGATGGACTCGACCGCGCCCGCGCCGCCCAGCAAGTGGCCGATCGCCGATTTGGTCGAGCTCATCGACACGCCGTCCATCGCGCTGCCGAACAAGCGGCGAACAGCACCCAGTTCGAGTTCGTCACCCAGCGGCGTCGAGGTGCCATGTGCGTTGATGTAATCGATGTCGGACAGGGCGAGCCCGGACTTGCGGAGCGCCATCTCCATCGAACGGAACGCGCCAGACCCTTCGGGGTGCGGTGCGGTCACGTGGTAAGCGTCGCCGGACAGGCCATAGCCGATCACTTCCGCGTAGATCTTGGCGCCGCGCTTCTTGGCGCGCTCATACTCCTCGAGCACCACCACGCCCGCGCCTTCGCCCATGACGAAGCCGTCGCGGTCGCGATCATAGGGGCGGCTGCCTTTCGTGGGATCGTCCCGGAACCCGGTCGACAGCGCCCGCGCCTGACCAAAGCCGGCGATGCCGATCGGGCAGATCGCGCTTTCCGCACCACCGGCAAGCATCACGTCGGCATCGTCCATCGCGATCATCCGCGCGGCGTCGCCGATCGAGTGCGCGCCCGTCGAACAGGCGGTCACCACTGCGTGGTTCGGGCCCATCAGCCCGTACTTGATCGAGACCTGACCCGAGATCAGGTTGATCAGGCGACCATGGACGAAGTGCGGCGACACGCGCTTCGGGCCCTTGGCCGCGAGCACGAGCGACTCGCTCTCGATGCCAGGCAGGCCGCCGATGCCCGAACCGATCGAGCAGCCAGCGCGGAAGCGCTCTTCCTCGGTCATGTCGGTCAGGCCGGCGTCCTCGATCGCCTGGCCGGCCGCGTCGATGCCATAGACGATGAACGGGTCGACCTGGCGCTGAACCTTGTGGTCCACACGCTTGTTCGGGTCGAAACCATATTCATGGTCCGCCGGCTTCACCTCACAAGCATAGTTGGTGTGGAAGTCGGTTGCGTCGAAGCGCTTGATGGTTCCGGCGCCGGACTTCCCGGCAATGATGTTCTTCCAGGCCGTTTCGACCTCGGCACCCAGCGGGGTGACGAGCCCGAGCCCGGTCACGACTACGCGGCGCATGGCAACTCTCCGTCTATGCTCAGAAATGCGAACGGCCCCCCGCCCCTCGCTTGTCGCGGCGGGACGGAGGGCCGTTCTGAATCGGCATCAGCCGCGGCCCCGTCGCGTCACACGACCGGGCCGGCAGAGCTTAGCCCTTGTGCTCGTCGATGTAGCTGATCGCGTCCTTGACGGTCGTGATCTTCTCGGCTGCATCGTCGGGAATCTCGACCCCGAATTCTTCCTCGAAAGCCATGACCAGCTCGACAATGTCGAGGCTGTCCGCGCCCAGGTCGTCGATGAAGCTGGCGTCCTCGGTCACCTTCTCGGCTTCGACGCCCAGATGCTCGACGACGATCTTCTTCACGCGATCGGCGGTCTCGCTCATTCCCTGTTCCTCTTTCAAAATGCAGTAACGCTAAATCCTGAACGCACCTAGAACGCCGTCCCTCCGCTTGCAAGGGGGCCGGCGCGCTGGAGCGTGCCCCGGCTCAGATCATTGCCATCCCGCCATTCACGTGCAGCGTCTGCCCCGTGACATAACCGGCCTCTCGGCTGGCGAGATAAACAACCGCCGCGCCAATGTCTTCGCCGGTCCCAAGATCACCTGCCGGGATCTTGCCGAGCAGCGCCTGCTTCTGCGCGTCGGGCAGCACATCGGTCATTGCCGAGCGGATGAAGCCAGGGGCCACGCAGTTCACGGTGATGCCGCGGCTTCCCAGTTCCTGGGCCATCGCCTTGGACATCCCGACGAGACCGGCCTTGGACGCCGCATAATTCGCCTGCCCCGGGTTGCCGGTCTGGCCTACGATCGAGGTAATCGAGATCATGCGGCCGAACCGCGCCTTCATCATCGGCTTGGCAGCGGCGCGCATCAGGCGAAACGCCGCCTCTAGGTTGACGCGGATCACCTGGTCCCACTCGTCATCCTTCATCCGCATCGTCAGATTGTCGCGGGTCACCCCGGCATTATTGACGAGGATGTCGAACTTGCCGAGCGCCTCGACCGCCTGGGGAACCAGCTGGTCCACCGCGGCAGCGTCCGACAGGTTGCATGGAAGCGCCACATGGTCACCACCAAGCTCTGCCTTAAAAGCCTCGAGCTTTTCGAGGTTCGAGCCCGAAAGTGCGAGCCGGGCGCCCTGCCCTGCAAGCGCCTTGGCGATCGCGGAGCCGATGCCGCCCGATGCGCCGGTCACGAGCGCCGTCATTCCTGTAAGATCGAACATTTCCTGATCCCTGTTCAGAGGCGCGCTGCCAGCGCCTCGATGTCATCCATGGTGACGACGCTGGTCGCGGTCGCATCGGGTGCGGTCCGCTTGACCATCGCGCCAAGAACCTTGCCGCCGAACTCGACGAAATCGGACACGCCGGCGGCCTGCATCGCCAGCACCGACTCCCGCCAGCGGACCATGCCGGTCACCTGCTGCACCAGCGCCACCCGGATCTCGCCGGGGCTCACGATCGCAACGGCGTCGACATTGGCAAAGACCGGGACCAGCGGCGCGCGCAGGTCGGCGTCGAGAAGCGCGTTCTCCATCACCTCGGCCGCCGGCTGCATCAGCGGGCAGTGGAACGGCGCCGACACCGGCAGCAGCAGGGCGCGCTTGGCGCCCATTTCCTTGGCAAGCGCGACGGCGCGCTCGATCGCCTGGCGATGACCGGAAATCACCACCTGGCCCGGATCATTGTCGTTGGCGACGGTCGAGACGAGCTGCGGCCCGCCTTCGGCCAGGATCGAGTCGGCGGCCGCCCCGGCGATCGCCTGGGCCTTTTCCAGGTCGACGCCCAGCAGTGCCGCCATCGCACCCTCGCCCACCGGCACGGCTTCCTGCATTGCCTGGCCGCGCACCTTGAGCAGGCGCGCCGTCGTCGCGAGGTCGAACGTTCCCGCCGCACACAGCGCGGAATACTCGCCGAGCGAATGGCCCGCGACGAAGTCCGCCTTCTCCGCCAGGCGGATACCGCCCTCTCGTTCCAGCACGCGCAACACGGCGATCGCGTTCGCCATGATCGCCGGCTGGGCGTTCTCGGTCAGCATCAGCTCGTCGGCAGGGCCCTCGGTCATCAGCCGGAACAGGCTCTGCCCGAGCGCCTCGTCGACTTCCCCGAATACCTCGCGAGCGTGGGGCGACGCGGCCGCAAGCGCGGCACCCATGCCGACCGACTGGCTGCCCTGCCCCGGAAAGATGAAAGCGCGCACGTACCTCTCCTTGAATTCCATCGCGCGGGTTAGGCCGAGGGACAAGATGAACGCAACCCCGCGAACGGCGACAGATTGCGACCATTTCATGCCGATCGCGACAAACGCCTGCGACACGCCGGGCCCAATTTGTCTTCATCGCCACTGAGGGCGGTCAAGGAGTTGTCCCATGAAGAAGTTCGTTCTCGCCGCCGTCGCTGCTTCGCTGCTCGCGACGCCCGCCATGGCCGCGCCGCAGCGCTCGGATCATGGAGCACACCGGACCGTCGAGCGCACGACTACCGTGCAGCGCAAGGTGGTCCGCAACGCCCAGCCGCAATTCGCCCGCGGCAATGACAATCGTAACTGGAATAACACCCGCTATGCGCAGACCAACCGCAACTGGAAGCGGGGCGAGCGCTTCGACAATCGCTATGCGACCAACTATCGCCAGGTCGATTATCGTCGCAATGGCCGGCTCTACGCCCCGCCCAGCGGCTATCAGTGGGTGCAGTCGGGCAACGACGCAGTGCTGGTCGCACTTGCCAGCGGCCTGATCGGCGCGGTGATCGGTGGCGTCCTGGCCAACTGATCGGCACTAAATGCCTTGCCTTCCGCCGCTTTTGCGGTACAGGCACGGGTCCTCGGGGGTGGAAGGCGCGTCCTTCCGCCCTCGTTTGATTTCGGGACGACAGCCGGAGGGGCGCCGCATGGGGCGGCGTCAGCGATCGGCCAACATAGGTAAGCAGCATGGCTCTGTACGAGCATGTGTTCCTTGCGCGCCAGGATCTGGCACAGGCGCAGGTGGACCAGCTGGCGGAAAACGCCACGAAGATCATCGAAGAGAATAACGGCCGCGTCGTGAAGACGGAGACCTGGGGGCTGCGTTCGCTGGCCTACCGGATCGCCAAGAACCGCAAGGCCCACTACGTGATGCTCGAAATCGACGCCCCCGCGGGTGTTGTCGCAGAGCTGGAGCGCCAGACCCAGATCAACGAGGACGTGATCCGCTTCATGACCGTCAAGGTCGACAAGCTGGAAGAGGGTCCGACCGTGATGATGCGCAAGAGCGAGCGTTCGGAGCGTGGCGACCGTGGTGGTCGTGGCCGCGACCGTGACGATCGTGGTCCGCGCGAAGACCGCGCCCCGCGCCGCGAAGAAGCGTAAAGGAGCAGCATCATGGCACGACCGTTTTTCCGCCGCCGCAAGAGCTGCCCCTTCTCGGGCAAGGACGCTCCCCGGATCGACTATAAGGACGTCCGTCTGCTGCAGGGCTTTGTGTCCGAGCGTGGCAAGATCGTCCCGTCGCGCATCACTTCGGTGAGCGCAAAGAAGCAGCGCGAGCTCGCCCAGGCGATCAAGCGTGCACGCCACCTGGGCCTGCTGCCCTACATCGTGAAGTAAGGAGCGCCCACATGGACGTTATTCTGCTGGAGCGCGTCGAGAAGCTCGGCCACATCGGCGACGTGGTGAAGGTAAAGGACGGCTTTGCCCGTAACTTCCTTCTGCCGCGCAAGAAGGCGCTGCGCGCCAACGAAGCCAACCGCAAGGTTTTCGAAGCCAACCGCGAGCGCATCGAGGCCGACAACGCTTCGCGCCGCACCGACGCACAGGCCGAGGCCAAGACGCTGGAAGGCGTTTCGGTCACGCTGATCCGTCAGGCATCGAACACCGGTCAGCTGTACGGCTCGGTCGCAGTCCGCGACCTGGTCGAGGTGCTGGTCGCCGACGGCCACAAGGTCAACAAGGCACAGGTCGTGCTCGACCGTCCGATCAAGACGATCGGCGTGCACGACGTGCGCGTGGCCCTGCACCCGGAAGTCGCGGTGACCGTCAAGGTCAACGTGGCCCGCTCGCCGGAAGAGGCCGAGATGCAGGCGCAGGGCGTCGACGTGATGGCTGCGATGTTCGAACAGGACACCGCCGGCTTCACCGAGGACTATGACCCCAACGCCGAGCCGGGCGAGATCGCGCGCGACGAAGCGCCGGTCGAGGGCGAAGAAGCCTAAGCCCAACGCGGCAACGTAAAAAAGAAGGGCCGTCGGGATCATCCCGGCGGCCCTTTCTTTGTGCCCGTGAACGCCCCGCCAGCCTGTGCGTAGCGGCGCGCTTAGGTCGCGATCAATGAACCATGATGTAGGCGCTGACTACCGCCACAAACGGGACTGATGCGAACACTACGGGAAACAACTTTAACATCGTAAATCACCTACAAGGTTGTCAGTTGCTCAATGCGCCGGAACCGAAAAGGTTGCCCAAACATGAACGAGCGCGCTGGTCGTCAGGCAACAGCGTCGTCTCGGGTGGATGGCCTGCACCCACCTATCCGGCACTTTTTCGGCGCCGTAATAGATACTTGGCAAAAACCTGCCTCGCCCTGCAATTGCATGCTTGACGCCTTGCGCCCCCACCCGTAAACGGCCCCCTCCAAGCGATTGGCCCCTTCGTCTAGCGGTTAGGACGTCGCCCTCTCACGGCGAAAACACGAGTTCGATTCTCGTAGGGGTCACCATGGACAACCAGCGACATCGCAGCTGATACGCGTCACCGAATACGGTTGGACGCTTCTTCCGTGCGCACGTTCCCGAGGACCCGCCTGACAGCTAGTGTCGGCTGGTAGGGGGCGCTAAAGTCGCGGAGCGAAGCGCAACCGCCGCCGGCCGACTTCACGGCAGTTTATGGCGCCTGGCTGCGTCGCGATCGGCGCCAAGCCGACCTTCGCTTGAGATCGCGCAGAACCAGAGATACCAGGCCCCTGCGCACAGGAATGCCATCAGCAACGCCGCCACGACATAGACGAGAATCAGCACCGTCTCCACGATTGCACCTTCCTGTCGCCCGCCCGCTGCACGGGATCAGATGGGGGCACGAAGCATGCTGGCTAATTGCGGGATGTACCTAGCCACCAGCCGCCGCCGGGATTGCCACCATGAGGGGCAATATGGGGGTGGATGGTACCGCGGACGCTCCACGAGCCCGAAGCCGGCGCAGGGCGACGGGAGGAATCAGGGCGAGCGGACAGCGCTACCTAAGGGCTTCTACCGATAGGACGACCCGCCGGAGGTTGTAGGCATAGTACAGCCTTCATCGTTCGGAGCCACGATGCGGCTAGGCTCGGCGGGGTCTTGGCAGCTCCCGCCGAGCCGCCTTACCCCTGCGCTTGCAGATCGCTCTCGAACGCGCGCATCTCAACCGTAAACCGAACCGGGCCGTGCTCCTCCGACACCTGCACCTGACATCCACATGCGGAGGACGATGCCTCGTCGCGCTCACGAAGCAGCTCGGTGATGTAATTCACCGCTGTCCGCTTCGCCTGTCCGTAGTCCGTACATTCAAAGAGGTCGGCAGAGGGGGCGTCCGAACCATCGTCTACAACAAACCGGTATCTGGGCACGGGCGTGTCCTTACAGGAGCTTGACCATGTGCGCCTTATCGGCCCCGGCAGTTGAACGTGACTTGAACTAGATGGTGAACCCGCCGCATCGCGATTCGCCGGACTGGTGGGGGACGGCAGAAGCCTTTAGCGCATCAGTCCCGCACTGCGCAGGGCATCTTCGATGATCTGTTGAACGCCGGTTGCAGGCTGCGGACTTTGGCTGGCTGCCGTCGCGGCTTCATCGGAACGGGCACGGCCCGGCACCTGAACGGCCAGCGTCGCGGTGCGCCCCGCGATGACACCCCCGGCGGACGAAGGCTGACGCCATGCCGTACTGCCGTCCATCAAGCCCCAGAAGGCGGCGATCCGCCGGGTGGAGGAGATGCCGGCTTCGAGCATGAACGGGCCTGCCACGCCGCAGGCGTCGGCGCCGGTGGTGCTCAGGGGTGTGCCGTGGCCCAGGCTGGCGATGCGGTGCTCCTCGATGACCTCCCGCCCCTCCGCGTTGCGCCACACCCGCCGCGGGTGCCCGGCGACGGTTTCGGTGTAGGTCGGCGTAGGGGATACGCCGTGCAGCGCCCGCCATTGCTCGATCACCAACCCTGCATTCGCGGGGCTCACCGTCATGTCGCTGCCGCCGTGCCACACGGAGATGGTGGGCCATGGCCCGGCGTGGTCCGATGCCGAAGCGACCAGCTGGCCCAATCCCGCCCCGGCGGGACCGCCGTGCGCACGCATGCGATCGAACGCCTCCGGAACCGAATTGGCAGTGCCATAAGGGAGGCCTGCGATGATCGCGCCGCCCGCGAACACTTCCGGATAGGTCGCGAGCATGACCGAGGTCATCGCGCCGCCCGCGGACAGCCCGGTGACGAACACCCGGCTCGCGTCGAGCTTGTGCGCCGAAAGCATCGCGGAAACCATCTGCCGGATGGACAGGGCCTCGCCGGATGCGCGCCGGGTATCCTCGGCATTGAACCAGTTGAAACACAGGTTCGCATTGTTCGCGCGCTGCTGCTCCGGGAACAGCACGGCGAAGCCCTGCTCGTCTGCCAGGCGCGACCATCCGGAACCATGATCATAGCCCGCCGCCGTCTGGGTGCAGCCATGCAGGACGACCACCAGGGCCGCACCTTCGGTCAGTCCTTCAGGGACGTAATGGCGCGCCTTCAGTGCTCCGGGATTCGAACCGAACGCACGCAGGTCCGAGAGACGATCAACGCCCTCCCCGCCACTCGCGGCGTCGGTCCTGCCTCGAAGGGCAGCAAGGCGGGTGAGCGTGTCGTTCAGGCTTCGCATCCGGGCTCTCCTGCCCTGGCGGAGGCCACGGCAATGCAGAACGGCCATGAGACGATGTGGCGTTGCTGCATTGCACAATGTTGTGCAGCGACAGCCGCTGCGCAAGCTTGGGGGCCGTAAATAGTGGGACTGCAAGAGCGTGGAAGGGCGCCCTTGCAGTCGTTTAGCGCCGCCGCACCGCCATCATGCCTGGCTCTGCCAACCTCCACCGAGCGCCCGGAACAGGTCGACCTGCGTCTGGGCAATGAACGCGTCCGCGCTGGCCAGCGTCGCTTCTGCGTCCGCAAAGGTCCGCTCGGCGTCCAGCAGGGCGAGCGAATCGATGTCGCCCTCCCGCTGCCGAGCGCGGGCGATGTTCACGGCCGCCTCGGCTTCGTTCCGCGCAGCCTGCAATGCGGTGCGCCGGTCCAGTGCATGGCCATAGGCGGACAGTGCCGTCTCGGTCTCCTGCAGTGCCCGCAGGACGGAGCCGTCGAAGTCGGCCAGCGCCTCCCTGCTCTCCGCCTCTGCCGCTGCGACCCGCGCGCGTGCGGGCCCCGGGTTGATCGCCCAGTTGATCAGGCCGCCGACCAGCCACCGCAGCGGCCCAGCTCCGAACACGTCGCCGATGTCCGTACCCGTCGAACCGCCCGATGCTCCCAGGCTGATCCGCGGATAGAGATCCGCCGTCGCCACGCCGATCCGGGCGGTGGAAGCCGCCAGGCGACGCTCGGCCGCCCGCACATCCGGGCGCCGCGCCAGCAGGGCGGCACCGTCTCCCACAGGGATTGGCTGGCTGAGGCGCAAGGTCGTCGTCCGGGCTCCCGCCACGGGCGGCAGGTCGGCAGGCGTCCGCCCGGTCAGCAACGCAAGCCGGAACAGCGCCGCGTCCCGCTCTGCCTGCAACGAGGGCACGTCGGCTTGGCGTTCGTTGCGGAGCGCACCGATGCGGGCGGTGTCGAGCCGCGTCCCCTCGCCGACACTCCGGCGCCGCTCGGTAAGGTCGAGGGACTGGTCGAGCAGCCGGACGATCCGCTCCGCCACGCGCAGCCGCTCGGCGGCCGAGGCCGCATCGGCATAGGCGCGGGTGGTCTCCGCGACGATGGCCACGCGAACCGCCTCCGCGTCCGCCTCCGCAGCGCCGACGTCGCCTTGCGCGGCTTCCACCCCGCGGGAGAGGCGACCGAACACGTCCGCCTCATAGCTCACGCTCAGCCCGGCATCGATCTGCCAGTTCTCACGCGACAATCCGGGCACCCGCTGGATCTGCGGCGTGCGGCCATAGTTCGCGCCGGCCTGGAGGTTCGCCTGGGGAAGCCGATCGGCACGTGCGCCGCGCAGCAAGGCACGGGCCCGCTCGATCCGGGCGGCCGCCGCCCGCACGTCCGTGTTGGCGGCCAGTGCATCGGCCACCAGCTGGTCGAGCACCGGATCGTCGTAGAGCCGCCACCAGTCGCCCTTCACGGGCTCCAGGCTGACCGCCGGGGTGACGGCGATGAAATTGCCCCCGGCGCTCTGCGGACGGCTGGGCGCCTTGTAGTCGGGGCCGACCGCGCAGGCGCTCAGCGCCAGCAGCGACGTGGTTGCCAGAATGAAACGCATCATGCCCTCCTTATTCAGCGGGCTGGAGGTGAGGTGCCGCACCGTCGTCGGACGCCTTGCGCGCGCGACGGCGAGCAATGCGATCTCCGAAGCCGCGGCAGACGACGTAGAAGGTCGGCGTGAACAGCAGGCCGAAGGCGGTGACGCCCATCATCCCGAAGAACACGGCGGTCCCGAGCGCCTGGCGAAGCTCTGCACCGGCACCGCTGGCGATCAGCAACGGCACGGAGCCGAGGATGAAAGCGAACGACGTCATCAGGATCGGCCGCAGTCGGTCATGCGCGGCCCGCACGGCCGCATCGACCGTCGACAGGCCGTCATCTTCCGCCTGCTTGGCGAACTCCACCACCAGGATGGCGTTCTTCGCCGCGAGCGCGATCAGCACGACCAGGCCGATCTGGGTGAGGACGTTGTTGTCCATGCCCCGCAGGTTCACCCCGGCCATGGCCGCGAGCAGACACATCGGCACGATCAGGATGATCGCCAGCGGCATCGTCAGGCTTTCGTACTGCGCGGCCAGCACCAGGAAGACGAACAGCACGGCCAGGGCGAAGACCAGGCCCGCGGTGCTTCCCGCCATCTTCTGCTGGAAGGCGATGCCCGTCCACTCGGCCTCATATCCGGCCGGAAGTTCGCTCGCGAGCTTCTCCATCGTCAACAGCGATCGGCCCGAGCTGTAGCCAGGGGCAGTATCGCCATCGACCTCCACCGCCGGGAACAGGTTGTAGCGCGTCACGCGATACGGGCCCGTCTTGTTCTCGAAAGTGGAGACGGACCCGATCGGCACCATCGCCCCGCTGTCCGACCGCGTCTTGAGGTTGGCGATGTCCGCTTCGGTCGAACGGAACGGTGCATCGGCTTGAGCCGTCACGCGATATGTGCGTCCCAACATGTTGAAGTCGTTCACGAACGTCGAACCGAGATAGACGTTGAGTGCCTCGAACACCCGCTCCGGCGGAACCCCGAGCAGGTTCGCCTTGCGCCGGTCGATGTCCGCGAACACGCGCGGGGTCGCCGTGTTGAAGAAGGTGTAGATCTGCTGCAGGCCTTCGGTCTGGTTGGCCTTTCCGATCAGGCCGAACGCCTCCTTGCCGAGGTCCGCATAGCCATGCTCGCCGCGGTCCTGGATCATCATCCGATAGCCACCGGCAGAACCAATGCCCTGGATCAGCGGCGGCGGCACGACGAGCAGCATCGCCTCATTGATGTCGGCCGTCCGCTTGCGCGCTTCGTCCATGATGCCCGCATAGGTGACGCCGAGCTTCTTGCGCTCCTCGAACGACTGCAGCGGGACATAGGCGGCGGCGCTGTTGGGTGCGAGCGTCTGCGACGGCCCGTCGAAGCCGGCGAGCATCACGGAACCCTTCACGCCCTTGATGGGCAGGATCCGGGCGACGACCTTGCGCATCACCTCGTCCGTCCGCTCGAGCGACGAGCCCGGCGGCAGCTGGATGACAGTCAGGAAATAGCCCTGGTCCTGTGCGGGGATGAAGCCTACCGGCGTTACCCAGAACAGCCCGACCGTCGCGGCGATCAATCCGGCATAGGTGAGCATCATCCGCTTGGGACGCGTCACCAGCACCCGAGTAAGGCGGCTGTAGCCGTGGCTCATCCGGTCGAAGCCGCGGTTGAACGCGTCTGCGGCGCGGCTGGTGATGCGCCCGATGCGGCCTTTGGCCTCTCCCTCATGGTGCCGGAGCAGGACGGCCGCGAGTGCCGGCGACAGCGTGAGCGAGACGAGCAGCGAGATGGCGGTAGCGACCGAAATAGTTACCGCAAACTGCTTGTAGAATGCGCCCGACAGGCCGTTCAGGAACAGCGTCGGCAGGAACACCGCGAGCAGCACCAGCACGATCGCAACCAGCGCGCCCGACACTTCGTCCATCGACGTCTGTGCCGCCTCCAGCGGGGTCATCCCCCGCGCGAGGTTGCGCTCCACATTCTCGACCACGACGATGGCATCGTCGACGACGATACCGATCGCCAGCACCAGGCCGAACAGCGAGAGGTTGTTGAGCGAATAGCCAAGCGGCAGCAGCACCGCCATCGTGCCGATCAACGATACCGGGATCGCGACCACCGGGATGATCGCAGCCCGCCACTTCTGCAGGAACACGATCACGACCAGGACGACGAGCAGCACCGCCTCGCCCAGGGTGTGATACACGGCATCGATCGACTGGGAAATGAACTCGGTGGGATTGTAAATGACGCGATATTCCAGACCCTTGGGAAAGTCCTTTGACATCGCCTCGAGTTCGTTCTGGACGGCGGTGGCTGCCGCAAGCGCGTTCGAGCCCGGCCGCTGGAACACCGCCAGGATCACGGTCGGCTGGTTCGAAAGATACGTGTTGGACGAATAATCCGCCGCCCCCAGTTCTACGCGGGCCACATCGCTGACGCGGACCTGGCGACCGTCGGGATCGCTGCGAATGACGACCTGGCCGAATTCCGCCGGGTCCTTCAGGCGTCCTTGCGTCTCAATGTTGAGCTGGAACGCGTTGCCGCTGGGCGCCGAGCCCGGCTGACCGAGCGAACCGGCCGCCACCTGGATATTCTGACCGCGGAGCGCCTGGACGATATCGCCCGCCGTCAGGTTCAGGGCTGCAGCCCGACCCGGATCGATCCAGACGCGCATGGCAAAGTCGCGCGCACCGAACATGCGAACGTCACCGACCCCGTCGATACGCGCAAGCCGGTCCTTCACCTGTGTGAGGGCGTAGTTGGAGATGTAGCTCCGGTCGATCGACTTGTCCGGCGAGATCAGGTTGACCACCATCAGGAAGTCCGGCGTGGTCTTGCGCGTCACGACGCCCAGCCGCTGAACTTCCTCCGGCAAGCGCGGGATCGCGACGGCGACGCGGTTCTGCACCAGCACCTGCGCGGCATCGAGGTTCGTGCCCGACTTGAACGTGACGGTGATCGTCACATTGCCGTCACCGGTCGACTGCGACGACTGATAGAGCATGTCGTCGACGCCGTTGATCTCCTGCTCGATGGGAGCAGCAACGGTTTCGGCAACGGTCTCAGCCGACGCACCGGGATAGCTCGCCGTCACCGTGACGGTCGGCGGCACGATGTCGGGATACTGGGAAATCGGAAGCGCGAGATAGGCAATGGCACCGATGATCGTGATCACGATCGCGATGACCGCCGCGAAGATCGGGCGCGTGATGAAGAACCGCGAGAGGCGCATGGGGCCACTCCTCGTCAAAGGATCAAAAAGGGGGTGTCAGCCGCCGGGGATTGGGGGCCTACCAGCGGCTGACGGGTCAGCGGGCGAAGGTTGCCTCGCCCGTGACCGGTGCCGTAACGACGGGTGCCTCAGCAGACTGGATCGCGGCGATCCGACCTGCCTTGGGCTGAACTTTGGCGCCGGGCATCGCCATCTGCGTGCCGGCGATCACGACCTTGTCCTCGCGGGCAAGGCCGGAACGGATGACGCGGAGACCGTCGACGACCGGACCGAGCTCGACGGGCTTGGGCGCCACGGTGCCGTCGCGACCGACCGTGAGCACGAGCTTGCGGGCCTGGTCGGTCTGGATCGCCGAGTCCGGGACCATCATCGCTTCCGTGGTGCCACCGGCCGACAGACGCATGTTGCCGAACATGCCGGGGGTGAGGAACATCCCCGGGTTGCTCAGCACCGCGCGTCCGCGGATGGTGCCGGAACGCGGGTCGAGGCCGTTGTCGGTGAAATCCAGCCGCCCCTTCCACTTATACTCGGCTTCGTCCTGCAGACGGATCTCGACCGGCGAGACCTGTGAGCCGGCTTCGCGGGCGCGCTTCGTCTTGAGGAACAGCGCCTCGGAGCCGTCGAAGGTGAAATAGATCGGATCGAGCGCATTGATCGTGGTCAGGAGCGAACCGCCCTGCCCCTCTCCCGCCGCGACCAGATTACCCGGGTCGACGCGCCGGTCCGAAATACGGCCGGCAATCGGCGCACGGACCTGCGTGAACTCCACATCCAGTGCACGGCTGCGCACGCGCGCCTGGCCTGCTGCCACTGCTGCGTTCGCGGCACGAACCCGCGCCTGCAGTCGATCCAGATCGCTGCGCGACACGGCGTCTACGGCAACCAGCCGCTCGGCACGGGCAAGGTCCGTGCGCGCCAACGCCAGGTCGCTCTCCGCACTCGCCAGGCCCGCCCGGGCCTCAGCCAGCGCGGCGGTGAACGGGCGCGGATCGATGGTGAAGAGCAACTGGCCCTTCTGAACCACCGCGCCATCGGTGAAGTGCACGCCGGTGATTGCGCCGGCCACGCGCGGCCGGACCTCGACGGAGCGGCTCGCATCGAAGCGGCCGACGTAATCGTCCCATTCGTTGATCTCGCGGACCAACGGCGTTGCCACCGTCACCACCGGGGCCGGCGGCGGGGGCGCCGCTGCGGGGGCGTCCTTGAAGGCAATGCCCGTTGCGGCCGCGACCAGTGCTACCGGCAGGGCGACCAGGCTCGCGCGCTGCCACCTGGGCAGGCGACGGAACCGCCCCGCAACACCGCTGCGGGGCGTATCTTCAGTTTCGACACGGGAAATCATGTTCATCGGGTACGCCTTCCCTGGTTCAGGGCTGAGCGGCCGCGGCTGATGCTATCGAGCAGCGTCTCATACTGCCCGTGCGTGAAGCCGGCCTGGTGGAATGCGTGGATTTCGTCGCTCGGGACGGCGTCGCCGTGGTGCCATGCGAGTACCGAGACACGGCGCAGCGCCTCCAGCTTCGGATCGGCGAGCCGGGCGCTGCTTCCGGGAACGCGGAAGATCGAACCGAGCGCGAGCGACATACGCCCGGGCGTAGCGAGGCTCGACAGACGGTCCTTCTGCGCGATCGCAACCACCGACCATTCCAGTGCCGACAAGTTCTTCGTTGCCAGGCTTTCGGGAGCAACTTCGGCAACGGTAGCAACACTATCCGCGGGAGCAGCGACAGGAGCGCCTTGCAGCTCGGTGAAGTTCATATACGCCATCGACTTGTCTCCTCCTGTCCGACCGCGTCGGGCAAGCGCCCTCGTGCCGCGCGGAACCCTCCGCCGGCCTGCCGGTCCATTGTTCTAAAGAGCACGACCCGGCAGCCACCGACGGGATGCCCCGCGACGATCTTCTCCGTTCCGATGCTATTCTTGTGCCGAAGCCGCTCCCGGACCTTTAAGCCCGATCAGCGCCGCAGCGTGCCTCTTCTATACCGGTCAGTATATAAACGACCCGACGAAGGTTCAAGGCCTTTTTCTATACCGTGCGGTATTTTTGTCGAGAAGAAAAAGTAGAAGTATTCGCAACGCCCGCACCCGGGCGTTCGGGCGTTACTTGCCCGGCCACATCGCGAGGCTGGTATCGATTAACGCCTTCAAATCACGGCAAGAAGCACCCGCCCCACCCTGCACGGCCAGGCCCTGCATGATCGCCGTGAGGTAGCTGGTGAGGCCGACCGCGTCCGTATCGGGGGGCAAATCGCCCTCCAACTTCGCGCGTTCAAAACGATCGACGATGCTTTGCTTGGCGACTCGACCGCGCTGGATGACCTCGGCGCGAATCGACTCGGCATCTTCGCCACAGGCCACTGCGTTGATGACGCCCATGCATCCCTTGGGGTCGCAGTTACTCATCTGCATCTGCAGGGCACTGTTGAGGAGGTGCTCCGCGACTTTGCGTGCGGTCGGCTCCTTCAGCGCCTCGCCGATGTAGTCGAGTTTCTCGCGCTCATAGAGGTCCAGCGCTTGTTTGAAGAGCGCCTCCTTGTTCCCGAACGCGCCGTACAGGCTGGGGCGCGTGATCCCCATCGCCTCAGTCAGGTCGCTG
This sequence comes from Sphingomonas sp. 3-13AW, assembly GCF_049311085.1. NCBI lineage: Bacteria > Pseudomonadati > Pseudomonadota > Alphaproteobacteria > Sphingomonadales > Sphingomonadaceae > Sphingomonas > Sphingomonas sp. 3-13AW. The sequence goes on along the minus strand of NZ_JASNVZ010000002.1, from coordinate 54,801 downwards.
AGCGAGGCGCCTTCATAGCCCTTGCTCCAGAACACGCGCAGCGCGGCCGCCAACGCCGTGTCGGCGTCGAATTCGCGAGGGCGGCCTTTCCCGGGACAAGCTAGTTTCATAATGTTCGGTACATAAGGTAAATCGCGGAAAATGCTAGACCTCGATCATCGAACAAGCCGCATCGCGGCCGGCGGTCAGGCCGGTCCCGCACGCGCCTACTGCTGGGAAAGACGGGGCCGGAACAACTGGCCTTCTTCAATCACATAGATGATCGCGAGCAGCGCGAGGCCGATGGCGAGATACCCGATCGCCAGTGGCAGGGTAGTCCCGCTGTAGGACTGGCCGATCGCCAGGCTCACTACCACCGCACCCAGGCTCGTGATGAAACCCTGCAGCGACGAGGCGGTGCCGGCGATGTGCCCAACCGGCTCCATCGCCATCGCCCCAAAGTTTGATCCACACAGGCCGATGCACGTCATGCTCAGCGCCTGGAAGATGATGTAGCTTGTCAGGCTTTCCCACCCCATCGCGATCACCCCGACATGCACGATCGACAGGGTGATGAGCGCCAGCACACCGGACTGCGAGATGAGCCGTGTCCCCAGCCGCTCTACCAGCCGGCTGTTCGCGAACGAGGCGACGCCCATCGCCCCGGCGCAGACCGCGAACAGCATGGTGAAGCGATCGCCGGCGCCGAACTCATCGACGAAGATCTGTTGTGCCGACGAAACGAACGCCAGGATCCCGCCGAAGGTGAGGGATGCCGCGATCGCATAGCCGACCGAGAAGCGGTTGGTCAGGGTCAGCGCGTAGCTGCTACGAAGTGCCGCAAACGAGATCGGCACGCGGCGCGCAAGCGGCAGGGTCTCCGGCAGCCGCACGAGCGTCCACGCATGCACGAACGCCGCGAACGCTCCCAGGGCGTAAAAGATGAACCGCCACGGCCCGAACGCCAGCAGCGCCTGCCCCAGTGTCGGAGCCAGGATCGGCACCAGAAAGAAGATCATCTGGGCGATCGACATGGTGCGCGCCATTTGGCGGCCTGACGACCCGTCGCGGACGATCGCGACCGCGAGCACGCGGGTCGACGCCGACATCAATCCTTGCAGCAACCGGGCGCCAAGCAAGCCGGCGAAGGTGACCGAGCCCGCCGCGAAGATCGCTGCCGCAACGAAGCCGGCGAGCGTGGCCAGCAGAACCGGCTTGCGACCGAACCTGTCCGCCAGCGGGCCATAGACGAGTTGCCCCGCGCCAAAGCCGATCATGTAGAAGGTGACGATCCACTGCCGGTGGTTCGGCGTGCTCACCGACAGGTCATGGCCGATGTCGGCAAGTGCCGGCAGCATCAGGTCGACGCCCAACGCGTTCACAGCCATCACCGCGGCGATGAAGGCTACGAATTCGCGAGGGTGCATGCCGGCGGGTGCTGGATGAGGCTTCATGCGGTGCCTATCGACGAGGCTGCTGCGAAGGACAAGGGAAGCCGGCTATTGCGGCGATGTTGATCGGCCGCGGGATAGAACCTGCACGAGCACTGCCACTTCCCTGCGATGCGTGCAGGTAGCATCCTCCCCGCACCCACCGCCGGCTGCGCTGGGCCCGAAGGAGCATTGGATGCGGTTCAATCCATGGAAGGCGCGACAGGATCTGGTCGCCGATATCTTCCTCTACCCCCGGGACGAAGGGGGCCGCAGCGACGCCATCGAAGCCGGATGGGGCTGTTCCTGCCTGCCGTCGCGCGACGAGGTGCACGCCGGGTGGCAAGGCTGGCCGCTTCTCAACAGCGCGGTGCTCGCGCCCGGAGAGACCGGCTGCTTCGGCTGGATGTTCGAAGCAGGCGAGCAAGCGGCGGCCAGCCTCCGGGATGCCGCCACCTTCTTCCTCTGGGACGACGGCATCATCGGGGAGGCGCGCATTATCGGCTGACCGCTGGGAGGCGGCGCCAGTTGAACAGCCTTGTCGGTACCTTCTTCTGTTCAAGCGGCGGTGCGTCCCAACGGGGACACCGTGGCGCGTTCGATCGGCCGCTGCACCTTGCCCGCCCCCGCCAGCCGGCGATAGGTCGCGAGCGCCTGCCCCACCACCTGGTCCATGTTGTAATAGCGATAGGTGGCAAGCCGCCCGACGAAGCTGACCGCAGGCTCCGCGATCGCCAGCGCCTCGTACCGCTTGTAGAGCGCCTGGTTCTCCTCACGCGGGATCGGGTAATAGGGATCGCCCGTCGCGCTTGGATATTCGTAGGTCAGGCTCGTCCGCTCGGCTTCCTGGCCGGTCAGATGCTTGTACTCGGTCACCCGCGTGTACGGCACCGCCTCATCCGGATAGTTTACGACCGCGACCGGCTGATGCCAGGGCTGGTCCAGCGTCTGGTGCTCGAACTGGAGCGACCGATACGGGAGCCGGCCATAGCGGTGGCCGAAATACTCGTCGACCGGTCCGGTGAAGACCAGGTGATCATGCGGGTACGCGTCGCGGACGTCGCGATAGTCGACGCCCAGCAGCAGGTCGATGTTCGGATGGTCGAGCATCCGCTCGAACATGCGGGTATACCCTTCGAGCGGCATCGCCTGGAACTTGTCGGTGAAGTAGCGATCGTCGGTGTTGGTCCGGGTCGGCACCCGCGCGGTGACGGCCTTGTCCAGCTCGGACGGATCCAGGCCCCATTGCTTGCGCGTATAGCCGCGGAAGAACGTCTCGTAGAGTTCTTGCCCCACCTGTGACACGACGACGTCGGCAGAGGTCCGGATCGGGTCGACCGGCTCCGCACGCTTCGCCAGGAACTCGGCGACTTCCCCCTCGCTCTGCAGGTTCAGGCCATAGAGCGCGTTCAGCGTCGTGCGATTGATCGGCATCGGCACCAGCTTGCCGTCGACGTGGGCCTGCACCCGGTGCTCGTACGGCCGCCAGTCCGTGAAGCGCGAGAGATAGTCGAAGATCTCCTGCGAGTTGGTGTGGAAGATGTGGGGCCCGTATTGGTGGATCAGGATGCCGGCGTCATCCAGCCGATCATAGGCATTGCCGCCGACATGCGGCCGCCGATCGACTACCAGCACGCGCTTGCCGCCGTCCGCCGCCAGCCGCTCCGCCATCACCGCGCCTGCAAATCCCGCGCCCACGACCATCACGTCGTACCGGTCGTGCGAAGCCGGCCACACGGTCGGCGATACCACCGGCTCGATCCGCCCGCGTGACGCGACCTCGGCCGAGATCAGCGCCATCATCTCAAAGGCAGTGCTGTTCCAGGAGGATCGGGCGAGCAGCGCATCTGCCTCCACGCGCCAGCCGCCATCTCCCTCGCGCAGCCGCATCGCCGCCTCGCAGGCCGCAATAAAGGCCTCGGCAGTGTCGGCGATGCCCACTCCGGCAAGGTGCCCATAGTGGCGCACCACGTCCGTGATCGGCGTCGACACCACCGGACAGCCGGCGGCGAGATATTCGGGCGTCTTGGTCGGGCTGATGAAGCGCGTGGCTTCATTGATGGCGAACGGCATCAGCGCGACGTCCCAGCCCGCCATATATGCCGGAAGGTCGGAATAGCTCTTCGAGCCCAGATACTGGATGTTCGCGCGGCGCGGCAGTTCATCCTCGCCGATCTTCACGACCGGGCCGATCACGACCAGCGACCATTCGGGCCGCGCGTCCGCGACCGCTGCGAGAAGATCGAGGTCCATGCGCTCGTCGACGACGCCGCTGAAACCCAGCCGCGGACCGTAGCCCGGCGGCTGGTCGGCGGGCGCCTCCACCGCTTCGCGCGCACGCGCAAAATGCGGCACGTCGATGCTGGAGGGGAAGGCATGCACGTTGGAGTGGCGCCCCCGCTTCGCCTCATACAGGCTGGTGCCGCCGGTGAAGACCAGATCGGCATGCTCCAGCAGCATCCGCTCCCGGTCCAGCAGCTCGGGCGGCGCGCCGCGGAAGGCCGAAAGTTCGTCCATGCAGTCATAGACGACGCAATCCGCTGCCACGCCCTGCGAAAACGGCAGCATCATCGGGGTGTAGTACCACCGGATGACGGTCCCGCGGGTGCCGACAAGCGCCTCGTCGAGCAGCGCCGACAGCTCGGCATCTTCGCCCGCGCCGCGCGCTGCGCTGTCGATCTCGGGCGTATAAACCTCGACGCCGCTGTCGGGGCAGACGCTGTGCCGCACGCGCGCCGCGCCGATGCCGTCCACATACTCTGGCTCTTCCCAGAAGAGCACGCGATGGGTCGCGGCAAATCGGCTCATCAAATGCTGGGGACGCTGGAAGACAAACGCCCAACGCAGATGGCTAAAGCAGATGAGCGTCGGTCGGGGATCAGGTTCGCGGGTAAACACCGGAAGACTGCTGTTCGATTGCAACTGCTCGTTCACGCACGCCCCCTGTGATCTACTCACGATAACCCGAAACAAACCGGCGGACGGGGGGAATGTTCCGCTAAGTGCTTGGCTTCTAACATGGGTTACGGCGTTTCATGGAACGATGCGGGGACGGCATCCGTTCACGTGCGGGGAAACATGAGGTACCGCATGCCGCAGATCGAGCTCTGGGGTGGCGTCGAATGTACGGTAAACCGTACCCGCGACGGCTATCTCGACCAGACGCGGCTGAGTGGCCACCATGACCGGCTGAGCGACCTCGATCGTTTTGCCGAGATCGGGTTCCAGGCAATTCGCTACCCCGTGCTGTGGGAGCGGGTCGCCTCGGACGATCCTGCGAGACCTGATTGGCGCTGGTCCGACGAGCGGCTGGGGCGGCTGCGCGAACTCGGCATCCGCCCCATCGTGGGGCTTGTCCATCACGGCAGCGGCCCGGCACGCACCAACCTGCTCGACCCGGGCTTTGCCCCCGGCCTAGCGCACTTCGCCGGACAGGCTGCGGAGCGATATCCGTGGATCGATGCATGGACGCCGATCAACGAGCCGCTGACCACGGCGCGCTTCTCGGCCCTCTATGGTCACTGGTATCCGCACGCCCAGGACGAAGGCGCGTTCTGGCTGGCGTTGATCAACCAGGTCGATGCGACCCGCCTGGCGATGCAGGCGGTGCGGCGGATCAACCCTTCCGCGCAGCTGATCCAGACCGACGACCTCGGCCGGACCTATGCCACCACCCGCCTGGCGGAGCAGGCCGCGTTCGACAATCTGCGGCGCTGGGCGGGCTGGGACCTGCTGTTCGGCCGGGTAACCCGGCACCACCCGCTGTGGGAGAGGCTGGCGGGGTTCGGGTTGGAGGAGCGGTTGCAGCGCATTGCCGACGCCCCCTCGCCGCCGGATATCGTCGGGGTGAACCACTATCTCACGAGCGATCGCTTCCTCGATCACCGGCTGCAGCTCTATCCCGCGAGCACGCACGGCGGCAACGGCCGCGCCCGCTATGCGGATACCGAGGCGATCCGGGTGCTCGACCCGCCGCCCGCCGGGTTCGCCGGCGTGATCCGCGAAGCGTGGCAGCGTTATCGAACACCGATCGCGATTACCGAGGTCCACAACGGCTGCACGCGCGAGGAGCAGTTGCGGTGGGCCGCCGAAACGTGGGACGCCGCATCCGCCGCCCGTGAAGAGGGCGTCGACGTGTGCGCCGTCACCGCCTGGTCGCTGCTGGGCAGCCACAGCTGGGACACGTTGCTGACGTCCCCCGGCAGCTATGAGACCGGGGTATTCGATGTCTCGGCCGGCGCGCCCCGCCCGACGGCGTTGGCCGAACTGTGGCGCGGGCTCCCGCTGGATGCGCCGCGGCACCCGCTCGCGCAGGAAGCGGGCTGGTGGCGCAGGCCGCAGCGCCTGCTCCATCCGCCGCTGCCGCGCCCCGGTTCCGCCCCGCGTCAGGCGTCGTCGCACCGCGCGCCGCCGCTGTTGATCTGCGGCTCCACCGGCACGCTCGGGCAAGCGTTCGCCGCTGCCTGCTCCGTCCGGAACATCCACTATGTGCTGACGGACCGCGCCATGCTCGATCTGGAGCGCCCGCAGGATCTGCCGGACCGGCTGGAGGCAATCGCGCCCTGGGCAGTCATCAACGCGGCCGGCTGGGTGCGCGTCGATGACGCAGAGGAGGCGGGGGAAGCCTGTTTCCGCGCCAACGCCACGGGGGCGATTGCCCTTGCCCGCGCATGCTCCGATCGCGCCATCCACTATCTCGGTTTCTCAAGCGACCTGGTGTTCGGCGGGGAAAAGAAGGACCCGTACATCGAATCCGACCCCGTCGCTCCCTGCAACGCCTATGGCCGCAGCAAGGCCGCGATGGAGGCCGGCTGCGCCGCTCTCGACAAAGTGCTGATCGTGCGGACGGCGGCATTCTTCTCTCCGCACGATCCGCATAATTTCGCCTCCGCGGTGCTGAAAAGCCTCGCCGCGAACCGGCCTTTTTCCGCACCGCGCGACCAGCTGGTCACCCCGACCTACGTCCCGCAGCTGGTCGAGGCGGCGGTCGATCTGCTGATCGATGGCGCGACCGGGCTCTGGCACCTCAGCAACGGAGAGCCGCTGAGCTGGGCCGACTTTGCGGAGCGGATCGCCGTCTCCGCAGGATACGACCCACGCCGCATCGAACCCATCTCCGGCTCCGCCCCGGGATGGCGGGCTCCGCGCCCTGCGTCCGTCGGCCTTGCGACCTCACGCGGGAGGCCGCTCGGATCGCTCGACGCTGCCATCGCCCAATTCGTGGCGGTGCGGGCGGCTTCGGACGTGGCTTGCACGCCGCGACTGAGCGCCTTCGGTTGAGGCCGCGGGCGTCTCGCCGGAACCCCTCGGCTCCGGCGAGACGATCACAGGTCAATGCCCCTGATACGGATCCGTGCCCACCGCGGTCAGCGGCGCGGCGATGCGGGCGAGTTCCTCTGCCGGCGCCTTGGCCTCGGCCCGATCATAGGTGAGCAGGCCGTTGATCTCGTCCTCCACGTCCGTCGTCTGGGTGTAGACGGCGGCGCTCAGGCCCTCCTCCCGCGCCTGGCGGATGATCTCGTCGAACTTGACGCGATAGCGCTTCAAGTAATCCTGGCGATCGGTCGCGACCTGATAGCCCCAGTTCCGCTTGCCGGAGCGCCAGATGTGCCCCGCCACCGGCAGGCCGATGCCGCCATATTCGCCGATCACGATCGCGCGCGTGCTGGAACGGGGCGGGACGTTGGGCTTGTCCTCATAGGTGTGGATGTCGACCATGTCGGAAGCCTCCGGCGCGACGTCCAGCCAGCCGCTGTCGGCGTTGACCACGCGGCTGGGATCCATGCCCTTCACCAGCTTCGCCAGGGTGGTGGAATCATACTGGCCCCAGCCCTCGTTGTTCACGACCCAAGTGACGATCGAGGGGAATGCCCGCAGGTCGCCGATCATGGCGGCAAGTTCCTGCTGGAACTCGGTCATCGCGGTCGACGACAGGACCGCCTCGCTCTTGCTGGAGCCGGTGACGAACTGATCCTCGTCGCCGCCGGAGGGCATGTCCTGCCAGATCAACATGCCCAGCCGGTCGGCGTCATAATAGAAGCGGGCCGGCTCCACCTTGATGTGCTTGCGCAACATGTTGAAGCCCGCCTTCTTCAGGAAGACGATGTCGCTGACCATTGCCTCCTCGGAAGGCGGCGTCAGCAAGCCGTCCGGCCACCAGCCCTGGTCCAGCGTGCCGTTCTGGAAGAGCGGCTTGTTGTTGAGGAGGATGGCCGGCTGCCCGTGCAGCGTGCCCGGGCCGATCGAGACCTTGCGCATGGCGAAATAGCCCTTCACCCGGTCGACCGGCGCTCCGACGACCTGGGCGGCGGCATAGGTCGCCCGCTCCCGCTCGGTGAAGCGCGCGTCATAGGCCGTGCGGGTGCGGTCTTTCGCGCCCGCATAGGGGTCCTTGACCGTCACCAGCTCGGCGGTGAGGTCGTAGAGGAAGGGATCGTCCGGCGACCAAAGCCGCGCATTCGGGATCGGCAGGCTGGCATGGCGGTTCGCGCGCACGATGGTGCTGGCGATCACCTTGCCATCCTTGCTGGCCGTCAGGCGGACCGCGTCCGTGTCGTTGGCGGAGCGGTTCAGGGCGACGTCCACTTCCAGCCGCCCCCGGTCGACGTCCGGGGTGGCGCGCACATCGGCGATGTGGAGTTCGGACACCGGCTCCAGCCAGACCGTCTGCCAGATGCCGCTGACCGGCGTGTACCAGATCCCCTGCGGCGCGAGCGTCTGCTTGCCCCGCGGCTGCACACCGTCCGATGTCGGGTCGGCAACCTGAACCACCAGGTCGTTGGCGCCGGCGCGCAGGTGCGGCGTGACGTCGAAGCTGAAGGTGGCAGAGCCTCCCTTGTGGGCCCCGACATAGGCCCCGTTCACCCAGACAGCAGCCTCATAGTCGACCGCGCCGAAGTTCAACAGGACATGCTGCCCCCGCCAATCAGCGGGCACCGTGAAGCTGCGGCGATACCAGATCCGGTCATCGGGCAGCACGGGCCGCTGAACGCCCGACAGCTTGGACTCGACGGCAAAGGGCACGAGGATCTTGCCCTGCATCTGCATCGGCTGGGGCGTCCCGGCCTTGACGATCGCATAGTCCCATTCGCCGTTGAGGTTCAGCCACCGCTCCCGCACCCGCTGCGGTCGGGGATAGCTGCGCCACGCGTTTTCGGGAGTGACAGCGCGGCCCCACTCGGTCGTCAGCGAAGTCTTGTAGACCATCGCGTCCGGTGCCGCAGGGACAGTACGCTGCGCCACTGCCGGAGTGGCGACTACTAAGACAGTCGCGCCCGCAACAAACAGGCTCGCGCGTCCAAATACCATCGAATCCTCCCTCTTTTTGGAGAGGCTAACGCGATCCAAACGCGGAGGCGACTTAATTATCTTATTTTTGCTTAATCGGTGACTTCAGCCGACTGCCAGCCGCCGCCCAGCGCAAGGAACAGCCGCACCTGATCCACAGCTACGCGGCGTTCCTGTGCGGCAAGTGCCTCTTCGGCGGAAATGAGGACGCGGTCGGCGTCGAGCACCGGAAGAAAGCCCTGCCGCCCGGCCCGGAACAGCGTCTGCGAGTCGCGCGACGCCTGAGCTGCGTGGGTTCGCGCCTCCTCCAGTTCAGCGCGACGGTCGAGGTCGCGGGCATAGACCGTCAGCGCCGTCTCCACCTCTCGCAAGGCCGTGAGCACCACACCGTCGAACCTCGCATAGGCCGCATCCGCCTCTGCCTCGGCCATGCCGATCCGCGCGCGGACGCGCTTGCGGTTCGGGAACTCCCAACTGATCAGTGGGCCGAGGCCGAATTTGAACGTATCCCGGGCGAGAAAGGAGTCCACAAGCCCGCCCGAGCCGATCGATGCGCCCAGCCGGATCTTGGGATAGAGATCCGCGGTCGCGACACCGATCCGTGCCGTTGCGGCGCGCAGCATCAGCTCCGCCTGACGCACGTCCGGACGACGGCGCAGCAATGCAGCGCCATCCCCGATCGGCATCGCGCTCTCGAGCTGCGGTTCCTCGTGGCAGCCGGCAACCCGGCGATCGAACTCCGCCGGGGGCTTTCCGGTCAGCGTCGCAAGCCGGAACAGCGCCGTCTGCTTTTCCGCGACCAGGCTCGGCATGTTGGCGCGAACCCGTGCCTCCTGCGCCGTTGATCGCGTGACGTCGAGGCTGCTGCCCCGGCCGCCCCGCACCAGCCGGCGCGTGAGCTCGGTACTGCGCTGCTGGAGGTCAAGCGCACGCTGGACCACCCCGATCTCGTGACCCGCGGCACATGCCTCGACATAGGCAGCGGTGGTCTGTGCTACCACGGTGACGCGGGTGGCGTCATAGGCTGCCTGAGTCGCCGCCAGGTCGGCGTCCGCCGCCTCGATCGCGCGACGGATCTGGCCGGCAAGGTCCAGCTGGTAGCTTGCGGAGGCCTCGAGCGAATAGATCCATAATGGTGGGAACTCCTTGCCCGGCATCAGCGCTTCTTGTGCCGAGGGCAGGGCCCGCGACAGGCCCGCGCCCAATTCCGTCTGCGGCTCCCGCGCGTCCGCGGTGATGGTGCGTTGCGCGCGTGCCCGCGCGATGTTCGCTGCCGCCACCCGCAGGTCGGTGTTGGCGGCTATCGCCTCTTGCACCAGGCTGTCGAGCACCGGATCACGATACAGCCGCCACCAGTCCTCGGGGACGGCCGTGGCCGCGAACGCCGCCTCGCTGCCGCTGACGAAGGGCGCCTTGGCGGAGGGGCGCTCCGCAACCGCGGTTTCGGGGCGGTGGTAGTTCGGTCCGACGGGCGCGCAGGCGGCCGCAGCTACCGTGGCCAGCAGCGGAACCGCGCGACGGAGCATCGACATTCTCATGCCGCCCTCCCCGCGGGAACGCGCTGCACCGCGCCGCCGGCTTGCTGCGGCGGTGCGATGGGCTCGCGGTGGATCACGTTCACCGTCGCCGTCCGCCCGACCACTAGGGAAAGCCCGGCCGGCACCCGATCGAGGACGATCCGTACCGGCACGCGCTGCGCCAGCCGTACCCAGTTGAAGGTCGGATTGACGTTGGGCAGCATCTTGTCGCCCGCCGTCCGGTCGCGGTCGTCGATGCCGCTTGCGATGCTCTGCACATGGCCATCGATGATCCGGTCCTCACCCATCAGGTGCACCTGCACACGATCTCCCGGCGCGATGCGCGGCAGCTTGGTTTCCTCGAAATAGCCGACGGCGTGGATCGACTGGCGATCGATGATCGCGAACTCCGCGCGCCCGGCGGTGGCATAGTCGCCTGGCCGCAGGTCGAAGTTGGTGATGGTGCCGTCCACCCCGGAACGGACGACCGTCCGCGCCAAGTTCAGGCGCGCGGTCTCCAACTGCACCTGCAGGCGCGCGAGTTCCGCCTGAAGCTGCGCCACCTTTGCGTCGCCCTGCTCCAGTTCCTCCGCGGGGACCAGATCGCCCAGTACACGGTTGCGGCGCGCCTCCCGCTGCGCCTGGGCGATCTGCACGCGCTGGGTCGCAAGCGCCGCCTGCGCCTGCTTGACCGCAAGCTCGTATCGGGGTCGATCGATGATGAACAACGGCGCCCCGGCGCGCACCTGCTGGTTGTCCCGCACCAGCACCTCGGTAACCAGGCCGGAAACGTCGGGCGCGACCTGCAGCACGTCGGCGCTGATCCGGCCGTCCCGCGTCCAGGGGTCCGTCTCATAGTGACGCCACAGCGCCTCGCCGACGAAATAGGCGGCGAGCACGATGGCGAACGTGACCAGCACGCGGATGATGACGATGGGATTCATGACAATCTCGGAAAGGTAAGCGCAAAGGGAGTACCGGCGGAAAGCGCCGTGGCGATCAGTCCCCACAGGACCACGACCAGCGCGAAATCGAACAGGCCTCGGTGGAAGACGAAGCGGTAGAAACCTGCGCGCGCGAGCGCCCATTCGATGGGCAGCGACAGCGCATAGGCAAGGATCGCCGCGATCAGCAGCGGGTGGACGTAGATACCGTTGATGTCGATCTGGCCGTTCATGCGGCAAGGGCCTCCGGCTGCCAGGCGTTCGCGTCGGGGAAGAGGTTGCGGCGCAGACCCACCAGCGCATGCAGCGTCTGGTCTCGGGCCGGCGTCTCGCGTGGTTCGTTCAGCACGAGCGCAAGCGCCCGGTCGATCTGGTCGAGCAACGCGAACGGAGGCGGCTCGCTCGCGCCGTTGCCCACGCGTCGGAAGTGGCGGCCCAGGGTCGCGACCAGCTGCTCCATCGCGGCGCTGCCCTCACCCAAGGGCGCGCCGCGCGCAGCTTCGCGCACCTGCAACACGCCCAGCCCCACGCGCAGGTCGCGCAGCGCGTCGGTCCCCGCCAGCCGGAGGTCGGCCGCCGCGCGCGGCAGGCGCGGCAGGATCAGCCCGACGCGATCCAGCATCCGGCTGGTCCAGTCCGACGGGCTGCGGACGGCGCGCCCTTCGGCGGCGTCGGCAAGATCCCGCCAGCCCGCACGCAACACCCGCAGCACCGCGGAAGAAGGGTTGATCACGCGCACCAGCCGCGTTGCGAAAATGGCCGCCAGCACGCCGGCGCACAGCGCCACGTTGCTGTTGAGGAACGCCGCGAAGTCCGAGGGACCGTAGTTGTTGTTGAGCGCCACGCCGCCCCCGATCCCCATCACCAGCGGCATCGCGGCACCGGCCAGCGAAGGAAAGGCGACCGCCACACCCAGCGGCAGAAACAGCGGCGCAAGCGCAAGGGCGAGCAGGGGGAAGCCCGTGATCATCGGCAGGATCGCGAACAGGTAGAGGCCCACGAATGGGATCGCCGCGGTCGTGCCATAGAGGAACCCGCGCTGCGCGACCGTGGGATCGTCCATCGCTGCGAAGAAGCAGCACATGACCGCCGCGATCATTGTGGCGGTGGCCCCGTCCGGCCAGCTGCTGAAGATCCAGAACGCGGAACAGCCGGTGATGGCAAGCACCGCCGCAAGCGCCGATCGAAGGGCCAGGCCATAGTCTAGGTGGAAGCGCCGCGGCCGCGCCGCACGGATCGTCGAGCGCAGGGACTCCGGCAGCTTCTCGTCCGGAAAACGGATGGCGCGGGCGAGCTGCCGGATGGTGGCCAGCAGCACGACAAGCTCCTTCAGACGCCCGGCAAGGTTCGCCTCCACGAGCGCGCCCCAGTCTCCTCCGGCCGGGGCCTCGCGCGACAATCGCGCACAGCGTTCCTGCAGGACATCGGGATCGCCGGCGCCCGGATCCTCTGTCCACAAGCGCACATCCTCGACGAGGGCTTCGAGTGCCGTGGGCAGTCCGCCGCCTGCGCGCAGGGTAAGGATGCGATCCTCGATCGCGGACACGATCGGCAGCAGCATGATCAGCCGGTCCTGCAGCGCCGCCAGCGTGCTCCGCTGCGGCCGGATCCGGGCTGTGTCATAGGCAAGATGGGTGCCGAGCAAATGCAGTTCGGTCGTGTCGTTGGCGAGGCGCCGCCGCTCGGCCTCGATCTGCGGCGACGCATTCCCCGCCAGCGCGTGCGCGGTCCAGCGCTCGGCATCCGCGAGTATCTCTCCCAAGCGTTTGCGCAGGGTCTCGCCGACACTGACCGGCAGCACGATCGAATGGAACAGCATGGCGCAAAAGACGCCGAGGCCGATTTCCTGCGCCCGCAGCACCGCTACGTCGAACACCCCTTCCGGATGCATCGCCGCGGGAAAGCCGACGAATGCCGCCGTATAGCCCGCCAGCATGAACAGGTAGGAGCGCGGCGTCCGGTCCAGCAGCGAGACGAACAGGCACAGCCCCACCCACAACGCCAATGCCAGCGTCAGCAGCACGGGTGCGTTGACGAACGCCGGGACCATCAGGACCGCGGCCGCGGCTCCCACCACTGTCCCGATCAGGCGGAACACGCCCTTGGAAACCGAGGCTCCTGAGAGCGGCTGGCTGGCGATATAGACCGTCACCATCGCCCAGAACGGACGCTCCAGGCCGATCGCGAACGAGAGGAACAGCGCGAGCAACGCACCGGCAAAGGCGTTCGCCGAGAAAATCAGATGACGATACCCAATCGTCATCACCCGCAGGACCGTTCCGAGCTGTCCTGAAGCGCGAGGGCCAGCTGGTCCATGACCCGCAGCGCCGCCTCTACGTCAGCATCGGGAATGCCCGCGAACACCTGGCTGCGCAGGGCCGCAGAGCGCTCCTCCACCTCGGCAGCGAGCGCCTTGCCCGCCTCCGTCAGGTACAAGGTCTTGGCCCGACCGTCGTCCGGATCGGGGCGCCGCTCGACCAAGCCCGCTTGCACGAGCTGCTGCACCAGCGGGACGAGGGAGGCACTTTCCATCCCCAGCTCATCGGCCAGCATGCCCTGGCGCACGCCATCGCCGTGCCGGCCGATCAGCATCACGGCGAGCGCCGTGGTGTGCGAAAGGTCGAGCGAGGAGAAGCCGCGGTCGATGTAACGCCGATAGGCGCGGGCGAGCGGCATGAGGCGGTGCGTGAACCCGCGTTGGAGTTGTTGATCCGGCATGAGGTCGCCAGATAGTTAGGAACCTAACTATATAAAAGACCTTCCGGCAACATTTTGTTGCAATGCAGCGGAGCACCCCCTGCACCCGGGGGCCGATGGCCTCCATTGACGCCGCTGAGCGCAGACGCGAACGGTGCCCCGAAAGAACCAGGGAGAGTTGATTGATGTCGATCCTGCGCTGCAGCCTCGGGCTACTGCTTCTCGGAACGGTCGCGGCGTGCGCCCCCAGCCCGTCGCTGAAGGTGATGACGTTCAATGTTCGCTATCCCTCGGACGAAGGCCCGACCCGCTGGGAGCTGCGCCGCCCCGTCATGGTCGCGACCATTGCGAAGACCAGGCCCGACGTGATCGGCACCCAGGAGCTGTTCCAGCGCCAGGGCGACGATCTCGTCAGCGCGCTTCCGGAATACCGCTGGTTCGGCCGCGACCGCCGCGGGGCCCATGTCGACGAGCATATGGGCATCTTCTACCGTACCGACCGCCTCCGGCTGATCAGCCAGGGCGATTTCTGGCTTTCGGACACGCCCGACCAGCCCGGCAGCTCCAGCTGGGGCACCGACCTGCCCCGCCTTGCCAATTGGGGCGTGTTCGAAACAATGGGGTCGAAGCCGCGTCGCTTCCTCTTCGTCGACACCCACCTGCCGCACCGGGACCAGGATGCGCAGGCGCGCGAGCGCGGCGTGGCGGTGATCCTGTCGCGGCTTCCGGCGATCGCCAAGGATCTGCCGGTGGTCCTGGCCGGCGATTTCAACGCCGAGCCCGACAGCGGCGCCTATGCCGCACTCGCGCAGGTGCTGACCGACGCGTGGGAGACTGCACCCCGCAAGCAGGGGCCGGCCGCAACCTTCCACGATTTCACCGGCGTCCCACAGAAGCGGATCGACTATCTCTTCACGCGCGGGTTCCGCAGCAAGGAAGCGTCCGTGGACACGCATCACGACGGCGCCACCTATCCCTCGGACCATTTTCCGGTCGCCGCCACCCTGACATTCGAGCGCGAAGCGCGGTAATGCGCCGGGCATGATCAAGACCCTGCTGGTAGCCGCCCGAGATCGCAACCGCCTCGCCGAGATCCTGCAGATCGGCTCGCGCTTCGGCCTGGGCGTGCTGCTCGCCCGGCTGGGGCTGGAGCGCGACCCTGGCGAGGCAGACGATCCGCAGACGCTCCCCCGGCGCACGCGGCTCGCCTTGGAGGCACTGGGACCGACCTTCGTGAAGCTCGGGCAGATCCTGGCGACGCGCGGGGACCTGCTGGCACCCGACTGGATCGCCGAACTCGAGCAGTTGCACAGCCAGGCGCCGACCCTGCCGTTCGAGACGTTGCGCTCCGCCGTGGAGGAGGCGCTCGGCCAGCCGCCGGAAACGGCCTTTGCCGAATTCGATCCGCAGCCGCTTGCGGCGGCATCCATGGCGCAGGTCCACCGCGCCACGCTCAAGGACGGGCGCGCCGTGGTCCTCAAGATCCGCCGCCCCGGCATCCGCCCGCGCATGGAGGCGGACCTGCGCCTCATCGCGCAGCTTGCCGCCGTCGCGGAATCCGCAAGTGCTGAGGTGCGGCGGTTCGCGCCCGCGGCGATGATGCGCCAGCTGGCGGAAGCGGTGCTCGAGGAACTCGACTTCACCGGAGAAGGTCGCAACGCCGACCGGCTCCGCGCGGACTTTGCCGACGAACCCCGCGTGGTCGTGCCCGAGATCCACTGGGCATTCACGTCCGAGACGCTGCTGGTGATGGATTATGTCGAGGGCGTGCCGCCCCGTGACGGCGCGACCCTGCGCGCGGCCGGCATCGATCCGGCCGAAATCGCCGCACTGGGTGCGGACGTCGTGCTCGACATGGTGCTCGTCAACGGCCGCTTCCACGCCGATCCGCATCCCGGCAACCTGCTGTGCCTTCCCGGCAATCGGCTCGCGCTGCTGGACCTCGGGATGATCGGCCACGTCTCGCCCCGCCGGCGTGAGGAGTTCCTGGGGTTCGTCCAGTCGCTCATCGGGGCGGATCCCGCGGCGCTCGCCGACGTGCTGGCAGGCTGGTCGACGGCGCCCGACGTGCCGCGCGAGCGGATCCAGCGCGCCGCCGACCGGCTGATCGCGCGGCATGGCGGTGGGCGCGTCGTGCTCAGCGCGCTGGTCGGCGATTTCCTCCCGCTGATGCGGGACGAGGGCATGACCATGCCGCCGGACCTGCTGCTGATCTTCAAGGCGATGGCGACGATCGACGGGGTTCTGACCGCGATCGAGCCGGACTTCGATCTTTCAGCCGCCATGCAGCGCTCCTCCCTGCGCATCGCCCAGGCGCGGCTCTCCCCTGAGCACTGGCTGCCCACGATCCAGGCGCTCGCTTGGGAGCTGAGCAAGATCGGCAACGACACGCCGCGGCTGCTCCGGGCGGCGATCCGGCGGCTGGAGGCCATGCCCACCCAGCCCGCGCGGGACACGGGCGCCGCGATCGAGGCAGCGGGGCGCTGGATTGCGAGTGCGGTGGTTGCCGGGGCAATCGTCATCGCCGGCGCGATGATGCTCCCCTAGCCTGTCGCCTCGCCGGCGATCGGCGGCGGCTCGACCCCGAACACGCTGCGCCCGCCATAGCTGTGGCTGGCGTGACGTTCCTCCGCGATCAGCGCCTCCACCGACGGGCCGGTGGCGTCGCGTTCGAGCCGGCGGGCCTGCGCGTCGAGCCGGCGGATCGCGTCCAGTTCCTCCGTGCTCCCGAGCTTCGCCTTCACCACCGCCCGTTTCATCACGGCGATGCTGTGGTCATAGACCGCGATCGGCACTGGATAGGGATGCCGGTCCTTACCGCCATGCGCGAGCGAGAAGCGTGCGGGATCGCTGAAGCGGCACGGCGCGCCGTGGATCACCTCCGCCACCATCGCGAGCGCGCGGACCGTGCGGGCGCCCACCCGGGGCGTCAGCAACAGTTCCGCAAAGTCGGCGGGTCCGCGATCGGCCGCCGCCGCGAGGTTCCCGTGGAGGCGTCGCGCGACGATGTCCTCGGCGCGGACGTCATGGTGATCCGGCATGATGAGGTGCGGCAGCATCGACTGCGCCGGTGCGGGTACAGCCTTTGCCTCCAGCCGGGTGACCTCCCGCACGATGCCGTCCGGGCCAAGGCTCGCCAGCAGGTCGAGCTGGCGTCCGCGGGATGCCTCCGCGCGCCGGTCGGCAAGGTTGACGATGGTCCCCTGCCCGCGCCCCTCAATGGCGGCATGCGGCGCGTCGACGAAGCTGGTGATGCCTTCAGATAGCCAGTGATAGCGGCGTGCCTGCCGGCGATCGCCGTTCATCCCCTGCTGCACCACCACCCAGCGGCCGTCATCGGCGACGATGAAGCCGTGGAGATAGAGATCGAAGCCGTCCTGCACGGCCGCGCTGTCGACCTTGGCGACCAGGCGACTGACCTGCCCCAATGCCGTCCCGTCGATCCCGACGCGCTCCCCGACCGCCGCCAGCTCCGTAGGCGTTGCGCGCGAATGGCGGCCGCGTCCGCCGCACACATGGATGCCCAGTTCGCCCGACAGCGGGGCAAGCCCGCGCTTCAAAGCGCCGAGCACGCTCGTCGTGATGCCCGAGGAATGCCAGTCCATCCCCATCACCGACCCAAAGGACTGGAACCAGAACGGGTGCGCCAGCCGCCGGAGCAGCTCGTCGCGGCCATATTCGTGGACGATCGCTTCGACGATCACCGCGCCCAGCTTCGTCATCCGCTGCCCCAGCCAGGCAGGCACGCGCCCGCCGTGCAGCGGCAGGTCGGCACTGCCCGCCCGGCGGGTCATTGTGGTTGCCGGCCGGCGGTAGGAGACGCGCTCATTCCCATTGCCGGGTCATAGCAGCCCGGGAACACATTGGGAACGACGCGGATCTAGAGGCCCTCCCAGCCGACCCAGTGCGCGTTGGACAGGCGTCGCGCGACATCCCAGGTCTGGCGCCGGATATCCGGAACCGCGACGATCTCCCAAAAGGCACCCCGCGTCATCGGCCCCAGCGCGAACAACTGCTCGCTCGCCGTGCCATCGGCGCGGACGACCTGCCCGCTGACAGTGACATCCAGGCCCAGATGCTCGGGATCGGGCCGGATTGCCCCGCGCGCGGCCAGCGTCCGCAACAAGGGTTCGCTCGTGCGCATCAGGTCGCCCTGCGGCCCCGTGCAATTGATGACGCGCTGCACGAACAGCTCGCGCGCGCTATCCTCGCCACGCGGGCGATAGCGCACCGCGACGCCGTCGGCCTCCTTCTCGAAGCCAAGCGTCTTGCCCGCGACGATTTGAAGCCGCCCGCTCGCGCGAAGTTCCGCCAGGCGATCGGCAACCGCCGGCGCAAGCCGGTGGCGGTGGATGTCCCACCAGGGGCGAAGGTGCCGCAGGAAGCGGGCGCGGTCGGCCGCGCCCGCCTGCGCCCACAGCGTCTGGGTGAACGGGCGCAGTTCGTCGACGGCATTGCGCCAGCCGATCGCCTCGCCCCGCTCGCGCACGCGGCGGACCAGCCAAGAGCCGGTCTCGCCCGGCTTCTCCGAAAGCTTTTCCCAAGGCTCCGGCGCGGCATGCCGCTGGGGCAGCAGGCCGCGGCGCGACAGGGCGACGACCTTCCCAGTATAGCCCCTTGCATCCAGCATGAGCACGAGATCGACCATGGTGAGGCCGGTGCCGATGACGAGCACGGTGTCGCTTGCGGACAGCCCCTCGCCCACGTCCGCCGCCCAGGGATCGCCCTTGTATCGTTCTCCGGAGAGCGCGTCCCGATCCAGCCCAGGCGGGTCGTGCGGCGGCAGGTTTCCGACTGCCAGCACCGCGGCATCGGCGGTGATCTCGCTTCCGTCCGCAAGCTGGACGCGGACCTCGTCATTCTCCACGACGTCCAGTACATCGCCCTGGACGATCTGCAACCGCTCCCCCGCGCGCGCCTGCGCCTCGTCGAGCAGCTCGCGCAGATAGGTGCCATAGGTCAGGCGTGGCACGAACGCGGAGGCGGCATCCGCCACCCCCCGCGCTTTGAGCCAGCGGACGAAATGGTCGGGTTCGTCCGGAAACGCGCTCATGTTGGAGGCGCGCACGTTCAGGACATGGCTGGGATGCGCCGCGCCATAGGCGAGGCCAAGGCCCGGCCGCGGCGCCCGCTCGATCAGCGTGGCGCGCGGCCCCCCGTGGCGGAGGAGGTTGATTGCCTGAAGCGTGCCGGAAAACCCCGCGCCGACGATCGCGACATGTCGAATCACGCTGGTCAGATTTCGTAGACCAGTGCGGATCCTTCCGCGACCGCGGCCGAGTTGCGCCGGCTCATCTCGCCGTGCAGCTTTCGAACCGTGTCGCTGCCGGTGCGGGTGCACCAGGCCGGTACGACCGCGTGCACCAGGCACGCCGCGCCGCCCACCAGCATGGTCACGCCGAAATGCGCGGCGGTGCGCGCATGTTCGACATAGCTTTCCCCGACACTGCGGGGATGATCCGTGAACAGCCGCCCGAACATCCATCTACTCCCACAAGATACTCTGGGGGCAGTGCATAGGGCGGCGGTCCGGTTCCGCCAAGCCGGGCATCACGCTCGGCCCGGCGGTCCGTTACCAGTTGAGGCCGGCCCGCGCGTAGAGGTAGCGGCCGTTGAACCCGAACGGCGAGTAATAGGGAAAGCCCACCACCCCGGTCGTGTTGTTGGCCGGGATCGTGCGGTCGGGATAGACGTCGAACAGGTTGTTCACGCCGATCGCGAACTGAGGACCCTTGGTCGCCTGATAGCGCAGCTCCAGGTCGGTGATCGCGTGCCGCCCGGTGTGGATGTCGGCCGCCTCGGTGGTGCCGGGCTGGTTGACGTCGCCATAATAGGTGACGCGTGCCAGCGCGCCGAGCTGATCCAGCGACCAGTCGATCGTGCCCGTCACCTTCTCCCGCGGGGTCCCTTCCTCCAGCGTCAGGATACGGCTGCGCGCGAACAGCGTCGGGGCCGGGTTCAGCGTGGAGGTAGATGTCGGTACGCGCGTCACCTTGATGTCGTTGACGTTGCCCGCGATCGTGAAGTCGAAGCTGCCGGCCGCAGCCGTGCGCAGCCGGTAGTGCGCGACCGCATCAATGCCCTTGGTGGTGGAGGCCAGGCCGTTGATGAAGAAGCGCGCCGCCTGCACGTCCGGCGGCAACAATGCAGCCACCGCAGGGTTGGTCGCCGCGATATTCTCCGACAGGCCAAGCTGGTCGCGGATGTGGATGCGATACGCGTCCACGGTCAGGTCAAAGCCACCCGCACGCACCACGAAACCGGCCGAAAGGTTGGTCGACTTTTCGGAGTCCAGCGGCAGGCCGCCCAGCCGCACCGCAACCGGGTTCGTCGACGGGAAGGTTCCGGTCTGGATCGGCGATCCGTTCTGGATGACCTGCGCGATCTGGGTGAAATACTGCTGCTGCAACGAAGGCGCGCGGAAGCCGGTCGACGCGGTTCCGCGCAGCGCCAGCCAGTCCGCCACGTCATAGCGGGCCGAAAGCTTGCCGGTGGCCGTGGACCCGAAGTCCGAATATTTCTCCGTCCGGCCGGCAATGCCGACAAGGAAGCGGTCCGTCAGCTGTGCTTCCAGGTCGAGATAAACGCTGCCGTTGCGGCGGCTGCGCTCGATCTCGTTTTGGGGTGAGAAGCCGCCAAAACCCTGTGCGCCCGGCGCCGCACCCGGCACGGCACCGGTGGCGGGATAGCCATAGGAGGCAAGCTCGCCGGCCTCGATCTTGTAGCCCTCACGCCGCCCCTCGACGCCAAAGGCGACGTTCAGCGACTGGAACACGTCGAAGCTCCGCGCAACGTCCAGTCCCGCCACCCACTGGTCGTACACCAGCGCGCCGTCGTAGAACTCCGTCGGCGTCTGCGCCCCGAACGCATAATTGGCCGAATTGCGGGTGCGGAACTCGATCTTGTTGCGCCCGTAGCTAAAGTTCAGGTCGAGGTTCCAGCCGTTGAGGTCCCCCTTCACGCCGAGCGCGGAATTGAGGTCCTTCGACTTGCTGTTGATGAGCGGCAGGAAGCCCTGCGGATAGCCCGCCAGCGCGGTCGCCGCGCTCGCCAGGCGCGGGAACGCCGCACTTTCGGACTCGCGGTTCTGATAGCCGGCCCAGCCGTACAGCTGGAAACTGTCGCCCAGTGGCGTGCCCGCGTTGGCGAAGATCGTATATTGATCCGTCTCGGGATCGCCGAAGCGGCCCGTTACCCGGGTCGGCGTCACGCGCGGATCGAAGTCGGCGCGATTGGTCGGCTCACGCTTGGTATATTCACCCGACAGCGTCAGGAAACCCTCACTGCCAAAGCCGATCCCCTGCCAGATGGAGGCGGTGACGACCGGCTCGCCATTGACGTGGCGGCTTCCGCGCGCGGTGTCGATCTGGGTGTTGTAAAAGCCGTAGGTCACCGTCGCGCCGCCACCCTCACGCGCCTCGCGCAGGCGGAGGTTGACGACGCCCGCGATCGCATCCGAACCATATTGCGCCGACGCACCGTCGCGCAGCACTTCGATCCGGTCGAGCGCAGTCACGGGAATGGTGTTCAGGTCGACCGCCGCCGAACCGCGGCCCACGGTGCCGTTGGTGTTCAGCAGCGCCGATGTATGCCCGCGGACACCGTTGATCAGCACCAGCGTCTGGTCCGGCGACAGGCCACGCAGCGTCGCCGGCCGGATCGCATCGGTGCCGTCGGTGGCAGAGGGGCGCGGGAAGTCGATCGACGGCGCGACCGTCGCGAGCGCGGCAGCCAGTTCGGTCGTGCCCTGTCGCTGAAGGCTCGCCCCGCTCAGCACGTCCACCGGAGAGGCGCTGTCCAGCCGCGTCCGCCCTTCGGCGCGGGTGCCGGTGACGATCACCTCATTGCCCTCGTCCTGGGGGGTAGCGGCACCTGTGGTCGGCGCGTTCTCTGCCTCTTGAGAGGGAACGTCGCTCTGCTGTGCAAGCGCGGGAGTTGCAGCAAGCGCGAAGAACGAGACCGTGAGCAGTCCGGCGATACGAGAACGGTACATGAAACCCCCTTGATGGCCACAGCCAACCCGGAACGGTGAAGATGAAGCACGCCGGCATCTACGCACCGGGCATGGCAACACCGAATCAACCCTTCCGCGAACTTTGCGACATCGCCAGCTACGGCCAAACGCCACTTGGTTGGGAGGAAACCTGCTTTGGGGTGACGAAGCTTTTCTTTGAAACCGCCTCGCGACCTTCTCGGTCCCCCCGGAGGCCAACGATCATCACGATCGTTTGACAATTTGGTTTATTTAACCGACCCTCGTTGGGTCGTCGCCTAAACCGAAAACGGTGGGCCCGATTTACATACGCAAAACGGGGAGGTTTCATGCGTATCCAGAGGTCGTCACGCATCTGCCGGATCCTGCTCGCGTCCAGTGCGATGCTCGTCTTCGGCAATTCGCTCGCGGTCGCACAGTCACAGGGCAAGCGCCCCGTTGATGAGGCGAACCCGCTGGTCGGCACCGCACCGCTGGATCGCAAGGAACTGATCGGCAACGCCCCGCCGCCGGGCGAGCCGCTCTACTCCGGCATCACCTCTCCCGGCGCGCGGCTACCGCACAGCGCCGTTGAGGCAGCGCCGGTGAACGTCAACATCGCGCACACCTATCAGACGGGGGTCGCCACCCCCTATTACTACCCCAATCCCACGATGATCGGGTTCACGGGCGGCGGCGGCGCGACCTATGGTGGCAGCGCGCAGCCGATCCTGATGCCGATCGTCGGCGACTGGACGGTGCCGCCGGTCTACACCCAATCCTATTACGACAAGGCCAGGGAGGTCGCGTCTCCGGGCTATTATTCGGTCTATCTCGACAGCTTCCGGACCCGCGCCGAACTGACGGCGACCCAGCGCACCAGCCTGATGCGCTTCACCTTCCCGGATACAGACCGCGCGCACATCATCCTGAATCTTCCCGGCCGCGGGGGCGAGGTCGAGATCGTCGGCGACCGGACGGTCCGCGGCATCTCTGCCAAGAGCGGTGACAACGACACCCGCGACGGCCGCTATTTCGTCGCGGAGTTCTCGCAGCCCTTCTCGCGCTTTGGCACCTTCCGGAAATCGACGAACGACAACCGCGGCTACGGCATCGGCGACAAGGATGTCCGGCCGGATACCCGCAAGATCGACGGTGGCTTTGCCGGAACCTACCTCGACTTCACGACCAGGGCGAAGGAGCCGGTGCTCGTCCGGATGGCGCACGGCCCCAGCTATGCCGACGCCGAACGGCGCCTGCGCGCGGAAAGCCCCGGCTGGGACTTCGACGGCATCCGCAACCAGGCACGCACCGCCTGGGCGCAGCTCCTCGATCGAGCGGAGGTGACCGGCGGGACTCCCAAGCAGCGGATGCTGTTCTACTCAACGCTCTTCCAGTCGTTCGCGAGCCCTCGCCTCGTCGCTCGGAAGGGCGAGAACTTCACCGACAACAAGGGCCGGATCCAGGTCGCCGGCTATGATCGCTATGGGCCGGTGCCCTTCTGGGACACGGGTCGCAACCAGATCGTCCTGCTCCAGCTGATGGAGCCCCATGTGGTGCAGGACATCATGCAGTCGGAACTGGACATGGCCCGCGAGCGCGGGTTCATGAACACCTCCTTCCATGCCGACAATGCGGTGTTCCTGTACCTGGGCGCGGCCCGGCGCGGCATTCCGTTCGACTATGCCGCGGCCTATGAATTCCTCCGCCGCAACGCCCTCGATCCCAAGGGGCCGCGCGATTACCTCGCGGAGTATCAGAAGAACGGCTGGGTTTCGGACATCGTGCCGGAGGGGAACCCCTCCCCGCCGTACGCCGGCGGCAAGGCCGGTACTGCCAAAACGCTGGAATATGCGTGGGACGACCACGCCATGGCAGAACTCGCGCAGATGCTGGGCCGCACCGACGACGCGCGGCTGTTCCGCCAGCGCGCGGCCAATTATCGCAACGTCTTCGATCGCTCGACCGGCTTCATGCGCGGCCGCACGGCGGACGGAAAGTGGATCTCGCCGTTCGACCCGCAGGAGCCCTATTACAATTTCATGATGAAGGAAGCGTCGGGCTGGTCGACCCTCTGGCTGGTGCCGCACGACGTCCAGGGCCTTGCAAACCTGCTGGGCGGGCGTGACGCATTTAACGCGAAGCTCGATGCATTCTTCAGCACGCCCTACACACCCAAGGGCATCTGCCGCGACTGCACGGGCATGGTCGGTCAATATGTCCACGGCAACCAGCCCGACCAGCACGCGCCGTTCCTCTATGCCTGGAGCGGCCAGCCCTGGAAGACGCAGGCGCTCACCCGCCAGATCCTCGACACGCTCTATGGCAGCGACGCGTCCGGCTACGGCTACCCCGGCATGGATGATCAGGGTGCGACCTCATCCTGGTACGCGATGGTGGCGATGGGCTTCTATCCCGTCGATCCGTCCAGCGACATCTATCTGCTGACCAGCCCCATCTTCGACACGGTGAAGCTGCAGATGGGCAACGGCAAGGCGCTCGAGATCGTCGCCCGCAACAACTCAACGACCAACCGCTACATCCAGTCGGCCACACTCGACGGCCGCCCCTGGACGAAACCCTGGTTCCGTCACGCAGATGTAAAGGAAGGCGCTAAACTGGTGCTGACGATGGGCCCCAGGCCGAACGTCCGCTGGGGTAGCGCACCGGCCGATGCGCCGCCGTCGATGACCCCGGCTTCCTAGACCCGAATTCCGCTGGTCCCCCCTCCCTTGCCCGGCGGAACTTAAACCCCGGAAGATGCACCCGCATCTTCCGGGGTCTCTTTTTGTCAGGCGCTCTGCCGCCCGAACGAGGGCGGTCGGTCGGCCTTCGCCGTGCCGAAGCGCGACGGCTTTGATCCCATTACGAACTCCAGGGTGCCGCCCTTCTCCAGATCGGCGTGCGAGATCCAGTTGCGGTTCCAGCGCTTGCTGTTCCAGCGGACCGACTGGACATAGGGCCGGTCCGGCGCGTTGCCCGTCGCCAGCACGCGCAGGGTCCGTCCGTTGCCGACCGACAGCTCCGCCTCGTCGAACAGGGGCGATCCGAACACATAGAGCGCGCTCACCGGGTCGACCGGATAGAAGCCCATCGCGCTGAAGATGAACCAGGCGCTCATCTGTCCGCAGTCGTCGTTGCCGATGACCCCGTCCGGATCGTCCTTGTACATCTCCGTCAGCAGCCGGCGCACCATCGCCTGCGTCTTCCAGGGCGCACCTGCAAACGCATAGAGATAGGCGGCATGGTGCGTCGGCTCGTTGCCATGGGCATATTGCCCGACCAGCCCGGAGATGTCCGGCGGCGCATTGTCCGGCAGCGTGGACGGCGCATTGAAGAAGCTGTCGAGCTTCTTCTCGAACGCCGCATCGCCGCCGAAATGCTCGATCAGTCCATAGACGTCATGCTGGTTCAGGAAGGTCGCCTGCCAGCCGTTCGCCTCGGTATAGTCGCGCCACCACGGCTTGGGCATGTGCCCGATCTGGACGGGATCATAGGGCTCCCACCACTTGCCGTCGGAGAACTTCGGGCGGGCAAAGCCGATCGAGGGGTCGAGCACGTTCCGATAGTTGCGGCTCCGAGCGCGCAGCGTCTTGGCGTCGTCGACCGCCCCCGCCGCCTCGGCAAGCACGGCCATCGCCCAGTCGTCGTACGCATATTCCTGCGTCCGGCTGACCGATTCCCACACCTTGTCGGCCGGGATGTAGCCGAAGTCGTAGTAATGCTCTCGGCCAAGCGACGCGTCGCTGTCCTTGAAGCTCGGATCGAACGCCCGTCGCCGGATGTTCGGCCAGGCCGCGGCATAGTCCGCCTCGATCCCCTTCACCTTGGCTTCGGCCATCACCGACACGGAGTGCCAGCCGATCATGCAGCCGGTCTCCACCCCCTGCAGCGGCCACACCGGCGGCCCATAGGGGCTTTGCGCCGTCTGGCGGATCAGGTCGCGGGTGAACATCTCGGCCCGCTCCGGCTGCACCAGCGTCAGCAGCGGATGAAGCGCGCGATAGGTATCCCAAAGCGAATAGGTGCTGAACGCCGGCGCATCCGCTGTTGTCTGGTGCACCTGCCGGTCGAGACCGACATAACGGCCGTCGCGATCGGTAAAGAGCGTCGGCGCGAGGAACGCGTGATAGAGCGCACTCGCCAGGATCGTGCGCTGCGCCTCCGTGCCGCCCTTCACGCGCACGCGCTGCAGTTCGTTGGCCCAGGACTGCCGCGCCTTGGCGCAGATGCCGTCGAAGTCCCAGCCAGGAACCTCGGCCGCCAGCGCCGCCCGCGCACCCTCCTGCGCCACCGCCGAAAGGCCGGTCTTGATCAGGATCGGATCGCCGCCGGCATCGTCGAAGAACAACGCGACCTTGAGCTTGCCGCCGGTGACGCCGCTCGCACCCTTGGGCGCAGGCTTGTCGTCGTCACCGAAGAACTCGATGCGATCGGGCTTGCGCGACAGCTGCATCGCAAAGTGGATGTGGCGGCCCTTGGCCCAGCGGTTCACCTGCCGGGTGCCGGTCAGCACATTGTCCGCCCCCCAGGCGAGCGACGCATTCTCCAGCAACACGCCCTTGTCCCAGACGTCCAGGATCATGTGCGTGAAGTCGATGAGGATGTGGCCCGGCCCGGCGGGGAAACGATGGCGGCTGATGCCGCAGCGCTCCGTCACCGTGAGCTCGCTCAGCACCCCGGACTCCAGCCGGACCCGGTAATAGCCCGGCTCCGCATATTCGTCGGAAAAGCGCTGGCGATAGCCGAGGTCCGCCTCCCCCAGCTTGCCCGCGTTGAGCTTGAGCGGGCCGCGCGTCGGCACCACCAGCACGTCGAGCATGTCGCCGATGCCGGTGCCCGACAGGTGCGTGTGGCTGAAGCCCATGATCGAGCCATCGGTCCGGTGATAGCCCGAACACGCGTCCCACCGGGAGTTATCGGTGTCCGGGCTCAGCTGCGCCATGCCGAACGGCAGCGACGCGCCCGGGAAGGTATGCCCGTGCCCGCCGGTGCCGACGAACACATCGGCTTTGCCCGCCGCCGGCGCCTGGGCCCAGCCGGGAGCAGGCAGCGCCCCGCCGATGGCGGCGAGGCCGGTGCCGGCAAGCATCTGCCGGCGGCTGGTAACGATCATGATGCGGTCCTTGATATCAATAGCGTGCTGCGAGCAGCGCCGGCTTGCGGCGCTCCAGATCCAGGATCAGGTCCCCGAACAACCCGTTGACCCAGGCGAACCAGGTGCGGGTGAACTTCGTCGGATCGTCCTTGTGGAAGCTCTCGTGCATGAAGCCGGTGCCGCCGTGCGTGGTCTTCAACCACTGCAGGCACTGGCGGATCTCCGCGTCATCGTCGCTGTTGAAGGCGTGAGTGATGATCGACATCGGCCAGATCATGTCCATCCCGATGTGCGGCCCACCGATGCCCTTTGCCGCCGTACCTTCAAAGAAATACGGGTTGCGCGGGCTCCAGGCGAGCTTTGCCGTGCGCCGGAACAACGGATCGTTGCGATCGGCCGCGCCCAGCAGCGGCAATGCCGACAGGCTCGGGACGTTCGCATCGTCCATGAAGATCGCGTCGCCAAAGCCGTTGACCTCGAACGCCCAGACTTCACCGCCTTCGCCGTCCGACATCTTGCCGTGCCGGTCGAGCGCCTGGCGCACGCTCGACGCGAGCGCGAGGCATTCGTCGGCAGCGGCGGTATCCCCGCGCGCTTCCTTAAGCACCGTCGCCAGCATCGTCAGCGCCGATACCGCGAACAGGTTTGACGGGATCAGGAACGGAAAGACGCAGGCGTCATCGGACGGGCGGAAGCCGGAGTGGATCAGGCCGACCTTCCGCGTCGGCGCACCATAGCCGTCGAACATCAGCGTCTCGGTCGGCGACGGGTGGTTCCGCTGGAAACGATAGGGCCCGGGGCCTTCCAGCCGCTGCTGCTCCTTCAGGGTCGCGACCGCCTTCATCATGCCGCGCGCCCAGAAGTCGTCGAACGGCGTCTTGTCGCGGGTGACCGCCCAATAGGACTGGGCAAAGCGCATCGGATAGCAAAGGGAGTCGATCTCCCACTTCCGCTCCGCAACGCCGGGCTTCATCTCGGTGATGTCGTCGCGCGCGCCCAGGTTCGAGGACGCCGTCGTGTCGCGCATGAACGCATTGGCATAGGGATCGACCAGGATGCAGCGCGCCTGACGCTGGATGGCGCCTGCGAACATCCGGCGCAGCCCGGCATCCTTGTTCGCCAGGTGCACATAGGTCTGCAGCTGCGCCGAGCTGTCGCGCAGCCACATCGCGTCGATGTCGCCGGTGATGACGAAGGTGTCGGGCTTCCCGTCCACCACCCCGGTCTGGACCGTGGTGTCGAGCGTGTTGGGGTAGCAGTTCTCGAACAGCCAGGCGATTTCCGGGTCCGCGATCTTCGCCTTCACCCGGCGGATTTCCGCCTCCACGGCAGTGCTCACGAAGCGGCGCTGCGCGCGGGGCGGCCGCTTGCTCACGAACTTCGTGCCCTGTGCGCCTGCCGGAACGGCAGCAGCGAGTGCCATTGCTCCGGCGCCTATCATCACGTCGCGTCGGCCCAAGATCATCTGAAAATCCTCTCTCATTTTATTATTTCGGCGCGCTCATGGAGAAGGGGGCAGCCGCCTTGCTGCTCGCCCATGCCTTGTTCGGCTTGGACCCCATTACGAAGTGCAGGGTACCGCCCTGCTGCAACGCCTCACGCGACAGCCAAGACTTGTCGTACTTCTTGCCGTTGAAGGTGGCGGACTGGATGTAGACGTTTTCCGGGCTGTTGTTCACCGCGTCGATCGTCAGCACCTTGCCGTTCGGCATCGTCAGGCGGACGGTGCGGAACAGCGGGCTGCCGATGGCATATTCGCCCACCGCCGGAGTGACGGGATAGAAGCCAAGCGCCGAGAAGACATACCAGGCCGAGGTCTGGCCATTGTCCTCGTCACCGGGATAGCCATCGGGTGCCGAGGAATAGAGCTTGGTCAGCACGTTGCGCACGTGGTGCTGCGTCTTCCACGGCGCACCCGCCCAGTTGTACAGATAGGGCATGTGCTGGATCGGCTGATTGCCATGGGCGTACTGGCCCATGTTCACGATCTGCATTTCCCGGATCTCGTGGATCACCTGTCCGTAATAGCTCTCGTCAAAGACCGGCGGGGTGGAAAACACGGAGTCCAGCCGCTCGACGAACTTCTGGTCGCCACCCATCAGGTCGACCAGGCCCTGCACGTCCTGCATCACGGACCAGCTGTAATGCACCGAATTGCCTTCGGTGAAGGCATCGCCCCACTTGTACGGGTTGAACGGCGTGGACCAGCTGCCGTCCTGGTTGCGACCGCGCATCCAGCCGCTCTGCGCGTCGAACAGCTTGCGATAATTCTGCGCCTGCTGGGCGTATTTCTTGGCATCCTCGGTCTTGCCGAGCGCCTGCGCCAGTCGCGACAGTGAGAAGTCGGCGGTCGCATATTCCAGCGAGCGCGCGGCATTCTCCTTGATGCCCACGTCGTACGGCACGTAGCCGAGGCGGTTGTAATATTCGACGCCCTCGCGGCCGACGGCATTGACGACGTTCCCGCGCTTGTCCGTCGGGCGCCCCTCGGAGGTCGTCGCGTTCTTGACCATCGCCTCGTACAGGGTTTCCACGTCGAACCCGCGCACGCCGTTCAGATAGGCGTCGGCAATCAGGTTCGCCGAGTTGGAGCCGATCATCACGTTGCGATGACCCGGGCTCGCCCATTCGGGCAGCCAGCCGGATTCCTTGTAGGTGTTGACCAGCCCCTGCATGATCTCGGCATCGCGCTCCGGGTACATGAGCGCAAACCACGGGAATACGGCGCGCCACGTGTCCCAAAAGCCGTTGTCGGTGTAGAGCACGCCATCGTGCACCTTGCCGTCGTACGGGCTGTAGTGGACAGTCTTCCCCGCCGCGTCGGTCTCGTGGAACATGCGCGGGAACTGCAGCATCCGCCACAGCGCCGAATAGAAGGTCCGGCGATTGTCGATGTTCGGATCGCTCACCTGGACGCGGCGCAGTTCCTTCTCCCAGATCTGCTTGGCCTTCGCCTCCGTCTGGTCATAGCTGTCGCGGCCGATCTCGCGCTCCAGGTTGCGCACCGCCTGTTCCGGGCTGATGAACGAGGACGCGACCTTCACGCCGACCTGCTCGCCCGCGCGCGTCTTGAAGCTCACGACCGCGCCGACATGGTCGCCCTCGCGCGTGCGGTCCGCAGTCACCTGCCCATTGTCGTCCCAGGTGCGCGACACCGTGAAGTCGCGGTCGAATTCGGCCACGAAGTAATTGTGGAAATTGTCCGGCACGCCGCCGTGGTTGTTGCGGACATAGCCCGTGATCCGGCGCTTCACCGGATCGATCTGCACCATCGACCCGCCATTGTACGCGTCCAGGATGATGTGCGCGTCATCCGCCTTGGGGAAGGTAAAGCGGAACTGCGCCGCCCGCTCGGTCGGCGTCACCTCTGCGGTGACGTCATAATCAGCCAGATAGACCTTGTAGCGATAGGGGCGGCTGTCCTCCGCCTTGTGGCTGAACCACGAGGCGCGCTCCTCCTCCTTGATCTTCAGCGGCCCCGTCTCCGCGAACAGCGCGAAGGCGGCATAGTCGTTCATCCAGGGACTCGGCTGGTGCGTCTGCTTGATGCCGTTAATCTTGTGCGCGGAATAGGTGTAGCCCCAGCCGCTGCCCATCTTGCCCGTCACCGGCGTCCAGAAGTTCATGCCCCAAGGGACAGCAACCGCCGGGTAGGTGTTGCCATAGGACAGCTCATAGCTGGAATCGCTGCCCATCAGCGGGTTGACCAGGTCGACCAGCGCCTCGGTCGCCGGCGCACGATCCTGCGCGACCGCCACCATCGTGCCGGGCATTGCCCCCGGCACCAGCGCGGTCGTCACAAGCAGCGCCGCGGTAGCGCCTCTCAGCGCCGTTGCGATGGTGGTGGTCATGGTCTCTCCCCTGGATGTCATGTCGCCAGCGCCTCGGCGCCGGCCCTCGGTTCTTGATGTCAGTTCTTGGACGCGGCGGCGGGCGCGGTCAGCGGCCGGGGCTTCACGCCCTCGTTGGTCATCACGACCGGGCGGATGCTGCCGTCGGCCTCGAAGAACATCCGGTCGATCGCAACCTGCCGATGCTCGCCCTTGTCGTTGCCGAGCGGGCGGCGGTGATAGACGATGTACCACTCGTCCGCGCCCGGCACGTTGATCACCGAATGATGCCCCGCCCCGCGCGCGATGCGGAAATCCTGGGCCAGGATCTTGCCCATCGGCTTGAACGGTCCGGTCGCCGTCGGCCCGGTGGCATAGGCGACGCTATAGTCCGGCCCCGTCCAGCCGCCCTCCGACCACATCAGGTAGTAGGTGCCGTTGCGCTTGATCATGAACGACCCCTCGACATAGCCGGGGGGCGTGATCTCCTTGTAGACCGTACCGTCGTCAAAAGGCACCAGCGACTTCATGTCGGGGCTGAGCTTCACGACGTTGCAGTGCTTCCAACCGCCGTAGAACAGATAGACCTGCCCATCGTCGTCGCGAAAGACAAAGGGGTCGATCGGCTGCGCGCCGTTGTGAAAGGCGCCGATCAGCGGCTTGCCGAGCGCGTCCTTGAACGGCCCTTCCGGCTTGTCGCTGACGGCCAGCCCGATCCCGCCGACTTCGGCGTCGCTCTGAATGTCGTTCGCGCTGAAGAACATATAATAGCGCCCGTTCGCCTCGATGACGGACGGCGCCCAGATCGCATATCCGGCCCAGGCCGCGTTCGCGACATCAAAGACGTGGCTGTGCTTGGTCCAGTTGACCAGGTCGGGCGATGAAAAGGCGTTGAAGAACGTCTGCTGCGTATAGGACGGTCGAACCGTCTTGGTCTTGCGCAACTTCTGCTGATGCGGGGTGAAGCTGGGCGAGACGTCCGGCTTGCCCCAGTCATCGGAATAGGTCGGGTAGATCCAATAGCGATCTCCGAACACCCGTGCCTCGGGATCGGCGTACCAGCCCGGAACGATCGGGTTCTCGGCGACCGCAACGCTGCTCACGGCAAGGGCAACGCCCGCCAGCAACAACCGTACACCCAAAGGTCTCAAACCCGTCCTCCTTCGCACCCGGATGCCAGGCGCTCTTGTGCCGAGGCAGGGTGCTTCAGCCCCGCCTTCTTGCGATGAAATCAAAGGGTGGCCCGGGCTGGGGCCACCCTGACAGGCAGTCTACTGCCTTAGAAGTTGTACGAAATGCCGACATAACCGCGGCGACCGAAGTAGTTGCGGTAGGTGAACCGGTCCTTGGTGTCGTTGCCCAGGTGACGGCTCTCTTCCGACTTCGTCAGGTTGATGATCGACGCGGTGAGCATCAGGCCCTCGCGCAGTTCATAGGACGCGTTCAGGTCCACCTGCTCGTACGGCGACGTGTAGACGTTGAGGCCGGACGAAAGCCCGCCGACAACTTCACCACGCCGGTTGTACGACGCGCGCAGCAGCAGCTTGTCGTTCTCGTAGAACACCGATGCGTTCAGCTGCGTTTTCGAGCTGTCGACCAGCGCCGAGGAACCGACCTTCTGCCCGTCCAGCGAAACGTCCGCAACCGAGGTGTCGTTGTAGGTGAAATTCACCTGCGCACCCAGGCCGAACGACAGCGTGTGCTGCGCATAGACTTCGATGCCCTGCGAACGCGCGTTCGAACCGTTTGCGACGGTCGAGTACGGCCGGATCAGCTCCTGCCCACCATTCACCTCGCGGGTGACGTCGAGCACCAGCGGCACGATGAAGTCGGACACGTCCTTGCGGAACAGGGTCGCGCCGAGGACCGAGCCGCGATGGAAGTACCATTCCACGCCCAGGTCGTACTGCCAGGCCGAGAAGGGCTTCAGATCGGCGTTGCCGCCGCTGCCCGACCAGCCTTCGAACTCGCCGAACTGGCCACGGTCGAACGCATATTCCGGCGAACGATAGGTCAGCGAGCGTGCGCCGCCGAGGTCTGCGATCGACGGACGTGCGATCACCTTCGCCACCGCACCGCGGAACAGCAGGTTCGGCGTCGCCTCATAGGCGAGGTTCAGGCTGGGCAGCCAGTCAGTGTAGCTCTTCGATTCCGCCAGAGTGGTGGTCACGAACACGCGGCGCTGCTCAAGCGGGATGACCTGGCAGTTGCCATCCGCACCGACCGGACGGTTCGGGTCGAAAGGTCCGCCCGGGCCGTTTACGCAATATTCGTTCAGGAACTCGAGGCGATCCGACGTCAGGCCGGACTGCTTCGTGTTCGCCATGCGAAGGCCGATGTTACCGCGGAAACCGCCGCTCGCGAAGTTCGCCTGGACATAGCCTGCCCACACGCGCTCCTTGATGTTGTACACATTCTCCGGCTCCGGAACGCGCACGGCCGGGCCATAGGTCGAGTTGATGTAGTCGAGGTACTGCTCGAAGTTGATCCCCGGGAACGACGTCGCGTTAAAGCCGCCTGAAATGTTGCCAAGCGGCTTGTCGTAGAAGAACTCGGGGCGAGCGACCGCGCCGTCTGCCGTGTCCTGGTAGCGCAGCTTGGTGGCGGCATCGGCATACCACTCGTTGCGGCCGCGCTCGCGACGAACGTTCAGTTCGCGCCACTTCCCGCCGAACTGGATCGACTGGAGGAAGCCGTCGAAGCGACGGGTGAGATCAAGCTGCGCATAGCGCTGCCCGATCGAGCTGTTGTCGAAGCCCGAGCCGGTCGAGCCCACATCGATCTGGGCAATGCCCTTGCGAACATTGTCCTGCAGTTCCGGCGAAAACTCCATGTTGAGCTTGCCGCCGGTGAAGTCCCAGCCGCTCAGGAAGTTGCCGTTCTGCTCCTGGCCGGGGATGGTCAGGCGCGGCTTGGCTGCGACGCCGAACTGCATCGACGGGCCGCCGGTTGCCTTGGTCTTGCCGAGCTTGAGCACCGCATCGAAACGGTCCTGCTTATAAGCGACCTCGGTTTCGAACGTGTTCGAAACCTGCTTCTCGCGGCTGTACGAGCCCGCGATCTGCGGCGTTTCCATGGTGCACGGAACCGTGTTGGCCAGGCATCCGGTCCCGCTGGTGGGAACCTGGAACTGGGCCGACTGCATGATCGTGCCGCTGGGGTCGAAGGACGCGCCGGTGAAGAAGTTGCCGTAGCCCCACTCCGGGATCTTCAGCACGTTGCTGACATAGTCGCTGCTATATTCGAACCGGAAGTAGCTAGAGGTCACGGTGACGTTGTCGAACGGCCGCATCTGGGCAGTCGCCTGCACGCCGATCCGCTCGCGATCCTGGTCGAACACTTGCGCATTGACGGACTGCGGCGCCCAATAGCCCGAATAGCGCTGACCGCCCTGGGTGGTCTGGCCGGTCCCGGGCCAATAGGAGATCGCGTCGTCATTCTGGAACGGCTTGCCGTTGACGTCGGTTGCCGGCGTCAGCACGTCGCCGTTCGCGTCGCGATCGCTCCACCAGCGCCAGGTCTCGGTCGAGCCGCGCAGCTCGCGGTTGCTGCGCTTCTGATAGACGCCACCGACGAGGAAGCCGAGCGTCTCGGACTCGTTCTTCCACGAAACCTGCGCCGCCACCTGCGGCTCGAACTTCTCGGCCGTGTCGGAATAGGTGCCCTCGGCGGACACGAAGCCCGACCCCGACGGCACGTCGAACGGACGACGCGTGTTCAGGATGATCGTACCGCCGACGCCGCCTTCCTCAAGACGCGCTTCCGGCGACTTGTAGACTTCGGTGCTGGCGATGAAGGTCGACGGCAGCATCACATAGTTGAACGAACGCTGCGGCTGGCCGCTGTCGGCACCGGCCAGGAAGTTGCCGTTCAGCAGCGTCTGGGTCAGGCCGGGCTGCAGACCGCGGATGCTGACGCGGCTACCTTCACCGCCGTCGCGGGTGATGACGACGCCGGGCACGCGCTGAAGCGCATCGGCGACGTTCTTGTCCGGGAACTTGCCGATGTCCTCGGCGGTGATGACGTCGACGAGTGCGTTCGCCTCGCGCTTGCGGCTCAGCGCTTCCTCGATCGAGCGGCGATATCCGGTGACGAGGATTTCGCCCTCTGCCGCGACATCGTCCTGCCCTGCGGTGGCGTCGGGAACCCCGACCTGGTTCTGTACCTGCGGCTGGGTCTCACTGCCGCTCTGCGGCATCGCCGATCCGGCGTCGGCCGGCTGCTGGCTCTGGGCGTGGGCAACCCCGCTCATTCCCACGATCACGCTCGCCGAAACGAGCAGGTGCCGCAACAACCCCGCACGCGAAGCGGCATTCGACTGACAAAGCTGACGAGCGTTCATGTCCATCCCCATATGGCTCAAGGGCCCGCGGCCCTTCCCCCGTGATATTATGCTCTTGCGAGGTGGCGTCGGGCGCGGGAGCCAATCCCGCTGCCGCCAACCACACCGTGGGGGCCACTAACAGGATACAAAAAGCAAATTGTCAATTGATGGGGCAGCGATTTGGCGGCGGGTTTAGAACCGCTAATCGGATGTTAGCGGTACCCTCTAAATTTGATCGAAGCCTGTTGCGAGAACGTCACGGAATGGAGGTCTGGAAAGG
This sequence comes from Sphingomonas sp. 3-13AW, assembly GCF_049311085.1. Classification (NCBI taxonomy): domain Bacteria; kingdom Pseudomonadati; phylum Pseudomonadota; class Alphaproteobacteria; order Sphingomonadales; family Sphingomonadaceae; genus Sphingomonas; species Sphingomonas sp. 3-13AW. The sequence continues at coordinate 19,443 of NZ_JASNVZ010000002.1, read as the reverse complement.
GCACTCACGGGAGAGCTCCATATCGCCGGGAGTGGACACGGCAGTATCCGGAACGAGCCAGACATTTGAGGAAGGCCGTTGCAAGCCGAGCTCAACAGAGGCGGATTCGCCCACGCCAGCGCGATGGTGGGATCTTCTCCGCGGTCACGAAATTCGAAGCGCACAACGCGCAACGGAACGCGCCGACTGCGAGAATAAGATGGTCAAAATGTATGTATGGCTGGGGCGGCAGGATTCGAACCTGCGAATGCCGGTACCAAATGCCGCATTCAAGCTCGCCATTCTGCCCACCGTCTGCGGAACGATGAAAAATCCGGCCTCGGGAAATCAGATACTTACGACCGCTTTGCGGAACGCGGTGCGGGCGTTGCACGGTGACCGCCAACCTATTCGCGAGCATCGCCAACGGCGTCCTCAGTCGCACCCCCGGGGCTCGTAAGGAAGGTGCAGCCGCCGACCCTGTCCGCCGCCAAAGCTACCACGAAGCCTCGCCAAAGGCGCAGCCCTGGCGCATTCACCGGCACGGCAGCGGAAGTCGCAACCACTGGTCCGCCATCAAGGGCGCGGCACTCGGAGCGTTCGATCGGCTATATAGATCGCACTGTATCGCCCTGAGCAAAGCGCGCTCTGACCGCCGCGCTGGCGTTCGCGACGATGTGCCGGTGCCCAGTGATCGGCTGCACGGGGATGACCGGGCAGTCCTTTGGTACATGCTCGATCGCTACAACCACATGACGGGCCAGCTATATCCGACCTATGCGACGATCGCGTCCGAGACCGGCAAGAGCCTTGGGTTCGTCAAGGCATCGCTGCACCGACTGCGTCGATTCGGCTTCATCTGCTGGGTTCGACGCACCAAGACGAAGGAAGGCGCGGAGGGCCAGGCAGGCCCGCAGCTGGAGCAGACCTCCAACGCCTACTTCTTTGCCTGGGCGGAGCAGCTGGTCACCGAGGCCAAGTCCACCTTCCAAAACCTGCTGACGATCGCGGTGCGCAAGTTGCGCAGCGCGCCTAAGCCCGCTCGGCCGACCGCCCCCAGTGACCCCAAGTGCGCCGCCCTCCTTGAACGGATGGGCCGCGCAATCGATCGTCGCGACGCCGCTATGTCTAGCGCGAGTTCATAGTGTGCTGACTACCCGTGGGTAGAATAAGATCTGAAGAGGAATCGCTACGCGATACGCTGGTTTGATTGTCCCCTACCCTTCGAACGACGATGTCACTCGCAACCGAGCGCTTAGCTGCGACTGTCGGTCGTGGCGGCTTGCGCCGCCCCGGGGCTCGGCGACGGGGACGAGCGGGAGCCGTGGCGACAAATCCGCGCCGTCACTCTCGCGGCTACGTTGGCTGCGTCGATCTGCGTCGCGATCGAGGCGCGAGGTGGCACCCTGTGCAGGGCGCTTTCTCGATGGAGCGCCCAAGGCGCTTTGATTGCGTCGCAAGCGCCGCAAAAAGAGCGCGGGCGAGGAGGAGGTCTCTGCGCGTAAATTGGGTCAGCGCGCCGGGCCGGGGCTTCCAGGTAAGGCCGCCTCCAGCACTGACACGCCCTATGCGAGCGAGTTCGCGAACTGCGCAACCAAGATGGCCCATTTTCGATCGACTGCTTCTGTGTCTATAGCTGCAGGATGAGCACTGTGCCCGAACCCGCCAGCCGCGGGCCCGCCCAGCCCGCGGCCGAGATCTCGACGTCCGTGGAGGCGGAAAAGATCGGGCACGCCACGACGACAATACCCGTCGAAATTAGCACTCGATTCCTAGAGCACTTCAGTGAGCAGCTCTATTCATCTCCTCAGAAGTCTTTCGAGGAGCTAATCTCGAACAGCTGGGACGCGGGTGCAAATTTCGTAGACATTCGCATCCCGGATGATCTCGCTTCAGCCGAGGCGACAATGGCCGTCCTCGACAACGGCGCCTCAATGGACGAACAGGGGCTTCGCGACCTGTGGCACATCGCCTTCTCGCCAAAGCGGGACAACCCGAACCAGCATGGCCGAGCGGTAGTTGGCAAGTTCGGCATCGGTAAGCTGGCCACCTACGTCCTCGCAAGCCGCCTTACCTATATCTGCAAAGCGGCCGACGGAAAGATCCGGCGGGTGACTATGGACTATGGCCAAGTCGACAAGACAGCGATGGCCGACAAGTTAGTAAGCGACCTGACACTTGACCTGTACGAGGTAGGCGAAGGCGAACTCGAGGCGGCGATCGGCTCCATCGCCGAAGGAGACGAACTTCTTAAGATCATCCACGAAGGGGTACAGACAGCCAGCGCGCACCACTCCGACGAGGACTTTGGAGCGCCCGCATCTGGCTTGGAACGGATGACCAGTGACACTTGGACCCTGGTGATCCTTTCGGGCCTCAAGCCTACCGGCCGCGAGCTCAAGGTCGGGGTTCTTCGCCGGATGCTGGAGGCGGCGCTCCCGCTAAGCGGTGAGATGGTAATACGGATCAACGGAGATCCTCTACGACCCACCAAGCTGGGTGCTTCCGTAGCGCGTGAATGGACAATAGGGCCGGATTTAAAGCTAAACGAGATCGACCTTGTCAGAGGCGACCTAGAAGACGAGAGTTTAAGCAGCGAGAAGATCAAAATCACGGCTGGGAGCTCTCCCTACCCTTATGTAGAACTTCCATTCATCGGCAAGGTGACTGGGAAAATCCGACTTTACGACGAGAAAATCAGCGGCGGCAAAGCCGAAGAAAGAGGCTCATCAAACGGGTTTTACGTCAACGTTCTCGGCCGGGTCGTGAACCAATCGGATCCTAGCTTCGGTGCCGAAAACCTCAGCCATGCGGCGTGGGCGCGCTTTCGAATGACTGTCCGAGCGGATGGTCTAAACGCTTATCTCAACACGAACCGCGAACAGTTTAGGGACCAAAAGGCGCTGCAAATCTTCCGCGCCTTCCTCCGTCGCGCGTTCAACATGGCTCGCGCGACATACGATAGCGACGCGAACGCCGAGCTTCCCGACGGCGGTGACGTTCTCGTCCGCTCGCTCGGGGTCGTGTCTCTCGCGCCGCTACGCAGCGCCGTGTCAGAGGCATTGCGCACGCAGCCGCCGATCCCAGGGATGTTCGACGAAGCAGGAATACCAGATCGCGAGCAGAAACGGGCGGATTGGCGTAAGAACACGGCCGAACACATCCGGAACGCCCTTGGCAAGGTGCGATACGAAAAGGCGGACGACGACAGCTTTGTTAAGTTCCGGATCAACGACAGCACCATTGTGGTCAACAAGGAGCATCCCTTCGTCGCGGAGCACACCCGGACAAAAGCTGAAAAGGAGCTCGTGCGCACCATTGCCATGGTGAACTTCCTGACGGACATCTATGCGCTAGAAACCGGGATTGAGCCTACCAAGGTCGAGGGCATTCGTACTTACCGGGACCAGCTCATGCGCTTCCGCGCGCTCCAGCGCCGACAATCAGGAACGCACATCGCTAAGCTGCTTCTCGCCACACAGCACAAAAGCGATTCGAGTAAGGAACTCGAAGCCGTTGTTGGGGAGGCGCTTCGCTATATAGGGTTTGCTGTAAAGGAATTGGGAAAGCCGGGTGATCCCGAAGGCGTCGCCAGTGCCTATGCTTTTTCCGCTCCGCAGCAGCCCGCCCCCACGGAAGCAGACCCCGAGCCGCCGCTCTACAAGCTTACGTACGACGCGAAATCGTCGAAACATCCAGCCGCGAAGACTGGCAACATTTCACTCGACGGCGTCCAGGAGCATCGCAAGCGCTACGGCGCCCAGTATGCGCTGGTAGTCGCACCAGGTTTCGAGGAAGGAGCACTCTCCGTCCGCTGTGAACAAGTTGGCGTCACTCCCATGCGCGCCGTCGATCTGGGCAGACTACTAGAATATACTGTGACCTATGGCGCAATCCCCCTTGACGCTCTCGAAGCTGTGTTCAGGCTGCACGATCCAAACGACGTCAGCAAGTGGGTGACCGATCTCGAGAACGGCCTCAAGAGCAAGCGAAAGCTCACGATAGACATCTTCCTGAAGGCGCTGAATGAATTGCGCGGTAAGGTTCCTGACGCCCTTCAAGCCTCTCTGGTCTCATATACATGCCGAACCCAGCTTGGCGTCGCGACAGTTCGCGATGAGGACGTAATTCGTCTCGTGCGGGGTCTACAAATACTCGTACCTGATCTCGTCGGCCTCGACGATAGCGAGCGTATTATTGTCAATGCGAGCGCAGACCGGGTTGCAGCTGCCGTGGCCAAACAGCTCGACAACCTGCACGCTGAAGCCGATGCAGACGATGCAGACGATGCATTGGGAGATACCTTACCATGACTGCCACGATCCATCCCTTTCCCGCACGGATGGCGCCCGAGCTCGCACTGAAAGCACTGAACAAGGTCAAAATGGGCGGCGTTGTCGTCGATCCGATGATGGGTTCCGGTACGGTCATTCGCCAAGCCACCGACCTTGGCTTGAAAGCGATCGGGTTCGACATGGACCCTCTGGCAGTTCTTATGTCCCGCGTATGGACCACGCCGGTAGACGACGAGATTATTGAGCAGGTTTATGCTCGCATTGCCAAAATAGCGTTAGCGGCAGACCCTGCGGAAGTCGTGCTTCCCTGGATCGACGACGACGTCGAGACGCGCGAGTTCGTTGCCTATTGGTTCGGCAAGAAGCAATTGGAAGCGCTTCGCTGCTGGTCCGGTGCCATCGCGTCCATAAGTGAAGAACTTTCCGGATCCGAAACTGCAGCGCTCGACGTCATCCGAATCGCCATGAGCCGGATAATCGTGACCAAGGAGCAGTGCGCCAGCCTCGCTCGGGATACGTCGCACAGCCGCCCTCACCGAGTAGCTCTCGATTCTGACTACTGCGTCCATCAGGGGATCGGCAGATCGCTGAAGATGGTGCGGAACAGGCTTCGACACGCCCCGCCGGCTCCTGGCGCATCGGTGATGCTGGGGGATGCGCGCTCGATGACACTCCCGGACGGTTCGGCCGATTCCGTGCTGACCTCGCCGCCGTACCTCAACGCGATCGACTACTTGCGTGGACATCGAATGTCCCTCGTCTGGCTCGGCCATAAGCTTGGTGCCTTACGAGCTATCCGGTCAGCCAGCATCGGCGCTGAACGCCGTCCTGACGTAGGTGCTGTTATCCAAGCGGAGGTGAAGGGCGCGCTTGGCGACTTAGCGGCGCTGCCGCAGCGCCACCAAGCCATGATCGACCGCTATGTTGCTGACGTCGTGTCGTTCGCCTCGGAAGTGAAGCGTGTGCTGAAACCTGGAGGCGTGGCAACGATGGTCGTAGGTGATTCTACGCTGAAGGGCGTCTTCATCAAGAATTCTTCCGTAGTTTCTAAGGCACTTGAGCTACAAGGTATGATCTTTGTTGGGGAGGTAGTAAGAGACCTCCCAAGCCAGAGCCGTTATCTTCCCACCTCTGCAGGCAGTACGCTAGCTAACAGGATGCGGCAGGAGACAGTGCTAGAATGGGCCGCCTGAACAAGGTGAGACGGACGAAACCCGACGACGCCATGTGCATCTTCCCAATGTGGGCCTAAAGCCCGCCCCGACGACATGCCGGGTGCGGGACGGCCGATGGCCGTTGGTCGTGGCGAGCTGGATCTCGTCGGTTTGCCGGACTGCCATCCGGAAAACCCCCGCCGGGCCAAAGCCCGGCGGGGTAATGGGTCACGCGGCCTGGGCCGCTTCCTCTTCCTCTTCAAACGCTACGACGGGCGCACCCACCGCGTCGTTCAGGTCGAGGAACGCCGCCTTCAGCGGCTTTATCTCGTTGCGCCGGAACATCGCCGTCGCATCGGTCGGGTTGCCGAACGCGGATCCTTGCGCCGGCACGATGCCGAGCAGCTGGGGCGGCACGCGGTGCGCCGCCATCACGTCGGCCTGCGTCGCGCTCTTGATGCCCAGGAACTCGTCCTTGGCCGCCGCTTCCGCGATCGAGATGATCTTGATGCTGTTCTCTTTGCCGCTGGGCGCATGGACGAACATCGACCGGAAGTTGCCGGGCCCCTTCGAACCCCGCATCGCTTCCTTGAGCTTGTCGGTGTCGTTCACATCGATGTCGCCGGTCGCGTACATGATGTAGCCCGCATGGGCGCCGTTCAGATAGTAGCGGCGCCGAAACAGCGTCGCGGCCTCGTTCAGCAGCGCCGCCTGCAGTGCCGAGATATATTCCGGCACGCCATAGATCTCCTGGTTAACGTCCGGCTGCATCAGCTGCACCACGCTGCCGCGATCGAACTCGCTCTCGTCCGACATGCCCGGCACGTAGAAGAACCGCCCGGTCTCGATCCCGCGCCGCGTGTATTTCGCAGGAGAATAGTCGATCCGCAGCGTCGCGCCCGACAGGCTGCGCACCTTCACGGCAAAGCAGTCGCCGAACACCAGATAATCCTGCACCAGCTTGGCGAACACGGTGCGGCTCAACCAGCGCGACGGAATGAACGACCCCACCAGCTGGTTGCGCTTGAAGATGATTGCCGAGCTATGGTGCGGCGACACCCGGAACGACCGAGCGAGCCCGTCTCGCGAGATCGGCGGCTCGTACCAGCGGTTGTTGTGCGGGCATTCCAGCAAGTCGAGCAGCTGGCGCCGATCAAGCACCGCCTCCGGTTCGCCGAAGCTGAACGCCTCGACGCCGGTGCCGCCCCCGCTCGATACCGGCTCGATCGCGCCGGCCGACGCTGCCTGCGCTTCATGCCGCGACATCCGCCGCGTGCTCCGCTTGCTCATTCGATGATCTCCATGGAGCCCTTGGGCCGTTCCTTGCCGTCGAGCGGCTCGTTGATGAGGACGTGCATGATCGCCCAGGCGATGTCGGCATGGCCGTCGTCGCCGCCGCGCCCCGCCTTGAAGGTGACGTTGCGCCCGCTGGTGGTCAGCGTTTTCTTGATCGAGATGAACGACGACACGATGTCGAGGTAGGAGCTGTCGAACGCCATGCGCCCGCGGCGCACGACGTTCTGCGCCTTCATGACCATGGCGGCCTTCACTTCGAGCGAATATTCGATCTTGGTGACGCCGCGGATCCCGGTCTCGGGCTTGGCGAGCAGCTGGTGGACGCCGGCGCCGACGCCGGTCGCGTCGATGCCCAGATAGGTTACGGTGTAGCGCGACAGCACCGACTGGATGAACGCCGCCTGCTGTTCGAAATCGAGCCCGCGCAGCTGGTGACGTTCGAGGATCCGGAACGGCCCGCCCGGGGTTGCCGGCGGCGCCACGATCGCCAGCGCGGCATTGTCGCCGTTCTCGCTGTTCTGCGGGTCATAGCCCGCCCAGACGGCCCGGTGCCCGTAGGGCCGCGCCGCCTCCGGATCGAAGTCCTCCCATTCGACCAGGCTGTCGCAACCGAGCTTGACCAGGTCATTGAAGCGGAAGGCGGAGAGGCTGTCGTCGACGAACACGCACCCGAACAGGTTTGCGAACTCGTCCTCGGCATATTCGTCCTGCAGCTCGTCCAGGTCGACCAGGTCGAAACCCTTGTCGATCGCGTCCTGCACGGTGACGATCTGGCGCCAGACGCTGTCCTCACACAGCCGGCCATCCTTCAGCGCGGCATGACCGACATCGATCTCGATCCGGTCTTCCTTCTTGCGGCGACGATTGCGCCGTTCGCCCGTCCAATACGGATAGGCTGGGTGCGCCACGGTCGACGGCGTCGAGAAGTACGTCTTCCGCCAGTGCTTGTGGGTCGCCATGCCCGAGGCGACCTTGTTGAGCTCCTCGAAGCCGTGGACCCAGAAGAACTCGTCGAAATAGAAATTGCCGCTGCGCCCCTGGGCCGTGCGGAAGTTCGTGCCCAGGAAGTGGAGCTCTGCCGCCGCCTCGCCATCGTCGCGCAACGCGCTGGTGATCAGCATCGGGTCGCCCTTCAGGTCGACCTGGACGAGCTTGGCAAAACCGATGATGTAGTTGCGAAACTGGTGCGCCTGCGCCTTTGATGCCGACAGGAAGATCTGGTTGCGGCCGCTCTCGATCGCGTCGATCAGCGCCTCGAACGCGAAATAATAGGTCGCCCCGATCTGGCGCGACTTCAGGATCATCCGCGTGCGGCGGGACAGGTTTTCCCACCACGTCTCCTGATACCCGAATAGCTGCTTTAGGAAGATCTCCTTCAGCTCGGCAGCCTGTTCGGCGGTGAAGTGGTTCGGCTTCGCCTTGGACTTGCGCTCGCCCTTGTTCCGGTTGGCGACCTTGTCGTTCAGGTCGCCTTCGTGGCCGCCTGGTTCCTCGTACCGGCGGACCTTCGCCAGCGCCGCGACCTGCCGGCCGAGCAGGTCGATTTCCTTGAAGTCGCCCGGGGTCTTCTTGTCCTTGGCGATCAGCACCATCCACCGCGCTTCAAGGCAGTCCTCCAGGCGGCGGATGCTGGGCACGTCGTCCCATTTGCCGCGATCCTTCCACGACTGCACCGTGGTGCGCGCGACCTGCAGCTCTTCCGCGATCTGGCTCACCTCCCACCCGCGCCAATACAGGCTGCGCGCCGCGCGTCGGCGGTCTTCGACCGGAAGCGTCAGCGGGTCGGCGTGCAGGGCAAGGGGATTGGCGAGGATCGACATGGTGGCGCGAGCCTAGCCACGCCTGATCGCCCGAACGGAGCCCCGGCAATCGTAGAGACGCACTCTACGATTGCGCATGCTTGAGAAGCGCGGCGCCTTCGGTCCCTGTTCGGCTTCGCAAACGGCCGGCGATGTCCCGGCATCATCGAACCGACCCCGAGGACCGAACCGCCATGGCCAAAAGCAAGTTCTTCCGCATCGCCGTCGAGGGCGCCACCGCAACGGACGGCCGCAAGGTCGAACGCCAGTGGATCGAAGACGCCGTCGCGAACTTCAATCGTGACACCTTCGGCGTGCGACTCAACTGCGAGCATCTGCGCGGCCTCAGCCCCGATGGTCCGTTCGGCGCCTACGGCGATGTGCTGGAGGTGAAGGCCGAGGAGGTCGATATTCAGCTCGCTGGCAAGACCGAACGGCGCCTGGCGCTATTCGCCAGCTTCGATCCGACGGATGAGCTGGTCGCGATCAACAAGCGCCGGCAGAAAATCTACACCAGCTGCGAGTTCTCCCCCAACTTCGGCGGCACCGGCAAGTTCGGCCTGGCTGGAGTCGCGATCACCGACAACCCAGCCAGCCTCGGCACGGAAGCGCTGCAATTCAGCGCGCTCAAGGCGATGTTCGATGCCCGCAAACTGTCCCCGGAAAACCTGTTTACCGCGGTCGAGGAAGGCACGCTGGAACTGGAACCGGAAACCGCCGGCACGACCGCCGATCCGAGCGGCGGCGCCTTTGCGTCGATGAAGAACTTTTTCGACAAGCTGACCGGCAGCACGGCACTGACCCCGGCCTCGCCCACCCCGCCCGCACCGCCGCAGGTGCCGGCGCCGTCCGCGCCTGCGAATGACAACTTCTCGGCGGAATGGCGCGAAGGCCTCGGCCTCATCAACGCTGCGCTGGTGGAGCTGAACGGTAAGGTCGGCGAGGTCGCGACCCTGCGCACCGAACTCGACACGATCAAGGGCCAGCTCGCCGGCACCGAAGCGCCGCAGCAATTCAACCGTCAGCCTGCGACCGGCGGCGGCGCGCAGATCCTCACCGACTTCTGATCGCCAGCTCGGCCACCCTCCCCGCCCCACGCGCCTGCGTCTTTCCCCGGAGCCCTCCATGCACAACCAGACCCGCCCGCTGTTCAACGGCCTGCTCACCCAGGTGGCGAAGCTGAACGGCGTCACCGACACCACCGTCAAATTCTCCGTCGCACCCGCGATCGAGCAGAAGCTGGAAGAGGTGATCCAGCTCTCCAGCGAGTTCCTGCAGAAGATCAACGTCGTGCCCGTCCTCGCCCAGGAGGGGGAGAAGGTCGGCGTCGGCGTCACCCGCCCGATCGCGAGCCGCACGCGCACCGATCCGAAGACCGGTAAGCGCCGCATCGCCACCGATCCGACCGACACCGGCGACCGCGGCAAATATCGTTGTGAGATCACGCACAGCGACGTCGCGATCCGCTATGCCAAGCTCGACCAGTGGCGCCACAAGCCGGAATTCCAGAAGCTGGTCGGCGACGTCATCGTCAAGCAGCACGGCCGTGACCGCATCATGATCGGTTGGAACGGCGTTGCCTGCGCCGAGAACACCGACATCGAGGCGTTCCCGCTGTTGCAGGACGTCAACTATGGCTGGCTCCACAAGATCCGCACCTATGCACCGGAGCATGTGCTGTCCGATGGCGACCTGACTACGGGCGCGACCAAGGCGATCTACGTTGCCGCTGGCGACGATGTCGTGCTGGTCAACTCCGATGGCAGCAATGCGGGCGAGGCGAATGCCGACTTCGCCAACGTCGATGCGCTGGTCTACGCCGCGACCGAGCTGCTCGACGAGTGGAACCGCGACGACACCGACTTGGTCGTGATCGTCGGCCGTGACCTGGTCCACGCCCATTTCTCGAACTTCATCAACACCGCCGGCAACACGCCGACCGAGGTGGAAGCGCGAAACCGCATCCTGACCCTGCCCAAGCAGCTGGGCGGCAAGACGGCGGTCATGGTGCCGTTCTTCCCGGCCGACGCGCTGCTCATCACGCGCCTCGATAACCTGTCCATCTATGTGCAGGAGGGTAGCCGCCGCCGCCAGCTGCGCGACGAGCCCGATTACGAGCAGATCGCCGACTATCAGTCGGTGAACGAGAGCTACGTGGTCGAGGATTACGGCATGACCGCGCTCGTCGAGAACATCGTCCTGGGCAAGAAGCCGGCCTAACGGGCCGCTTCTCCCGCACCTGATCCGCTCCCATCCGGAAAGTCGCAATGAGCCTCGCTCGACGCCACCAGGCACGCATCCTGGCCGCACAAGCCGCGACCCTTCCGCATGGGGGCGGTACCGCCACCGCCGCATTGCCGGCGGTGGCGCCCCCTTCTGTCGACCGCGCCGCGTCGACCGCCGCCGCCCAGATCGCCATGCGCCTCGCGCACGACCTGCGCCGGCTCAAGCAGATCAAGGCGATCTCGCTGAAGATCGCCGCAAAGCGCGAGATGCTGCCGGAATACACCGCCTGGGTCGAAGGGCTGCTTTCCGGCGCCGCCCAGGCTGGCGCCGGGGCATCGGGCGACGTGCTGCCGACCATCATGGTCTGGATGATCGACGTGGGCGACTTCACCGGTGCCATGCCGCTGATCGAGCATGTCCTGCATCACAACCTGCCCATGCCGCAGCGCTATGAACGCGATGCCGCGACGCTGATCGCCGAGGAAATCGCGGACGCCGCCATCAAGGCACAGGCCGCCGGTGAGCCGTTCGACCTTGCGATTCTCGAACAGATCGAAGCGCTGGTCGACGGCATCGACATGCACGATCAGGTCCGCGCCAAGCTCCTGAAGGCGATTGGTTTTGAGCTGGACCGCACCGCGCGTTTCGCGGCCGAGGCCGGTGCCGACGCCGAGGCGCTGTCCCTGCTCTGCCGTTCACTGATCGCGCTCAAGCAGGCCCAGGGGCTGCACGACCGCGTCGGCGTGAAGTCCACCATCCGCAGCATCGAGAAGGCCATCCAGGCCGCAACGCCGCAACCCGATTCGGCCGGCACGTCCGGCTAACCAGCTGCCTCCCCGGCGCGGGGGCGGATCGCAAGACGCGGGAGAGCCTTCGGGCTGAGGGCCGCGCTCCTCCGGTCCCCACCCCCGTTTTTATCGAGGATCCACGATGCCGCCCGTCAATGCCATCTGCCTGACGATCCTCGCCCTGCTCGCTCTCGCCAGCGGCGCGCTGCTGACGCTCGCGGGCGCAATCGGCGTCGCGGTCGGCCGCACCGACGCCGTAGGCGGCATGCGCGTGACCTTCGGCGCGATCGGCGCTGTCGGCCTGGTCGTGTTCATCATCGGCGCCGCCTGCGTCGCGCGGCTGCTCGCATGACCGGCTTCGGCTGCATCGGCTCGGTCGTTCCTGAGCCCGTCGACACCGTCGAGGCGGTGATCGACGATCCCTGGTACCCCGCGATCGACCCTGCCCAGCTGCGCCGCGAACACCGCCTTGGCGACGTTGCCAAGGTCACGCCCGAACGGCTGCGCGCTGCCATCCTCGAAGCCCTGATCTCAGTCGACAACCAGATCGGTGCCTGGGCGATGCAGCAGACCGCCGCCGGCCACGCCTCGCTTGCCGACGTTCCCGCACGCACCTTCGGCGGGGAAAGCCGCCTGGTCATCTCGTTCCGACGTGCAGTCGGCGCGCTGACCAAGCTCGAACTGATCGAGCGCCACCGGGATCTCGACACCACTGCCACCGGGGACCGTGACGCCTCCGCGCTGGATCCGTCGATCGGCGAGCTGCGCCGCGATGCCGTCCACGCCATCCGCGACATCCTTGGCGCCACCCGCACCACCGTCGAGCTGATCTGATGGCCGACGTCCTCCACGCGCGCCAGGGCGACACGCTCGACCAGCTCCTCCACCGCGAACGCGCGCTCGGGCCAGAGGCACTGGGCGCCGTCCTCGCCGCAAACCCCGGCCTCGCCGCGCTGGGCGCCATCCTGCCGACCGGCACCGCCGTCATCGTTCCGCCCGCCGCGCAGGCCGCGCCGGTCGAGCGCCAGCTCCTCGATTTCTGGGACTGACCATGTCCAAGCTTCCCGACATCCTCGACACGTTCCTGACCTTCCTCGCGGGTCTGTCGCCGGGCGCGCTCGGCGCGGCCGTCAGCCTCGCGCATGAGAAGGGGCTGACCTGGTCGGAACGCTGCATCCAGTTCGCCGCCGGCACCACCATCAGCTGGTTCGCCCAGCGCTGGATCGGCGCGGTCTACGCGTTCGACCCGTTCGTGCTGCAGGGCATCGGCTTCAGCGCCGGCATGGTCGCGTTCAAATCCACGCCACGCTTCATCGCCAGCGCAGCCGACGTCGCCGGCAGCCTGCCCGCCCTGGTCCGCGACCGCTTCTTCCCCGCTCGAAAGGACAAGCCGTGACCGACACGCGCTCCCCCGCCTTTGCGCCCAGGCGGCGCACCCTCGCCGGCGTCATCGGCACGTCGATCGGCGCGCTCGCGCTGTTCACGATCACGCCGTCGTTCGAAAGCGGCCGCACCGTAGAGGCGAGCATCACGCCGGCCGGCGATGTGCAGATCCGCCATGTCGCCGGCCGCCAGTACCTCGACGCCTATCTCGACATCGTCCGCGTCCCCACTGCCTGCGACGGCATCACGCCGGGCATTCGGATGGGCCAGCGCTATACCGAGGCGCAGTGCACGGCGATGCTGGAGCGCGAGCTGATCGCGCATGCCGAAGAGGTCATCGCCTGCGTGCCGCAGCTTTACGGCCGGGATCGCGAGGCGCCCGCCGCCGTCTCCCTCGCCTATAACATTGGCGGGCCCAAATTCTGCAGCTCGACCGCGGCGCGCCACTTCCGGGCGAAGCGCTGGGCGGAGGGCTGCAACGCCCTGACCATGTGGAACAAGGCCGGTGGCCGGGTCGTGCAGGGTCTGGTCAACCGCCGCGAGCGCGAACGCGCGATCTGCCTGCGCGGCTTCACCCCGCGAAAGGATCCGTGATGATCGCAGCCGCTCTCACCAAGCTCGCGCGCATGCGCGAATGGCTCACCCTGCTCGCGCTCGGCGCCGCCGCCGCGTGGATCTACGTGCAATGGGCAGAGGCGGACCGCGAGCGCGACCGCTACGCCCAATGGGTCGAGGTCACCTGCGCAGGCGCCGGTGCCCCTTACGCTGGCGGCAGCGAGCAGCGGGCGGATGCTGCGGGCAAGCCGGTGACGGTGACCTTCGCCGATGGGCAGCGCTGCCGCACCGCGATCAGCCTCGCCGTTGCCTTCAAGGGCGAGACCGACCGCGCCACCGCCGAGCGCCTGGCGCGCGCCATGCTCGAACACGACGGCAAGCTGCTCGCCGACGCCCGCCTCGCCCGTGTCGCGGCCGAAGCCGCCAAGGCCGCCACCGAACGAATGGAGATCGCAAATGCTGAAGTCGATGCACAAGCGGACGGCACCGGCCGTGTCGATCATGCTTGGTTCGCTGCTCTTAACGACGTTGCCGGGCTGCGCGCGCCGCGCCGTTGAAGTGCCGGTCCCGCAGCCGGTGCCGGTCGCCATCGAGATCCGCGATACGCCCCCGGCCGAGCTGCTGCGCTGTCCCGAACAACCCGCCGGCTTCCCCACCGATGCCCAGGCGACGATGCCGGCCGGCGTTCGCTCGGCCGCGATCCGCATGGCCCGCGCCCTGCGCGATCGTGGCGACCAGCTGGTGCGCCTGATCCGCTGGCACGATCCGGAGGCATGCCGGTGAAGAAGCCCGAGGGTCTGCGCCGCTTGCTGCTCGCAACCGCGCTCAAGGACCAGGCCGAGAAGCTGCAGCTGTATATCGATCGCGGTGGGGTGACCTGCCGTCGTGGCCGCAACCTCGCCTTCGCCTACAGCTATACGCTGAGCGTCGTGGTCGAGGGCTATACCGGCGATGTGGACGCGCTCATGGTCCCGATCCTCGCCTGGGTCGCGGAACAGCAGCCCGATCTGCTCGACAAGCCGCCATACGAACCCTTCGAGTTCGAATCGGAGCTGCTCGATGCGACCAGCGCCGACGTGTCGATCAACATCAAGCTGACCGAGAACGTCCTGGTCGATCGCACCGGTCAACGCGAATGGTCGACGCGGCACCTGGACGAGCCGGTGATCGAGGATGCGTTCCCCGGCGTCTGCGGTGTCTCGCTGGTCGAGGCACTGATCGCGGAGGCCAGCGAGCCGACGCCATGAGCGACGACCTGGTCGAGATCGAGAAGCTGGCCGGTGCCCTGCTGCGCAACGTCGACGCGAACGCGCGGCGACGGCTGCTGCGGTCGGTTGCGAAGAAGGTCCAGGCGAGCCAGCGCGCCCGCATCGCCCGCCAGCAGGATCCGGACGGCAGTCCGTTCGCCCCCCGCCGAAAGCGTCCGGAACCCACGCGCGGCACCTACACGGTACGGTTCCTCTATCCCAAGGGCGACCCGAACCCGCGCGAAGTCCTCATGAAGAGCTGGGTCTGGGACGGGCCCCTGATGACCGGCTTCGACATTGAGGCGGGCGGGATCCGCTCCTTCCACACCGACAAGGTCGAGCGCTACCTCCCGCTCGAACCCGGCCAGCAGAACGCCGGCGCCGGCAAGCTGCGTCGCAAGGGTCACATCCGTCGCGCAGCGATGTTCCGCAAGCTCGTCGCCGGTCGCCGGCTGCGCGCCGACGCCACCGATACCGAGGCATGGGTCGGCTTCACCGGCCAGGCCGCACGCGTCGCCGGCATCCACCAGCACGGCCTGGTCGACAAGCCTGCCGAAAAGGCCAAGCCCGTCCGCTATGCGCGCCGGACGCTGTTGGGGTTCAGTGAGGCAGACCGCATGATGGTGCTGGACGCGCTGCTTGCCTCGCTGGTCGACGGTGTAGGATGATCCTGCCGCAATCGTAGAGTGCGTCTCTACGATTGCAGCCCCCTAGCCGGTGCTACCGCCCGCCGCCGAAGTGGCCGGCGATGTCCACCGCCGCCGCCACCAGCTCCAACGCTATCGACCTGTCGCGCCTGCCGGCGCCGACGATCGTCGAGCAGCTGACGTTCGACGAGATCCTTGCCGATCTGATCGCGACGTTTCGCCAGCTGCTGCCCGGCTTCGACGCGCTGGTTGAAAGCGACCCGGTCATGAAGCTGCTGCAGGTCGTGGCCTATCGCGAGCTGCTGCTGCGCCAGGGGTTCAACGACGCCGCCCGCCAGCTGATGCTCGCCTATGCGACCGGCCCGAACCTCGATCATCTCGCCGCCCTGGTCGGCGTCGCGCGCCTGACCGAAGATGAAGACGATGACGCTCTGCGCCAGCGTGCGGTGCTGGGCCCAGAGGGGTTCTCGGTCGCCGGCCCGGAACTGGCCTACGTCTTCCACGCCAAGTCGGCGGATCCCGGCGTCCTCGACGCCAGCGCCATCTCGCCCGCGCCCGGCGAAGTGCTGGTCACCGTGCTGTCGCGCGAGGGCGATGGAACCGCACCCGCCGCCCTTCTCGATGCCGTCCGGACGCGGGTGAATGCGCGCGAGGTTCGCCCGCTCGGCGACCTGGTCACCGTCGGAAGCGCCGAAATCTTCGACTTTGCAATCGTCGCCAAGCTCTACACCTTCGCCGGGCCCGATCGCTCGCTAGTGCTGACCGCCGCCCGCGCGCAGCTGGAGGGCTATCTCGCCGATTGCCGGCAGCTCGGCCGCGACGTCACCATGTCTGGTCTCTATGCCGCCCTCACGGTGCCAGGGGTGCAGCGCGTGGTGCTGGCGTCGCCGCTTGCCGACATCGTCTGCGATGCCACCCAGGCGGCCTGGTGCACCGGCATCCGCATCGAGCATGGCGGCTATGACGCATAGCCTGCTCCCCCCAAACGCCACCCGGATCGAGCGCGCGGTCGAACAGGCGACGGCGCGGATCGGCGACGTGCAGGTCCCGGTCGCGGATCTGATGAACGCGCAGGCGATCCCCGCCGCTTGGCTGCCGTGGCTGGGTTGGCACGTATCGGTCGACAGCTGGGACGCTGAGTGGACTGAGGACGAGAAGCGCGCCGCCGTCGCCGACTCGATCGGGCTGCACCGGATCAAGGGCACCCGCGCCTCTGTCGAAACGGTGCTGGGCCGCTACGACCGGCTGCTGCACCTGATCGAATGGCACCAGGCCACCCCGCGCGCGGATCCGCATACTTTCGAGGTTCGCCTGCCGATCGCCGCTGACGGCGTGAAGCCGGGCGGCCGCCGCGCCACCGCTGCCTTCGCCGAATCGATCATCCGCGAGGTTTCGCGGCTGAAGCCGGCGCGCGAGCATTTCCGCCTTGTCCAGACCCTCGACGTCGAAGGGTCGATCGGCATCCAGGGCGTGGCGCGCCTCGCCGGTGCTGGCCGCACGGACATGACCGCCAGTTTCGACACCTCGCCCGCCTGGGCCGCCTACCTCCAGACCGAGGATGGCGAGCCGCTGCAGGACGACTTCGGCACCTTTGTGGACACCGCCTCATGAGCAAGCTCGCCCTCACCATCACCCAGGCGGGCCATGCCCGCTTCACCGCCGCCCAGGTCGACGACGACATCGATCTCTCGATCAGTGCGGTTGGCCTGACGGATCGCGCTTTCATCGCCGCGCCGACGCTCACCGCACTGCCCGGCGAGTTCCGCCGCGTGTCGACCATCTCGGGCGAGGCGGTCGGCGACAACGTCGTGCACATGGTCGTGCTTGACGCCGACGCGGTTGCCTACACCGTTCGTGGCTTCGGCCTGTTCCTCTCCGACGGCACGCTGTTCGCGAGCTATGCGCAGGCGGAAGCGCTGTTTGAGAAGTCGGCGCTGTCGGACATGCACCTCGCGATCGACATCGCCTTCCCGACCGGCAACGTCCAGCAGCTGGTGTTCGGCGACACCAACTTCCTCAACCCGCCGGCAACGACGTCGCGCCGGGGTGTGGCCGAGCTGGCGACGCAAGCCGAGGTCGACGCCGGCGCCGATGCCGAGCGCATCGTCACGCCCCGGACGCTCGGCCAGCGCCTCGCGTCTCTGTTCGCCGGCCGCAGGATCCTCGGCGGCGGGCTTGTCACCGGCGGCGGCGACCTGTCGGCCGACCGCACCCTCACCGTGACCGCTGCCACTGCCGAAGAGGCGGACGCCGGCACGCTAACCGCCCGGGCGCTGACCCCGGCCAGCATCGTCAACGTCCTCGCCTCGATCGCCGCGCGGGTGCCGGTCACCCGCCGCATCAACACCGATGGCCTGGCGCTGGGCGGTGCCACGCTCGCGACCGATCCGACGATCTCGGTGCCGCCTGCCACGCCCGAGCAGCTGCTCAATGCCATGGCGAGCAACGTCGCGGTCACGCCAGCATCGTTCGGCGGGCTCGCCAAGCTGTTCGAACCCACCGGCTATTACACGCTGCCGGGCGGCCTGATCGTCCAGTGGGTGACCTATCGTGCGCTGCTCGTCGACGAGCCCAGCGTGTCGCTCAACTATCCCATCGCCTTCCCGAACGCGTGCCTGTTCGCGCTGGCCTGCCCCTACATCGCCGCCGCCAGCCAGACGCGCGACGGGTGGACCCAGATCGTGGGCAACCCCGGCGCTGCCTCCTGCCTCGTCCAGGTGCAGGCCGACGACCAGAACGACCGCCGCATCGACGGCATCAACCTCCTCGTCATCGGACGCTGACCCATGCCCAAGATTTCCGAGCTGCCCGAGATCGTGGAGCCCACTGGCCGCGAAACCGTCACCGTCCTCGACCAGGGCGTCACCAAGCGCGTCGTCATGGACAAGCTGGCCGAGGCATCGGTCGGGCACCTCGCCGGCTTCCGCTCGGTTGCGAGCTACGCCGAACGTGAGGCGATCCCGCTTCCGCAGCGCCGGCCGGGCCTGCATGTCTATGTAGTCGAGGGCGAGCGCGAGTTCGTGTGGACGCCCAGCATGTACGCGCCTGGCGCATGGGTCGGTCTGAAGAACCAGGAGGAGTCCACCCGCCTAGACCTGATGCACGGCGGCTTGTCCCAGGATAAGGTTTATGGCCTGCCGGGCACGCTCGAAGCCCTGCGCGAAGCCGATGCCGCAGCCGTGGCGGTCAAGATCCTCTCGCCGCGTGCGGTCGCGCTCTCCAGCGCGGCCAACCCGCGCGGCTATGTGGAATGGTCGACGGCAGGACAGCCGACATCTCACGTCGTCTCCTGGGGCGGTCGCGCGATCACGCTCGACGGCCAGGCGCGGCGGATGGACTTCCCGAGCTATTCGCTCGATCAGCCGTTCGCGTTCATCGGCAACAGCCTCTCCGATCCGACCGATGTCACCGACCGCTGGCCGCAGGTGCTCGCCGCTCGCTACGGCCAGCCCTTCACCAGCGTCGCGCGCTATTCCTCCGACGCGCGGATGGTCTACCGCAGCGGGGCCAAGCCTATCGAGCTGACGCTGGCCGGAGCGCTGCCGGCGAGCGGCTCGGTTGCTGTCACCCGCATCAACGGCGCCCCGATCGACGGCAACAACCCGGCCGCGATCCTCACGACGGGCGACGCCGGCCTCACCACCGGCATGACCATGAGCGGCGTTGTCGCGCGGAACGGCGTCAGCCGCCGCGTGACGGTATCGGCTCCGAACGGTGCCAGCTTCGCGTACCGGCTCACCCAGGAGCCGGGCCAGAGCGCTGTCACCTTCGACGGCCCTGCGACATTCGTGCCCGATTTCGCTTTGTCGGTCGCCTCGAGAACGGCTGTCGTCTGGATCGGCAACAACTACTTCTACAGCGGCGTGCCGAACGCATACGGCGATCACACCAACCCGCAGATGTGGGTGGACCTCGCGCTGATCGTCGGCTTTCTGCAGGCACGCGGATGCCGGGTGCTGCTGCTGCCGATCCTCCCCAACGCCGACTGGACGGAGCGCGGGCCTGGCACGTCCTATGACGCCCATGTTGCCGGCAACGTGCGCACCGACGCGCTATTTCCTGGTCTCGTCGCGC